>RZYF01000003.1 GCA_010014665.1 Candidatus Saccharimonadota bacterium | reverse complement strand
TCAATCTTGCCCCGATCCGCAGCCGTTAGATGACTCATGTTAATCCTTTCCTGATTACATGTTTTATTCTAGCGGTTGCGTTTGATATTGGAAGTTAGGTCGTATAGTAGCTAATATTTGATATAATAGACTGTAATAAGTATATTCAAAGCATAAGCACTATATGTTGCAAAAAATACGCTTTACACACACCATATATAGAGCTTATAGTAGTACTCAGCTACACCTTAGGGAGGTGTAGAGAAGCATTGACACAAGATAAAAGGAGTTATAAGTATGAAATGCCCCAAATGTACACATGACGACAGTAAAGTGATTGAATCTCGCGATACTAGCGAAAGGGATTCGATTCGACGTCGTCGAGAATGTCTGTCTTGCGGGTATCGATATACAACCTACGAGAGGGTAGAGCGACCCAATTTAGCGATAATCAAAAAAAATGGAGATCGCGAATTATTTGATCGGCATAAACTAACTGCAGCGATACTAAGATCGGTTGGAAAGTTTTTGCGTTCAGACATAGAAGTAGAGGAGATAGTATCTGCCGTAGAAGATGAACTTCATTCGCATGGAATGAGCGAAATGCCTTCGAAATATATCGGTGATGCCGTGCTCGGTCAGCTAGCCCGTAAAAACGAAGTAGCCTACGTCCGTTTCGCTAGTGTATATAGAGGCTTTAGTTCACTTGACGAGTTTGAGGCAGCTATAGCGGAAGCTAGATCTATGAAGTCCTAGTTCTAAGGTTTCAAATACAAAATACTCAATTTCTTGTAAATGTTTAATATAAAAATATTAAAACCAACTAAATAAGAGGAGGGTAGATAATATGGCACAGTCAGTGTCCACGCTTGCTATAGTGCGCTATTTTACAGAGGCAGATAAGGATCCGTATGATTTACTTAATTGGACGAAACGTGATTCGAAGATTATGAATCCGTCTACTAATGAAACAGTATTCGAACAGAATGGTTTAGAATTTCCTGAGCAATGGAGCCAAAATGCGATAAATATTGTTGCTCAAAAATACTTTCACGGTACACCCAGTACAAAGCATAGAGAAACTAGCTTAAAGCATTTGATAAATCGTGTAGTCGATACAATTACGAAATACGGTTTCGACAAAGGCTATTTTTCTGACGAAGAAGAAGCCGACACATTTAACGCTGAGCTGAAATATATATTAGCGACCCAAAAAGCAGCTTTCAATAGCCCTGTGTGGTTTAATATTGGCACACCGGATAGAAGCCAACAGGCCAGCGCATGTTTTATCCTCCACGTTGAAGACAACCTACCAAGTATTCTAAATTGGTATCGCGAAGAAGGTATGATTTTTAAAGGTGGTTCAGGAGCTGGGCTGAATATATCAAGTTTACGTGGTAGTAATGAACGATTGAGTTCTAGTGGCGGTAAAGCTTCTGGGCCGGTTAGTTTTATGAGAGGCGCCGATTCTAGCGCAGGCACTATTGCTAGCGGTGGTAAAACACGTCGTGCTGCCAAAATGGTTATATTGAACATTGATCACCCAGATATTGAGGAATTTATTTGGTGTAAAGCCCGCGAGGAACGTAAGTCTCGAGTTCTGGAGGAAGCTGGCTTTGATATGGGTCTGAATGGACGCGATATGATTTCCATTCAATATCAAAATGCTAATAATTCAGTCCGTGTAACAGACGATTTTATGCATGCTGTCGAGAATAATCTTGATTGGAATCTTGTAGGAGTTAAGGATAAGAAAATTCACAAAACACTCAAAGCTCGCAAATTGTTTAGGCAAATTGCTGAGGCAGCTTGGGAATCGGCCGACCCAGGTATGCAGTTTGATACGACTATAAATGATTGGCATACTACACCTAATGCAGGGCGGATCAATGGTTCTAATCCATGTTCTGAATATATGCATTTGGATAATTCTGCCTGTAATTTAGCTAGTTTAAATTTGTTAAAATTTCTAAACCTAGACGGTAGTTTTGACATCGAGGCATATAAACATACTATTGGGATACTTTTCCTTGCACAAGAAATACTAGTTGGTTATAGCGAGTATCCAACTGAACTAATAGACAAGAATACTCGTCATTTCCGTCAGCTTGGTATGGGTTATGCCAATCTTGGGGCATTTTTGATGGCAAAAGGTTTGCCGTACGATAGCGACGAAGGTCGAGCCTACGCTGCAACTTTAACTGCTATAATGACGGGCCATGCTTACGCTACGAGTGCTCGTATAGCAAAGCGGGTCGGTCCATTTGGAGGTTATATTAAGGACAAAGAAGGCATGAACCGCGTTCTTAGGAAGCATCGTGAAGCTATCAAGAATATTGATGCTAGTTTAGTGCCGGAAGAATTGCTTGATACTGCAGCCGATGTCTGGGACGATGCTGTTGAGCTAGGAAGAAAAAATGGCGTACGTAACGCGCAAGCTACAGTATTAGCTCCAACTGGGACTATCGGCTTTATGATGGACTGTGACACGACAGGTATTGAACCAGATTTTAGCTTGACGAAGTTTAAGACATTAGTGGGCGGTGGTAATATGATCATAGTTAATCAGACTATACCACGCGCGCTCAAGACATTGGGTTATACAAAAAAAGAATCGGAAGAAATTCTTGCTTACATCCATAGCCACGGTACCATTACAGGAGCACCACATCTTAAAGAAGATGATTATGATGTATTTTCGTGTGCGGTAGGCGATCGAGCCGTTCATTATATGGGGCATGTTAAGATGATGGGCGCTGTGCAACCTTTTCTGTCGGGAGCAATCTCAAAGACGATAAATATGCCCGAGAGCGCTATGATTGAAGATGTTGAACAGATGCATCTGGATAGCTGGAAGATGGGGTTAAAAGCGGTTGCTATTTATCGCGATGGATCAAAAGTTGGTCAACCTCTCAGCGACAAAAAAGCTAAAGAAGAGCCAGAAACTAAGGTTATAGAAAAAATCGTGCGTTCTAACGAGCGTCGCGATATGCCAAGAGTTCGCAATAGTAAAACAATTGAGTTTCGAGTCTCTGACCTCCATGGCTATGTTACTGTTGGTGAGTTCGAAGATGGTACACCTGGTGAACTATTTGTAACGGTTGCTAAAATGGGATCAACACTAGCTGGCTTGATGGACGCATTTGGTCGTTCGTTGAGTTATGGTCTACAGTATGGAGTGCCATTTAGGGCTTACGTGCGCGGTATGGTTAACACAAACTTTGCACCGTTTGGTGTGACCGATGACCCAGACGTAAAAACAGCTACAAGTATCATTGATTATATATTCCGTCGTCTCGCTATCGAATATCTATCAATTGATGATCGTTTAGAGCTTGGGTTAGCTAGTTTGGATGAGTTAGAGGCAGAATTGGAAAATAATCAAGCCAGCTTACTTGATGAATCCGATAAAGCAAAACTTGAAGACAAACCTCTAGCGGTAGCAGAAGCAATGCCAGCTGATTTACAGCCTCAAGAGAGCGTCGAGACTTCATATAGAACAGCCAGAGCTAGTCTAAAGGTAGCCGATACAGAATCGCCACTCTGTAGTAATTGTGGTAATGTCACACAGCGTTCCGGCAGTTGTTATGTTTGCACGACCTGTGGCTCGACTACTGGATGTAGCTAGGTCTGGTAGACTAAGTAGCAAATAATGCGTCATCTCACCTAACATTTGATGACGCATTTGCTATACTGTTAAATATGAAAGTAAAGATATTATACAAGGAGCAGATGGACTATACGAGATTAGTGGAGGATTGGTTAAGGGATTTCAAACGTCAAACAGGAAGAGACTTAGAAAAAATTGATCCTGAAAGTAGAGAGGGCGTTTCGTTGTGCCGGACTTACGATATATTAGAATTTCCTAGTATTATAGCTCTAGGTGATGATGGTACATTACAAAATTACTGGCGCGGTATCATATTGCCCACTATTAACGAGGTCAACTATTATGCCAAAGATAGTTGATACAAAATCTGATTTTGGAAAAACTAGTAAGCAAGATAAGAAAATATATGTAGCACTACTCGTTGGATCCGCGATAGCACTACTTGCTTCACTAGTATTGTCAGTTGAAGCAATAGAATTAGCTAAAAATAAAGATGCTATTTTACCATGTAGTATCAGTGAAGTTCTAAATTGCGCTACTGTAGGGTCTAGTGACTCAGCTAGCATATTTATGGGAATTCCAAACAGTTTTTTTGGTATGTTGACTTTGCCGGTAATGGTCACTATAGCTGTAGCAGGGCTAGCAGGGGTGCGTTTTCCTAGGTGGTTTATGAATATGGCTTTATTGGGGGCATTTTTGGGAGTTGTTTTTGCAATTTGGATGTTTTATACCAGCTATGTTGTCATCCAAGTGCTGTGCCCTTGGTGTTTAACACTTGACGTTGGCATGTTATTCATAGCTTTTGCATTTTGGCGGTATGTTGCTCTATATAATACGTTAGGTTTATCTGAAAAAACTCAAAATAGTCTAAAAGCTTTTTCTGAAAAAGGGTTTGATACTTTGGTAATTTTCCTAATTGGGATTGCCGTCGTTATATCAATCATTTTTCGGTTCGGTGATGCGCTGTTCCTCTAGAATATGCTTGTGGTTTTTTGTGTATCCATGTACGATAGAATATAGAATCTATATGGCTAAACTAGGGAGCAGTAGTGAATCGAAGAGGAGTTAAATTGGTACTATTACTTGCGCTCTGGATAGCGAGTATTTCCATAAATCCTTTGGCGGATGCTTCAGCGATGGTAGGGGGGAGGCCGGCTAATCTTTCTTCCGATAACCCAAGAAGTCAGTCTATTTTTCTGTATACCTTAGAACCTGGGGAAGTAAAAACTGACAGGATATTTTTAAGTAATAGTTCAGATAAAGAACAGACGGTGGAAATCTATCCTGTCGATGGTACTTTAACTAACATTGGATCATATACTTGTGAGGAGCAGAACGTTGAACGAGATGGGGTCGGAGACTGGGTTGAGTTAGAAAAAAGCCGAGTCATTTTACCTGCCCGAAGTGATATTACTATAGGTTTCGATGTAACTATGCCGGAAAAAATTGATGCAGGTGAATATAATGGGTGTATAGTCATACAGCCTGTAGCTACTGAAAATCAGATTTCAAATTTGAAACAAGCTATAACTCCGCAGGCTGTACGCATAGCTATAATTGTGCCCGGTAATATTTATCGTACAGTAAAAATAGATTCATTCAATAGGGTTCAATCAGCAAAGTCATCAAAATTTGATATAAAAATAAAAAACAATGGTAATGTTTCTGCCGATGTAGATATTAAGATTACTACTTCAAATATATTCGGTAATATTATTAAAGAGGAGGGCGGCAAATATACTGTGATAGGTGATTCAAAGCTTAGTCTGATGCTTGATGATAGGACGAAGTCGTTTTGGGGAGGTTTTCTTTCAGCTAAAGCTTCGATAGCCTATGACAAGAGAGCAGGTGTGTACGGCACGTATGACAAGAGTCAGCTAGTATACGATACGAGTCAGGAGATAACATATTTTGTTTGGCCATCCCCTTGGGCACTGGTAAGTTTAGTATTTGGAATATCGCTTATATTTGGCTTCTTTGTCTGGATACGACAACAGAAATATAAGGCCAACCATGAAGCTAAAAATTCTCTAGGGAACCCGGGACTCGCTTGGACTAAATACACCGTTGTAAGTGGGGATACTTTGGAACTTCTGGCTAGCAAGTATGATGTGTCAGTGTCTAAATTATCTACATTAAACAAAATAAGCTCTTCGGACAGTTTACAAGAAGGTCAGTTAATTTATGTGCCTAAACGAAACTAGGAGGTTAATATGCGTTTCTCAATAAACACTAAAATACTATCGATAATACTTGCACCGGCTGTATTCGTATTGCTCGGTATAACTATTTTTCAGTCGATAATGATATCTGACAAAGAGAAGAAGATTGAAGCTACTTATGCTCAGGCGCTAAGTGAATTTTCTAGTGACCATAGTTCGTCTACTGATGATTTGTTCGAAAAGAATATAGATATTGTCCAATTGCATAAACTAATCAATTCTCAGCGTGAAAAAGTTGGAAAACCTTTTTTGGAATATAGTGTCAAACTTGCCGAATCCGCCTGTTTAAAAGCTGACGACATGGTGAAGCGAAATTACTGGTCTCATAATACTCCTGACGGGGATGAGCCTTGGGTCTTTTTTCAGCGAGCCGGTGTCCAATATTCTAAGTCAGGTGAAAACCTAGCTTATGGTTTTACTGATCCAACCGCTGTGGTAGCGGGCTGGATGGTTAGTGAAGAGCACAAAGAGAACATTTTGGGTGATTATACTGCCGAGGGGTTATGTGCGCGCAAGGCTTTCGAGTTTAACGGTTCGAGCAAACAGATTATTGTCGTGCAACATTTTGCAAAACAGTAAGTATTGTCGTAATATTAAGTGAGCGATTGTGTTATTTGTAAAAACATAGAGAGTGGCTATCAACCACGAGCTACGAGAAGAACGGTAAACCCTACTAGACCTCGTCGGAATCGGCACGATAGACCGAACAATTAAGCGCTGTAAAGGATCAATCCTTTCGGAAACTAGATGGTACCACCGCAAAAAAGCGGTTCTAGTGGAAGAAAGGATTTTAATTTGGAGAAATAATTATGATAGAACAACAAAATAAGGATTATCTAGAATTTGCAAAAGTTGTTGCGTATGAGGCTGGAGAAATTATGCGCGAATATTATTACAAAAAAAACATAAAAAATCACTACAAGAAGCCAACAAATGATGCGGTCGAAGTTGTTACAGAAGCAGATGAAAAAATCAACAGGTGGGTTATCGAAAGAGTTAAACAACGCTTTCCTGATCACGGTGTGTATGGTGAGGAAGAATCTTATAACCGAGATTCCGAATATGTCTGGGTATGTGATCCGATCGATGGAACAAACCCGTTTATTATGGGGCTAATGGTATCGGTTTTTTCTCTAGCTTTAACACGTAACGGTGTACCTGAAGTAGGTGTTATATATGATTTTCATGGTAATAAGTTATATGAATCAATGGTTGGGGGCGGTGCTTTTATGAACGGTAAACAAATTCACGTCAACAACTTAGGCCTCGAACCAAAAGCTCGTTTTAACGCTGACTGGTGGGTAGGGGCGGGCTATGACCCAGTTCCTGTAATTCATCAACTAGCACTTGATACCGGTATGTATGTCCTAACGATTGGTAGTATAGCTCACGCCTGTGCGCTTGTTGCTAAAGGTGAATTTGTTGCTAGCTTATTTCCTGGGACAGAAGGTAAAAATGTAGACGTGGCAGCTGCTAAAGTTATTATCGAAGAAGCCGGTGGTAAGGTGACAGATATCTTCGGTAAAGAACAGCGTTATGACCGGCCTATAGAGGGGGCTATTTTGAGTAACGGTATAGTACATAATGAAATTGTTGAACGTTTAATGGTTCTAAGGGAGGAGAAAAGACTATGAAGTTTAAATCAGGAACAAGACGTAGGGCATTAGAATATGAAAAAGATTGGGCGAAACGTTGGGAAAAAGAAAACACATTTAATCAATCTATTGAACAACGTTCAGAAGATGATCGGTGGGTATTTTATGATGGTCCGCCGTTTTTAACTGGTACGCCACATCATGGTCATTTGCTCGTGAGTACAGTAAAAGATGTTATGGGACGATTTCACACCATGAAAGGTCAGCGTGTTGAGCGAACATGGGGTTGGGATTGTCATGGGCTGCCAGCTGAAGTTTACGTGAACAAGCAGCTTGGTATTGAATCAAAAAAAGATATCGGAACAAAAATTAGCATAGCTGATTATGTACGGGAATGCCGTTCAAGTATGGTCAAGACCGGTACCGAGTGGGAAGACACGATTGAGCGTATTGGCCGCTGGGTAGAGTTTGAGGGTGCTTATAAAACTATGGACGCTCCTTATATGGAGAGTGTTTGGTGGGCATTTAAAAAACTATACGAAGATGGCAAAATCTACGAAGGTGAAAAAGTCCTAATATATTGCACTAAAGATGCCACACCGATTTCGAAATCAGAAGTAGCTATGGAGAATAGCTATCAGACCGACACCGACCCAAGTGTTTTTGTGTATTTTAAACTAGAAGACCGCGAAGAGTATATGTTAGCCTGGACCACCACACCTTGGACATTACCGGCAAACTTGGCGGTTGCAGTTAACCAAGGTATCGAATATTCGTTAGTTGAATATGATGGGAAAAAGTTTTACGTGGCAAGTGAGGCAGTTTCACGAGTAATGCAGAACGAAAAACACCAAACACTCGAATACGTAATTGTCGGAAAAGTTAAAGGTAAAGATCTGGTCGGCTTACGTTATGAACCATTGTTCGAAAATCGTGGCCCGAATGCGCACAGAGTACTTCACGCTGATTTTGTTACGTTCGAAGATGGAACTGGTTTAGTTCATGAAGCGCCGGCGTATGGAGAAGAGGATTACGAACTATGTAAAACTAACAACATAGAGGTACTTTCTATCGTTGATGCAGACGGAAACTATACCGAAGGTCGTTGGATTGGTCAAAATATCTGGGAAGTAAATAAAGAAATTGCCAAGACACTCGTTGAAGAAGGCAGGGCACTCAAGATTGAGTACATTCGTCATGAGTACCCGCACTGTCATCGTTGTGGCACGAAGTTGATGTATCGGGCACATCCGAGCTGGTTTATGGACATTCAGAGTCAGAAAAAAGAGATGCTGGAAGCCAATGCTGAGACTAGTTGGACACCAGATAATCTTCGTACTGGACGTTTCAACAATATTATTGAACAAGCACCAGACTGGAATCTAAGCCGGGATCGCTATTGGGCAACACCGATTCCTGTTTGGAAAGGTGAAAAAAACGACGGCACTACTGTCGTTAAAGTTATCGGTGGTTATGATGAATTTGAAGAATTAACTGGTAGGCGACTTGATGATTATCATTTGCCTCAGGTCATGGACGTTACTTTTGAGTTCGAGGGTGTGACGATGAAGCATATCGGCAAGGTGCTGGATTGCTGGTTCGAAAGTGGCTCGATGCCGTTTGCGCAATTTCATTATCCGTTCGAGAACAGGGAAAAGTTTGAAGATATGTATCCAGCAGACTTTATCGTTGAGGCTATCGATCAGACCCGCGGTTGGTTTTATAGCCTTATAGCGGTCAATGTCGGTCTATTCGGTAAAGCGCCGTGGAAAAACCTTATTTGTACCGGTTTTATTAATGCTGCCGATGGCAAAAAGATGAGCAAGAAACTCAAAAACTACACTGATCCAATAGAGCTGATGGACAAGTTTAGTGCTGATAGTTTCCGTTTTCTAATGCTTTCAAGCCCGCTGACTAACGGTGAGAACTTTGCACTGGCTGACAAGGATGTGGGGAATGTGGCACGTAAATTGTCGATGGTATGGAATATGTACGATTTCTTTACGATGTATGCCGAAGTTGATGGCTGGGAATATAGTGGAAAGCTCGTTGACCCGCTTGATAAACTTTCTAACCCACTCGATGTTTGGGTAGTTTCGCGGTTACATATGTTAGTTAAGGAGGTCGAAGAACGAACCGAAGCCTATGATTTAAATGGCGCGCTTCGTCCGATATTACCATTTATTGACGATGCTAGTAACTGGTATGTTCGTCGCAGTCGCCGTCGCTTCTGGAAAAGTGAAGACGACGACGATAAAAATGATGCTTATAGAACATTGCATTACGTGCTAGTGCGCCTATCTTACTTACTTGCGCCGTTTACACCGTTTCTTGCAGAGGAGCTCCACGATAATTTAACGGGCGATAAAGAGTCCGTTCATCTAAAAGATTGGTTGCCAGCTGGAAATATTAATCTGCTTGTAATGAACGAGATGGACGAGGTGCGTAATTATGTTAATCAAGGCCTTAGTTTACGTGCTATAGCTGGTTTGAAAGTGCGCCAGCCACTAAACAGTGTAACTCTACCTAAACTAGGTAACGCCTTTGATTGGAAACAAATTCTACTTGATGAATTGAATGTAAAATCAGTTAAGGTTGGCAATGAGGTCTCGATTGATGAATCTGTTACTCCAGAGCTAAAACGCGAAGGCTTGATACGTGAAGTTATTCGCTACGTTCAGAATGCTCGTAAAGATGCAGGCTTAAATATTGACGATCGTATCGAACTAAATCTGGCCACAGAAGATAAAGAGCTACAGCAATCGATAGATGATTTCTTAGTTATAATCAAGGATGAAACTCTTGTTACGAAATTCGGGAGTGTGAAAGACGGGTATAGCGAAATGGTGACGATAGAAAATATGAAGTTATCGATTACATTAAAACTCAGTAATCAGTGACGAGAGTCAACCGCTGAGATAGAGAGGATTTTATATTAAATAGCTAATAATTGACACTCGTGAACCGTATGAATACGCCAGAAGCCATGTTGACGGAGCAATAAATATTTCTGGCGCAGAATTTGCTAGCGGAATCCTACCTAAAATTTTAACAAGTGCTTCAAAGGATACGCCAATAATACTTTACTGCTTGAGTGGACAGCGCTCGAATACTTGTGGCATAATCCTTGGTCAGTACGGTTTTACTAATATTACCAACGGTATTAACGAAGGTAGAACCAGACAACTATTAGCAAAATATTGACAATATATCAAGCTTATGCTAATATATACGTATGTTAGAAATAAAACCAAAAATTAATATAAAACTGCCTGAAATCCATTTCCAGTCTGCGCCACTTGTATTTTCGCCAGTCCAAGACGAAGATGACGAGCTTATAAATGCTATTGTTGATGACGTCACAGAAAAGGACGATGATTGGCAACTAACGGAGCATCCTGATCCAAACGAACTTGAAGAATATTGGAAGTCAGTTGAAAGTGATATACGTAGCGACCCGGAATGGGTATGGCTCAATGACAGAGCATAGATAGTTAAATATATGTTTACAGATTAGGGTGATATCTGTTATAATGGCTGATTGAACTATTAAATTATAAGGAATAACTATGAAAGCAGTCATAAAGGTCGGTGGCAAACAATACATCGTCACTGAAAAAGAGACCCTCCTGGTGGACCTCCTCCCGGAAGGCACAAAAGAGCTCGAACTTGACGCACTGCTCACGATAGACGATGGCAAGACAATAGTTGGTACGCCGTTCGTCAAGGACGTGAAAGTCAAAGCCAATGTTATTGAGCCACTTTTTAAGGGTAAAAAAATTCGCGTAATTCGCTATAAGAGTAAAAAACGCGTACATAAAGAAAATGGTCATCGACAAGCTTATAGTCGAATCGAAATAGCTAAAATTGGTAATTAAAAATTAAATTTTTCAGATGAGATTTGCCTTAACATGGCGGGACTCGTTCTAGGTTTGGCCACTGAAATAATCGACTTGACTGAAGATTATTCTACTGCTAGACTGATATCTACAATATGCAGGTTTGGGTAGGATTCGCATAATTAAATTTAGACTATTTACTACCACGCGTCGCTGAAATAGAGCGCGCTTATTATTTGTCAGATAGAAGGAGAAACTAATATGAAAAAAAAATACCAGATTACAGCTCAGGGTAAAGCAGAGCTAGAAAATGAACTCGTTGAACTAAAAGAGCAGCGTAGTGAGATTGCCGAAAAAATTGCTGCCGCACGTGACTATGGTGATTTGAGCGAAAATGCTGAGTACGATGCTGCTCGTGAAGAACAGGGAATTGTCGAGAGTCGTGTTGTTGAGATTGAAGATATATTGCAGAATTTTGAACTGATCCATCCAAAAAAAGGCGGTAATGTGCACGTAGGTAGCACTGTTGAGTTAGAAAATGGTACAAGTGTGACTTATCAGGTTGTGGGTTCGGTGGAAGCCGATCCATTAGAAGGCAAGATAAGCGATGAATCACCGATTGGTGCAGCCTTGATGGGTAAAAAAGCTGGCGACAAAGTAACTATAGAAACACCAAAAGGCCAAGTGACTTACACTATTCAACTTGTACACTAGATTAACGTTTGGTTAGTGAAAATTTATTTATAATTTAATATCATTTAACTAAAAAGGCTATTCTTTGCTATATGTGATTATCTGCGGCTAAGTATTTCGCGGAAGCTAAGTTTTCGGCTATACTCCAGCGCACCAAAACGAAATATACGCACGGCGATTCGTATTACAATGACGGCTGTGAATGACAGGATAGCAAGGGCTATCATGACTTCAGGAATAGATATGGTTCCGGCGGCGTTTCTAAGTAAAAGTGGTATTGGTGCGGTAAGTGGGAAGTAGCTCATAAACTGAACTATAGGCTGTTCGGGTGAGCTAATAAATAAACTTGCTGCATAAAGAGGTCCAAAAATTAAAATCATTACAATTCCAATAAAACTACTAGCTTCTTTTGCAGTTGGGGTGGCCGCTCCTATAGCTACCAGAAGACCAATAAATAACATGAAACTAGCGCTAAAAATTAGCGTAGCCATACTAATACGAGCCCAGTCAAAAGGTATAGAACTTAAATCTAACGAGGGTAGCGCAAGCTGGTTATGAAGAAACGCATAGCCAATTGCGACTGGAGCTATAAACAGGATCGCTTGTAGAATTGCTAATACGACGAGTGCGAAAATTTTTCCAATAATCACAGTGCGAGCCTGAACTGTAGTCAATAGCATCTCAATAACGCGATTTTCTTTCTCTTCTGTAGTGCTTGTTACCGCTTGGTTACCAAACATAGCGATTAGAAAGTAGAAAAGAACAAGAAATAATCCCGGAGCGATCATTTGCTTAATCGGGTCATATATTTGGCCGTCTTTATAAATCGTAAACTTAGCATTAGTATTGCCACTGATTGCCGTTTTAGTATTGGAGTCGATTGTACGACCGACTGATTCATCTAATATTATCCTGGCTACGGTATCATAGCGCCCATTTTGGAATATACCGACATCCTTGCCATATATCTCTATTCCTTTAGATAAATCTTTTGGATAGTAGAAAAAGGCATCTATTTTGCCTTGTTCTACGGCAGAAATACCTAACGCTCTGGATTCAACCGACTTAATATCCATCGCAGCAATTAGGTTGGAATCGATAAGTCCAGATTCATCTAGAGTAAAAGCTGTGAATTGTTGTTTCTCCATGTCTTTGACTGCATCTTCTGTGGCTTGGTTTGATAGTAGGATTATGCCGAATACTGCGAACATAATAAGTGGAAATGATAGGGCTGTAATCCAAAAAGTCTTCTTTTTTAGGGTTCGTATTACTTCAAATTCAAAAACTGTTCCTAGATTATGCATCGTCGCGTCCTCCATAAATCTCAATAAATATACTATCTAGATTTTTGCCACCGAATTTTTTGCGTACCTCTTGAACTGATCCATAGGCGGCGGCTTGTCCATTTTTGAGCAGTAAGATACGATCACATAGCCGCTCGACTTCTTCCATCTGGTGAGTAATGAAAATAACAGTAGCGCCTTTCGATTGGTGTTGTTCAACAATGTCCATTAGAAGTCGACGGTTAATAGGATCGAAACCCTTGGTTGGTTCGTCGAGGATTAGTAGCTCGGGATTGCCCATAATTGTGATGCCTAGCTGGATTTTCTGCTGCTGTCCGCCAGATAATTTGTCTATCTTTGTATTAGCCTTGTCCGCTAGCTCTACTTTACTAAGGTATCCTAAAGACCAGTCGCGAGCTTCGTCGGCGCTTAGGCCTTTTAGCTTACCGAAATAAATCATGACATCTAGTACTTTTTCCTTTTTATAAAGACCACGTTCTTCTGGCAAGTAGCCGAGTTTGATATCGCCCGAGACATCAAATGGCTCGCCGTCGATAGTTAGGCTACCGGCCGTTGGAATGTAGATACCCAGCAGAGTGCGTATGATGGTCGTTTTGCCTGATCCGTTGGAGCCTAACAGGCCGAATGTTTCACCACGCTTTACCTTGAAACTGAGATTGTCGATAACTTGGGTGTTGCCAAAGGATATTGAAAATCCGTCGACGGTAACTATGAATGTATTCATATTTATTATTATACGACGCCTCTAGAATTTTGGTGTATAATTTATGTGAATATGGCGACGCTAAAAGACTATAGAGACGAGAGGTTACGAAAGCTTGAGGCGCTACGCGGTTTGGGCGTGGATCCTTACCCTAGCGTGGCGCATCGTAGCCACGATATCGAAACCATTCATATGAGTTTTCTTGATCTGGAAGGCCAAAAAGTGACCGTAACGGGACGCATAACTTCTATACGTAAATTTGGAAAACTGGCATTTATAGTTATTAAAGATGATGGAAGTCAGAATTTACAGTTATTTATTCGAAAAGGTGACACAGCTACCGAGGTAGATCGTACGAATAGTGAGCTGATTATGCCTGAAGAAATTAATTTACTTGATACGGGTGATTTCGTTGAAGTAAGCGGAGTAGTGATGAAGACGCAGACTGGTGAAATATCTGTCGGTGTGAAAAACTTACGATTATTGACAAAAGCTTTACGTCCGATGCCGAGTGAATTAACTGACAAAGAAGAGCGCATGCGGCGTCGCTACGTTGATATGAATGTTAACGAAGAAGTTCGACAACGTTTTATCCGGCGTAGTAAGTTCTGGAAAGCAACCCGTGAATTTCTGGAGCAAGAGGGCTTTCTTGAAGTTAATAATACGGTACTTGAGGTGACGGCTGGCGGTGCGGATGCCACTCCATTCGTGACTCACATGAATGCTCTTGACCAAGATTTCTATTTACGTATTAGCCATGAGCTTCCACTTAAACGATTACTAGTGGCTGGTTTTGAAAAGGTGTTTGATATTGGTGCGCGATTTCGCAACGAGAACTACTCAGAAGAGCATTTGCCGGAGCATAATGCCATGGAATGGTATTGGGCATACGCTAACTGGGAACAGGGAATGGAACTGACTGAGCGGTTAATACGATTTATTGCCGACAAGACTTGGGGAGCTCGTCGATTCACTCTCGCAAACGGTCAAGTGGTTGATTTTGGTAATGACGGTGAACATTTTCCACGTATTAGTTTTGTAAAAATTCTTCAAGAACAGTACGGCATAGACGTATTTAAATCGTCGATGGAAGATATCAGAGATAAACTCAAAGAACACGGGCTAGAAGTAGAAAAACAAGACAATCGCATCCGTAGTCTAGATAAGTTATGGAAAGCATACCGTAAAATAGTAGCTGGTCCAGTGTTTCTTGTTGACATCCCTACGTTCATGCAACCGCTTGCAAAAAATCAAACAGGTGATAATGGTTTGACGGAGCAATTTAACCTGGTTTTTGGTGGTAGCGAGATGTGTAAGGCGTTTTCGGAGTTGAATGACCCGATAGACCAACTCGATCGTTTCATGGAACAGCAAGCATTACGCGATGCTGGAGATAATGAAGCCCAGATGTTAGATATAGACTTTGTTGAGGCGCTTGAGTACGGGATGCCACCTGCTTGCGGTTTTGGCTATAGTGAGAGGGTATTCTGGTCACTTGAGGGCGTTACTGCTCGTGAAGGTGTTCCATTTCCACAGTTGCGCCGTGAGATAGACGAGGTAACTCGTGTGTTATATCCTGGAGTAAAACTCTAATTCATGAGTCCGCTAACTGTTGACTATGCTCCGTTAAGAAACTTTCCTAAATTGTTTTTATTATATATCTGGATAGGTCGCGCAAAAATGATACTCTTGCGACTAGTATTTCTAGCTGTATTAGGCGTGGTAGTAGGTTGGGCTATTATAGTTATTATTGCATTACAGAATAGCTCATTTCAAGCCGCTCCTACAACGACAGAATCATATAATTTCTTTGAGTCATATTCTTGTGGTAACGACGCAAGTGGTAGTTGCTCAGAGTTTAATATAATCTTATACCTAATTGTTGCCGTGTACGTTGTAAAAGTTATTCCCTGGATATGGATGAATTATGCATGGAGTAATTTTGCGAAATTGAATCATTTTCATAGAGAAATAGATAGAAAACGTGCGAAAGAGTTAACGACGGTACCTAGCTTTAACAAAAATGTATCAAATTGGTCATCGACTCCACTAACAAGAAACATAAACGGAATCGGAATAGTGTTCTTTACTAGATGTTACAAAGAAGGTGGTCTGCTGCGCTGGCGAGAATGGAAAATGGATACTGTTATTAAGCTCGAGCTTCCAGTCTCGTTGCCGCATATAGTTATTAATGCTAGGAGTAATGAGAAGGCTCGTGCGTCGAACATGACAACTAGGTACGAAAGTGATATGAGATTCCAATTTGAGGGCGTAAACGGTGCGCATTATGACGCATATGCGGCCAGATCCGACCAGTCAACTGCGCTACAGGTGTTTACGCCGGATGTATTGGAAGTGTTGTATTATAAGTTACCAGAAACTGATATTGAAATTCAGGATAATGCAATATGGTTAGTCCAGCGCTACAAAGTCCTAAACGATAAGGTGGCGAGTGAACTTTTTGATACTTCAATTGAACTCTATGCTCAAATTAGTAAACAAATCAAGTTTATAAAATTGTAGTATAAAATACAACTATTATATTTTGATAAAAAACGCTCTTAACTTATTTAACATTAGTATGTAACCAGAAAAATGATTTATTGATAATTTTTCTAGTAGCCACGCGATTGACAAGCGGTTATTTTTCGCATGTTATAATTGTTTCATAAATCTGAGGAGGACGCTTATGGGAGAAGCATACGAATTTGACGGACAGCTGTTCGCAACGGTCGGTGAGTTTTTAGCTGCGCTTGCGCATGAATACAAAGTTGGTGACAAGGAAGAAGTTGTTGATGTACTTGAACGTTACGGTTTTTCTCTGAATGACATCAACATGAGTCCAGGAGGGGAGTCATGAAAAAAACCCTGTTTACGAAATTGGCAGTTTTTACCGTTCTTGCTGGACTTGTGATAATTGCTTGGACGGTACCAGTATTAGCTTCGAGTAGGGTGGCTATTTCAGATAACGGTGTATTTACTGTGGCCCCTAACGAGACTGTCGATGGCGCGGTGTTTATGGTTGGTGAAACAATTACGGTCGCAGGCAAGGTAAACGGCGATCTATATTGTGCAGCAGAAACAGTACATATATATGGAGAAATTGACGGCGATGTCATATGTGTTGGTGGAAACCTAACTATTGAAGGCAAGGTAGACGGCGATATACGTGTAGCGGGCAGTATAATAACGATTAACGGTATGGCTAGTGGTAATTTGACTGCAGCTGCTAATACATTAACTATTGATAAAAAGGCTGTAATTCAACAAGACGCTTTATTAGCCGGGTCTTCAATTAGAATTAACGGGGTTGTTCAACGTGACATACGAGCCGGTAGTGAATCAATAGAAATAAATGGTTTGGTTGGTCGTCATGTTGAGGTTGAGACTACTAAACTTGTTGTTTCGGAGGGCGCGAGGGTTGGTGGTGATGTGCAATATTGGAGTCAAGATGATGCAGAAATTTATAAAGGTACGGTTGCTGGTCAGGCTATACGTCATGAATCTATATCGCGTGAGACGACACCAACAGTCGCTGATTCGATATTAAATATAGCGAGTGGTATATTCTTCCTCGTTATCTTGACAATAGCTATGGTGCTAATTGTGCCGCGTAATGTTCGCGAGACGACTGCACTATCTTTACCTAAGCTTGGGTTTGTTTTTCTGGTAGGACTAGCGGCTATATTACTAAGTATTCCGATTCTAATAGTTCTTATTTTTACAATAATAGGTGCGCCAATAATACCACTTTTAATTGTTGGCTATGCGGTAATATTTACTACAGCATTTCCGCTAACTTCATATTACTTAGGCCGTTGGATGTTTGAAGGTAGGTCTTCGAACATGATACTTCATGCTACGGCTGGAGCGGCTGCGCTCGGTTTATTAATTGCAGTCCCAATAGTGGGCGTTTTAATTGGCTTAATCGCATTTGTGACAGGTGTAGGTATGGCTATTTATAACCTACGACATCAATTCAAAGAACATTCATATAAAGATACGCAGAAAATCAGTTCATTAAGTGAAGCTAATACTCCTGTGAATAATTCGATAGGCAAAAGGCCGTCTAAAAATTAAATATAATAAAATATTTGTCTAATAAGAAATATTTTATTGGGCTAGTCATTATTCTAAACGACTACTTTAACAGGAGTGTCTACGATCATTCGCGTGCCACCATTTGGGTTTGTTTGAGCAGCGATTGAACCACCCGTGTATTCCATGATAAGTTTATTTAGGAACAGGCTAAACCCGAGGCCTTCGTAGTTGAATTCGACAGCCGAGCTAGCTCGTGAAAAGGGCTTAAATAGCTGATCAAGTTTGTTATTGTCGATTCCAATACCGTTATCGCTGATTTCTATTTTGATTGTTCGGCCCTTGGTATTGTTTGAGATAGTTATAATGCCACCTTCTTTGTTAAATTTTATAGCGTTGTCTATAAGTGAATTTAACACAAAATTGAAAAGTACTTCATTTTGAATTATTTTTGAGTTTGAAGTTGCATTGATTACTCGGATATCTTTGGTAGCTAAATCACTCTGGTAATTAAACAGGACTTGCTCCACAGCGTCTCGTAGATTGACTCCTTCCACAGTTCTATTAGCACCAGTCCTGATTTGGCCTAGTAACAGGAATTTTTCAAGCATGCGAACAAAACGCATATAGCCATCTTCAAATATATGATATGACGGGGCAGGTTCTAGTGGTGCTTTCTCTCTATTGATATCGTCAAGTCTACGTTTTAGAATTTCAGTTTGTTGACTAATCAGGGCGTTGCGAATTTCGTCGATAGTCTTCTCGTGTTCTATTAATTGTTGACTTCTTTCTTTCAGGTGCTTTTGGATGAAAATATTTCTTGCAAGTAGATATACTCCCAATACTAAACCGGCGACTATAAGGACCTGCACCATACTATTGTTAGTACTTATTTCTTTATTACCGACGACTCCAATGAAAAAGTTGGCGAGAAATGTAAGTATGATAGACATTACAATTGGAGTCCATAAATAGACAGAGGAGAGAACACTCGGTACTTTTTCTTCTGGTGGTAAATTAATATTCTTCAACGAGGTATCCTGTTCGATATTACTAAGGACTTGAGCGATATCTGTGTCGAGGCCTGAAAGCGTCTTAGATAGATCTTGGGTGTTTTCCTCTGACACCTCCTTGATTGATAGCATCATTTCTAGACCGTTACGCATAACAGTTAGTGGGGTTCTGAGGTAATGTGAGGCAAGTGCAATGAAGTTATCTTTTTGTTCAGCGATACTCCGTTCTCTTTTTAGGATAATTGCAATTTGTCTATGAAATATTGTTTCACGGATAGCTTGGAGTATAGGTATAAACATAAGTATAAGCGCTAAAATCAATATGTATTTTGGCATTTCTTGAGCAGTTTCTTCAGGCAGAGCCTTAAAGAATTGAACAGTTTCTTTCGGCAAAGCTTCAACTAATACTTTTGCTGCTGGTTGCAAGACATCCGGAACATTTTTTAATTTTTCTTCTTCGCCAATAACAGACTGATCGCTATCCGTAGAAGTATTACCAGGGGACGCAGTCCCTGTCGGAGGATCAGGTGTATAACAATTACCGTTTCGTATTATCATATCTTCGGGCACTGTCTCCTGGGTTCCAGGTATATTCAAGCAAATGTCTTCTTCGTTAGGGGCTGGCAAACAGTTATTGGAAGTATCTAAATAATGCCCAGGTGGTACAGACGCTTGTATCCCATCGATATTTAAACAGACATCGTTCGGTATAGCTGGGGGAGGTGGTTGCAGATAACATTGGCCAGAGTCAATCCGATAATATCCGTCTGGTAGGATTTCTTGTATACCCGTAAGGTTAGAACATAAATCAATTGGTTCGGGCGGCTGAGGAGGAGTTATTGGTGTGTAGCAGTTTCCGTCTAAATCTACTAGCATGCCTTCTGGTACGGATGACTGTACCCCATCAATATTTAGACAAACGTCCGCCACCATAGGCTCAACACTAACCTGAACGGTGGTCGTGCTGGCTGCAAACGCACGCATGCCCAGAAAAGCTAATGATAATGCCACTATGACAGGCATTGACCTTAGTATAAGAGATTTTATTGATGATATTTGTTTCATGGATATTTCTACCGCTAGAATAACTTTACTGCGAAAACGCAAACGTTTCAAGTCTATTTTTTTATGAAACGCGTTCCTATATACTATATATATGATAGAAATTAGACAAATTGGGAAGATTTATGGGAAAAAAGACAATACGTTTGTTGCTCTAGATGACGTTAGCTTTAGTATAGACGAAGGCACAAGGCTGGCGATAGTCGGCAAAAGTGGTAGTGGTAAAAGTACTCTAATGCATATAATGAGTGGTTTAGATACGGCGACAAGCGGAAGTGTTATTATGGGCGGTCGTGATATTACTATGCTTAAGAAAAAAGAAGTCGACAAGTTTCGAGCTCAAGATATGAGTTTTATATTCCAAAGTTTTTTTGTTCAGGGTAACGAGACGTGTTACGAAAACGTTAGTATGCCACTCGAGATAGCTGACGTACCTAATCGACAGCGTAAAGAAAAGATTATGGCAGCGCTACGAGCAGTAGAACTCGAAGATAAAGCCAAACAAAAAGCGAAAAACTTATCGGGTGGTCAAAAACAGCGGTTAGCAATTGCTAGAGCTATCGTTAACGATCCTAAGATTCTCTTTGCTGATGAGCCAACCGGTAATCTTGACAGTGCTACTGGGGCGGTTATTGAAAAACTATTGTTTGATTATTCGAAGAATTACGGAGCTACCCTGGTAGTAGTAACCCATGACTTTGATTTGGCTAATAAATGTGAACAACAAATATATTTACGTGACGGTCATGTTGTAAGCGAGCGAGATTGGGGCAAATCTGTTAAAACAAAGTACTCACAAAAAAACACGAAAGCTAGGAGAATTATCCAGTGAAAACATTAGATATTATGAATAGAGCTGGACGAAATATCGGGCGATCAAAAGGTCGTACTATTCTGACAAGTTTAGCTATTGCTGTAGGATCTTTTACGATTATGATGAGTTTGGCGGCCGGGGCTGGTACTAGGGAATATTCAAAAAATCTCATAGAGTCAAACATTGACCCACAAACCCTGATTGCTTTCAAAGACAAATCGCTCAACCAAGGTAACCGAGTTGGATCCGCACCGTTACAGGAATATAGCGATAGTAGAGATGCCCGTTCAGGTCTCGATCTAGTGACTCAAGCAGATATAGATGCGTTACGAGACCGTAATGACGTGGATTGGGTGGAGCCGTTTTATCAGATAGCTGCCAAGTACACTAGATTTGAAGGTAGTGAAACGAAATATACCATGAACATATCGCGATATGATTCGTTTATAAGAAACGACGTAGTGGCGGGAAATCTACCCTCAAAAGGTACGAGAATTGGCGAAAATGATATTGTGTTGCCAGAAGGTTTCTCTGATACTTTAGGGCTCAAGCCTAGTGAGTTGATTGGTAAAAAAGTAATAGTTACAATAGAAAGTTTGCCTAATCAACCTTCTCAGGAAGAACTAACTCAACTTTTCATGACGGGAGGGGCTAAAGCGGTAGAAGAGCGTATGCAGGGTCAAACAAAGGATGTCACGTTCGTAGTCCGGGCGGTTATTAGAGAAAATGGCTCATCCTCGCTAACTGGTGGCAATGGATCAGTGGTAATTGATTCCAGTACTGCATATGAAATATCAGAATATACCACAAAAGGTACTAATGATTATCGAAAATATTACACTATCACCGTTCGTGCACGAGATGGCGTGAGCCCTGTAGATCTCAAGCAAAGGCTAGAAAAAGACAACAAGATATATGCCATGACTGCTGAGGATGTGCAACAAATAATATTTCAATTTGTAGATGTATTGCAATACATTGTTACCGGTTTTGGTGTATTAGCTCTGGTTGCTAGCGTATTTGGGATTGTCAATACGCAGTATATCAGTGTATTAGAGAGAACTAGTCAAATTGGTCTCATGAAGGCGCTAGGTATGCGTAGTCGTAAGATATCTCAATTATTTCGTTATGAAGCAGCTTGGATTGGCTTTTTCGGTGGTGTTATAGGCGTAGGTTTGGCCTGGGTAGCTACATACTTTTTAAATCCCTGGATTACTAGTACCTTGAATTTAGGAGAAGGTAATTATCTTCTTGAGTTCGAATGGCTTTCAGCTGTCGAACTACTAATTGCGTTAATAATTATTGCAGTTTTGGCCGGTTGGTTTCCAGCGCGTAAAGCTGCCAAACTAGATCCTATAGAAGCCCTGCGAACTGAGTAGTGGTATACTATATTCATGCTAGATATTCGTTTTATTCGAGAGAATGCGGAGCGTGTCCAGGACTCAGCTTTGCAAAAAGGGTACAAAGACGTAGATATCAAAAAATTACTCGAGCTTAATGAAGCACGACGTGAATTACAACAGCGTGTTGATGAATTACGTACTCAACGTAATAATAATGCCGCGAAGATGAAAGATGGTAAGCCCGAACAAAGCTTGATTGATGAAGGGAAACAGATCAAGATTGCCCTTGCTGAGCGTGAAGACTATCTAACGAATGCTGAGCGTGAATATACGGATGCAATGAATGTTGTTCCTAATATAATATTTGATGACGTTCCTATCGGTGGTGAGGAAGATAGCGTTGAAATAAAAACCTGGGGTGATAAACGTGATACAGCAATAGATCATCTAGATTTTGCCGTAAAGCGTGACTGGGTCGATTTCGAAGCAGGTGCAAAAGTTGCCGGAGCGAAGTTTTATTACCTCAAGGGTGATTTGGCGCTTCTTGAAAATGCAATCTATCAGTTTGCGCTTGAATTTGTCGTGAAAAATGGCTTTACGTTTATGACCGTACCTCACATGGTAAGCGAAAGGATTGCTTACGGGTCAGGTTTTGCGCCAAAAAGTAGTACTGAAAGTAATGAGTATTTTATTGATAATGAGAACCTAATGCTTATCGGAACAGCCGAAGCGCCACTAACTGGATATCACGCAGATGAGATTATTGACGAAGACCGCTTACCGCTATTGTATGCAGGTTATAGCCCTTGTTACCGAAAAGAAGCTGGTACTTATGGTAAATTCACGCGTGGGCTCTTTCGCGTGCATCAGTTCAATAAGCTTGAGATGTACGCCTTTTGTCTACCTGAACAATCACGTGATATTCATGAAAAAATTCTTAAATTCGAAGAGCAGATTTGGCAAACTCTTGGGGTTCCATACCATATCATTAATATTGCTTCGGGAGATCTAGGCCTGCCGGCTGCGAAAAAATATGATCTTGAGTATTGGTCTCCGGTTGATAAAAAATTCCGTGAATTGACAAGCTGTTCGAACTGCACAGATTTTCAAGCTCGAAACCTCAATATACGTGTTCGTCGTAAAGATGGAAAGGTTGAAGTACTACATACTTTGAATGGTACAGCGGTGAGTCTGGCAAGATCTCTTGTAGCTATAATAGAAAATTATCAAAATGAAGATGGGTCATTAACAATTCCTGAAGTATTACGACCATATATGGGTGGTCGAGAAAGGATTTAGATATGGTCAGAAAAAAGGTCAGGCACTTAACGCGGTTAGGTTATCACAAATTAGCGAAGCCAATACTATTTGCGAATACCCCAGACAGGGTGCATGAAGGAATGATTCGAATGGCGCGCGGTGTCCAGCGTATTCCGTTCGTACGTGATGTACCGAAAATATGGGCATACAAAAATGATAAATACTTAGCACAGGAGCTGCACGGTATTATATTTAAGAATCCAGTTGGTCTCTCGGCTGGTTTGGATAAGAATGCCGATACAGTAGGGGTGATGAGAGCGGTCGGTTTTGGGTGGATGACAGCTGGTTCCGTAACAGCTGTACCCTGTACTGGTAATCCACGTCCTTGGTTCCATCGACTGAAAAAAACACGATCTTTAGTGGTATATACTGGTTTGTTTAACCGAGGGTCCGAACAGGTGGCTAAACGAATATCTCGATACCCGGCTAAGCTATTTATTAATTTTCCGCTTAGTGTTTCAGCTGCCAAGACTAACAACCTAGAGGTAGTTTCGGAAACTGAGGGAATAAAAGATTATTGTGTAACTTTAGCGCGCATGGAGCGCGAGCCAAACGTACGTATGCACGAAATAAACATATCGTGTCCAAATACTTATAGTGGCGAACCTTTTATTATTCCAGAGCGACTTAAGAAATTATTGCAGGCTACTGATGACTTGAAACTAGACAAGCCCGTGTTTGTGAAAATGCCAATCAGTCTCAAGTGGCAAGAGTTTAAATTATTGTTAGACGTGATCATAGAACACAATATACAAGGAGTTAGTATAGGCAATTTACTAAAAGACCGTACAAAAGCTAAACTTTTAGACGATTTGCCCGATACGGTTAAAGGAAATTTGAGTGGTGCTCCATGTCGCGAGATATCTACTAGTTTAATTCGGGAGACTTATGAAAAGTACGGTGATAGGCTTACAATAATAGGCATAGGTGGTGTATTTACACCTCAGGATGCGTATGAAAAAATCAAGGCTGGTGCGTCACTTGTGGCTCTAGTGACTGGAGTTATATTTGAGGGGCCACAACTTATAGGTGAGATAAATCGGGGTCTAGTAGATTTATTAAGAGAAGATGGTTTTTCTAATATATCTGAAGCTATCGGACAAGACATAAAAAGCGTATAATACAGAGTATAGTACCAGATAGCTTAAATGACGAATGGTACTTTAAAAAGGAGGTCTTATATGATCGAACATATCGACATAACTAGTGCACGATTTACTCCAGATGAGGCAATCAAAAAATACGTCACTAAAAAGATCGGAAAACTTGATAAATTTTTACCAAGACACTCTCGAAAAACCGTACAGGCCGAAGTAATTTTGAGAGAGGTTAATCGAGACCATGGCAATAAATATGAATGCGAAGCTAAGCTTACCGTACCGGGTAAAGTATTTCACGCACAAGACTCGACAAGTAATATGTTTGCAGCAGTAGATATAATTGAAGCTAAATTAAGTGAACAACTCAGAAAATACAAGGATGCTACTACACCAAAACGTGGCTGGCGTGCGAGATCTTTACTAAAACGACAAAGTCGTGAAGGTTTGTCGTAAGGATTATTGTTCTCTGTTTGTGAAAAGTCGTGAAAATATACATCTTTTCACGCTCATGCTATAATGCACTATAGATGAAAAGAGAGGACAAACACAAATGTCCCGTCCAGTGATACTGGCAGTGACCAACCAAAAAGGTGGTGTCGGTAAGACTACCACAAGTATTAATTTGGCATATAGCCTAGCCAAAGATAAGAAAAAGAAAGTATTGTTAATAGATTTTGATCCACAAGGCAATGCCACTAGTGGTCTCGGTATCAATAAGACTGACCTACAGGCGACAGTGCTGGATGTGATACATGGTGAATCATCTATATCTGACGTATCTATAAAAACCAACTACAAGAACTTATCTCTTGTTCCCGCCACATCTCAACTTGCCAATGCCGAAGTCGAGCTGGCAAAAGCCGAACATAGATTTACTCGGCTTAAAGACGCACTCTCCGATACAGAAGGGTATGACTATGTGATTATTGATAGTCCACCTAGTTTGAGTCTACTGACCGTTAACGGTCTAATTGCCGCTCACTATGTGCTATTACCAGTACAGGCTGAGTTTTATGCTTTAGAAGGTTTAGGACAGTTACTTGAGACTATACAGTTGGTGCGTAAAGGTATGAACCCAACTCTCGAGATATTGGGCGTGCTTGTAACAATGCTTGATAGCCGGACGACTCTTAGTGGCCAAGTCTACGAGGAAATAAAAAAGCATTTTCCAGGAAAGGTGTTTGAAACTACGATACCTAGAAATGTTCGAATTGCTGAGGCGCCTAGTCACGGTGAACCAGTTGGTACTTATGATCGTTGGTGTAAGGGCACAAGAGCTTACCGGAGTTTGGCAGAGGAAGTGAATAAAAGAATGATTCAGGCGAGAGGAGATGCTTCATGAGTAAAAAAGGCTTGGGTAGGGGTTTTGATTCTCTAATACCCACCGATGTGCTTGACGAGACATTTGACCCGACAGCCTCTAGCGATGGTCAAATTTCTGAACTAAGATATATACAGTTGTCTGAAATTATTCCGAACCCCGATCAGCCGAGACGAAAATTTGATGAAGTTTCATTACAAGAGCTTGCTGATTCAATAATCACATTTGGTGTTTTGCAACCTATAGTCGTAGCCCCTCGTCGACAAGGATTTGTGATAATTGCCGGCGAACGTCGTTGGAGAGCTGCAGGGTTAGCCGGTCTGAGAAAAATTCCGGCTTTAGTCCGAACCGCTACTAGCCAACATAAACTCGAACTAGCTTTGATTGAGAATTTACAACGCGAAGATCTTAATCCGATGGAAATGGCAACAGCATATCTGAAACTTAAAAATCAGTTTAATCTTACTAATGACGAGATCGGAAAAAGAGTTGGTGGTCGTTCATCAACTTCAATCAGTAATATCGTGCGTCTATTACAGCTACCGGATTATGTAAAATACGCTATAGCTGAAGGCACGATCACGGAAGGCCACGGTAGACAATTATTGGCGTTACACGATGACCTAGCCGCTCAGAGAGATTTATTTGATCACATAGTAGAAGAGGACTGGAGTGTTAGGAAAGCTGAACAGTATGTTATAGGCTATAAGAATGGCAACAAAAAAGATGGAGATGCTCAACGTGTCACAGCGGTACGTTCGACACGAACTCAAACAAAGTTTACTGAGGCCTTAGCCAACAAACTTTCTCTTCCAGTAGTACAAAAAACTACCGCAAAAGGTGGTCAGATCATCATATCTTATAAGTCAGAAAAAGACTTAGATAATCTAAAGAAATTATTGTTTTAAATTTATCCAGTCCGTTTAATTAACGACAAACTATCGATTTTTAGAATAAACGAATTTGTTCAAAAGGATAAATACGTATTACTACGGGCCCGATGATTGAAGCAAAAGGCACTGTACCAAGACCATTTCTAGAATCGAAACTGTGCCCACCATTGCGATTGTCGCCAGCAACGAATACTTCACCTTCTGGTACTTCCATGTGAACTTCACCTTCAGTGGGATATTTTGCTCCTGGGTACTCTTTGTCGACATCTATAGGATTATTTTTTTCAGAATCGTTATAAACAGTGAATCTGCCGTTAGTCAACTCAACGTATTCGCCAGGAAGCGCTATAACACGTTTAACAATATATTCGTCATGTAAGGCATTCGATCCAAATTGAGGGTTTCTGAACACAATAATGTCACCTCGATTTGGTACATAAGATCGCCCGCGGACACTGTCCCACGTAACAGGTAATCGATTTACGATTAGACGATCACTTGTATGTAGAGTGTCTTCCATACTTGGTCCACTAACATTAAAACTACGAAAGACGAACATATTTATCATCCAAGCGCCGATTACGACTGCTAATATAAAACCAATAATGTTTAGAATATCGGTTAAATGTTGTTTGGATGATGTATCTATCTGTATACTCACGTACTCCATAATACACTAAACTAAAACACTAAGGCTTAAAAATCTAGATAATCTAGATAAAAAGCCTTATTGGGTAGGTCATAAAACTCATGTATAATAGCATAAGTTATGTCTCCTAAGATAAAGAAAAATAGTGTAGATGGTTTTGTCGTGAGGCGACGAACTGCTGATAATAATGAATTCCATACAGATCATTCAAAACGGCCTGGTTTACAGGCAACTAATACTGTTGATCTTGCAAAACACGATTCAATTACCAACGCTCCTGAGTCTAAAACCTATGATCAACCTAAAAGAGGTGATCGATTAAATCGCTCTGAAATTGACGATTCACTAAATGCTGTTGGGCTCGAAGAGATACCAAAGAGGAAAGCCCGAAGATACCGAAAACCGAAAAAAAAAGTGGTTCTAATTATTGTTGGACTAATTATTCTTGGTTTTGTAGGTTACTTTTTGACAAAATTTATCTTAAATAGCGGCAGAGTTTTTAGCGGAAATCTGTTCGACCTACTAGGCAGTGGTACTCAGATAAAACAAGACGAAAAAGGTTGGACCAATATACTTGTTTTTGGTACTTCCGAGGACGGTCCTAACCACGCCGGGGCTGCTTTAACAGATAGTATCATGATGATTTCGGTACATCAAGAAGACAAAAAAGTGACAATGATCAGTGTGCCACGTGATTTATGGGTAGACTACGGTAGGGCTTGTTTGGCTGGATTCTCCGGTAAAATCAATGCTCTATATTCTTGTGGTGTTGAGAGCGGAGGAGAATCTGAAGGCGCCTCACTACTTAAAGAGAAGGTTGGTGAAGTTTTTGGAGTCGATATGCACTATTTTACAAAAGTAAATTACAGTGTCGTAAGAGATCTAACGACTGCTCTCGGTGGCGTTGTCGTTACGGTCAGTAGTGACGATCCTCGGGGTATTTATGACTATAATACCAAGCTAAAACTTCCTAACGGTCAGTCCACCCTTCAGGGTGAGCAGGCTTTGGCCTTTGTGCGTGCTAGGGGTGACGGTGGAGGGTACGGTTTTGAAGGGAGTAATTTTGTACGTGAGAAAAATCAACAAGCTATGATTTTAGCGATTCGTGATAAAGCACTAAGTGCCGGCACATTGACTAATCCTGTTGCCTGGAGTGGCATATTGGATGCGATGGGGAGTAATATTCGCAGTGATTTTTCGGCAGGTGAGATTAAAACACTCGTTAATCTTGCTGAAGATGTGAAGCAAGAAAATATAGTTCAAGTTAGTTTAGTAGAGAAGGGTCATCCTGTTGTAACCACAGGTAGTATGAACGGTGCAAGCATAGTACGGCCTATAGCAGGTATCAAAGATTATAGTGATATTCAAAAATATATTGCAAGAAAGATGAGTGGTGGAGAAAACAAGTTCGGAGAGTCGGCTACTATTGAAATTTTGAATGCGTCAACACGCATAGGTATTGCTGGGCGTCAACAAACTATGTTAGAAGATGCAGGTTTTGTTGATGTGTCGTCAGGGGATACGAATTATATGGCACCCTCAGCCATACAGCTTTACGACACTACCTTAGGCAAGATGCCGAAAACTTTAGCTAGTCTTGAGGAAAATCTGGGTGTAAAATCATTGGGCTCTACGTTGCCGGTTGGTGTGCAGAGTGATGCAGATTTTGTTATACTACTAGGTGATGGAGTTAATTAATTCAGTAGCTCGTCGATCAAAGATTGGCGAAATCGGGCACATAGTACTTAACCTTACTCTTGTAGTTACGGTTTTGGTTTTAGTGTTGGTTTTTAATTCACCATATTTAGCTTATCTAGCTTTGATATTGAGTAAGTGGCGAATTTTTGCTGTTAGACCTCGTTTCTGGTGGACGAATCTGAAATCAAACTTGCTAGATATAATGTTTGGAGTCTCAATCGTAACTTTGATATGGCAAAATAGTGGATGGTTTTCGATACAGTTGATTTTCAGTGTTGTATTTGCTCTATGGGTGATATTTTTGAAGCCCCTAAATAAGCATCTAGCTTTAATAGCTCAGGCTGGTATCATGCAGTTCGTTGCTCTTTGGGCACTTTTCACTGTAGCTTACTCTTTACCTCAGATTGTCGTCGTGGTTATAGCAGCTGTCATAGGCTTCGTAGCTTCTCATCATGTTATAAATATGTTTGCCGAGGAGTTCGAGGATACCCTATTGAATCTTATTTGGGCATTTGTTGTTGCTACGCTAGGGTGGATTACTTGGTATTGGACGATAGCATATACTCCGCTTAGGGTCCCTCAGATCTCGTTATTAGTAACATTGCTTAGCTTTTGGGCACTAGCCATATACCAAAGCTTATACAGGGAATCAGCTGGACAGCGTGTAGACAATAGAGCTTTAACTGCACCGACAATATTTGTACTCGTCGGCATTGTCTTATTACTGGTTTCTAATTTCTTTGATCAAACTAGTTTATAGAATAAATTACAGGGGGGTATATGGACAAGGAGACAAATAAAACAACTGATATCCGAACGAAACAGCCCGTGTCACGCAACTTATTCGCGGGTATTGTTATAATTGCTTCTTTACTAGCGGGTATGGTGGGTTCTTATGCTATGGATTTACTAAATTTTAGTCAAAATACACAGATTGTATATAACGACAAAGTGGTTACTCAAGAGGGCGATGCTATATCAGACGTTGCTTCAAAAGTTGGTCCGAGTGTAGTTTCGATTGTAACTGCTTCTACAGCTCAGACTATTTGGGGTTATAGCACAATGCAACAAGGAGCTGGAACGGGTATAGTGATAAGTAGTGATGGTTATATTATGACCAACAAACACGTAGTGCCGAGTTCGACCAATAGTGTTGAAGTTATAACTTCTGACGGTACATCGTTTAAAGAAGTTAAGTATGTCGGTAATGATCCGGTCAATGACGTGGCATTTCTGAAAATTGAAGGTGCAAAAGGTCTCAAGCCCGCTAAAATTGGTGATTCGTCGTCAGTAAAAGTTGGCCAGAAGGTTATTGCTATAGGTAATGCACTTGGTCAGTTCCAAAACACCGTTACTATTGGTATTATATCGGCGCTTGGTCGACCAATTACAGCTTCATCAGAGCAGACTGGCGCAGAAATTGAAACCTTAGAGAATCTTATACAAACAGATGCGGCAATAAATCCTGGTAATTCCGGCGGGCCACTTGTTAACTATGCTGGAGAGGTGATCGGCATCAATACAGCTGTTGCTTCTGGTGCGCAGGGAATCGGTTTCGCTATACCAATAAATGACGCTAAGGGCATGGTAGCGTCATTGATCGAAACCGGTAAAGTTCAGAAGCCGTATGTTGGAGTGCGCTATATCTCACTTAGCCCTACGGTTTCTAAACAACTCAGTCTAAGTGTGCGACAAGGAGCTTATTTGTTTAGTCCTAATGAGGATAATGCCGTTGTGCTAGGTGGTCCTGCCGATAGAGCTGGACTAAAAGATAAAGACATCATAACTAAGGTCGACGGGGTTCAAGTCGACGGGCAACACCCTTTTGCTAGTATGATAGCTCAGCATAAGCCGGGTGATAAAGTTGAGCTGACTTATCTACGCGACGGCAAAGAATCAACTGTGCGGGTCGAACTAGAGGTTATGTCATCGAACTAAGCTATGGTAGACGTTATAGCGACGCGGAATTGATCTACTCTAGCTCAAAGACAAGGGCGTAGCCTTTGTTGTCTACTTGCTTTAACCTATATTGATTAGCGTACTTGGCTATACTGGAGTGTTGCTCGGGATCGGCTTCTAAAGCCAAGATTCCGCCAGGCTTCAGTAGATATTTGGACTGACAGATAAGTTTTTTGATAAGCACGAGTCCGTCGTCTTCGGCAAATAGAGCTAGCTGAGGTTCATAAATAGTTTCAGGGGATACCTCCCAGCTCTTGTCGACGTAGGGGAGGTTAGCAACTATGAGGTCAAAGTGGATTTTGGATTTTGCATTTTGGGTTTTGCTGTATTTATCTAAGAGGTCACTTTCAACAATCATTACGTCCGCATCGAGGTTTTCGGCGTTTTTGCGAGCAATCGCAAGCGCAGCCGTGCTGATATCGGTCAATACTACGGTGGCTTCGGGTATTTCAAGCTTCAAGGTGATACCGACACATCCCGAGCCAGTACCAACGTCGACTATCCGACAATCCGTACTATTCTCATCTGTAAAAGGTTCACCCTTTTCCAGCTTTTCCAGATAGGGGTTTTGTATGTCAGCTGTTTCCTTAGAGTATTTTAGGCACAGGTCGATTAAATCTTCGGTATCAGGTCGTGGTATAAGAACTTCGGGGGTGACTATAAAATCACGGCCGTAGAATTCTTTTTTTCCGATTATATAGGCAACAGGCTCGCGATTTATTCGTCTTTTTACCATACTCATATATATTTTCAGGGAATTTCCTAGGAGTATTTGCTCTGGATGAGCCGCAAGCCACTCACGCCTGACGTCTAAAGCATGAGCTAACAATACTTCAGCATCTAGCTGAGCTGTCTCTATACCCAATGCTACAAACTTATTTTTGGCATGATGAAGTATTTTACTTATTGATTCCATGTGTTTATTATCCCACCTCTGTAAAGGTTTGCAAGATTTTTAGAAAATTACAATTAAATCTGATGAATTGAAGGGAAAATATTGTCTAATGGCACCAAAGAATTGTATTATAGGTAAAATATAAGCCTTATTTACTGGTTGCTGCGCCTTGAGCCTTTAGCTCACGTTCGTAGGATTGGAGTTTTTCGATTATATCGTCAATGTCACCGTTCATGGCCTGTGGAATGCTTGAGCGACTATAACCGATGCGGTGGTCGGTGATACGGTCTTGAGGAAAGTTGTAGGTGCGGATTTTTTCGCTACGGTCACCCGAGCCGATCAGCCCACGGCGTTCGGCCGACAACTTGGCGTTTTCTTCATCAACCTTTATTTGCAAGAGACGTGAACGAAGTACGCTCATGGCTTTTAGCTTATTTTTTAACTGTGATTTTTCATCTTGATTAGTTACGACGAGGCCGGTTGGTGTGTGGGTAATACGAACTGCGGAGTCGGTGGTATTGACGCTTTGTCCGCCGTGACCAGAAGCGCGATAGATATCTATACGTAAGTCAGCGTCTCGGATTTCTATGTCAGTTTCCTCGGCTTCCGGTAGTACCGCTACAGTCACAGTGCTAGTGTGTATACGGCCTTGCGATTCGGTAGCAGGTACTCGCTGAACACGGTGGACACCGGACTCGAATTTGAGTTTGGCGTAGGGTGAGTCACCTTTAACACCGAAAATAACTTCCTTGTATCCACTAGATTCGTTGGCGCTTTCGCTTATGAGCTCAACTTTATAGTTATGAGTTTCACACCAACGTAGATACATACGATATAGCTCGGCGGCAAATAGCGAGGCTTCATCGCCACCTGCACCGGCGCGGATTTCGACGATTACGTTTTTTTCGTCGTTGTGGTCTTTAGGAGTGAGTAGTACGAAAAGTTTATCGTTGAGCTGTTCTAGCTCAGATTCAAGTTCTGGTAATTCTTCTTTTGCGAGTTCTGCAAGTTCATCACCCTTGTCGGAAAGTTCATAAGCCTGTTGGATCTGGTCCTGTAATTCTTCTCGTCGATTGCCAGTGGTGATTAGTTCATCAAGTTCTAGGAGACGGCGATTTTTTTTGGCATAATCGGTATTTGAAAAGGCATCAGAACGCGACAAAAAACCCATCAGTTCGGATTTTTCTGTTTTGAGGCTTTCTAGATCAAGTGAGATTTCTGCCATAACAGAGACAATTATAACAGATTGCTATGACGGTATAATAAAAAAGCTCCATTGAGGAGCTTATATCTTGTGAATAGAATCTATTTTTCGGCTTTGGCGGTCTTTTTCTTTTTGACAACAGCGGCTTTTTTGGCTTTGTTGGCTAGCGCTTGACGACGCTGTTCTGCAACTGCTGCCCGCGCCTTGAAGCGGTCGACACGACCTTCGGTGTCGATAATCTTTTCTTCGCCAGTAAAGAAAGGGTGAGAAGCACTAGAAATATGAACTTTAACAAGCGGATATTCCTGGCTATCTTCCCATTTGATAGTCTCGTTGCTAGTAGCGGTGCTCTGAGTCAAAAAACTAAATCCAGCAGCTTCGTCTTGGAATACGACGAAACGATATTCGTTAGGGTGTATATCTTTTTTCATAACTGGAGGTAGATTATATCTGTTCTAGGCAAAAAAGTAAAGTGTTTTGCGTTATTATTTTGTTATCTACTATGCTTAGTCAGCATGTTCGATTTATCGTAGAGTACTCTATGGCTCACAAGAGCGACTAGCTTGGATATTTACTTTTACCCCGCGCGATTGTTCAGGTGCAGTACGGGTTTCGTCGACTGGGTTTTCTATGGTTATACGTGCCCTAGGTATACCACGTTTTAGAAGTGACTCTTGGACTGCTTCTGCACGGTCGTTCGCTAGTTTGAGGATAGGTTCTTTGTAAGGTGAAGCATAGCTTTCTGGGGTAATTATAAAGTGATATCTACGTTGAGCTGTAAGGCGATAGAATCGCTCTAGGGCATCAAATTGGTCCGTGGCTTTTTCGGTAGGGAAGTATTTTAGTGAATCTGTTTCGAACAATATATTTTCGTGATAAAAATAGAGAAATGGATCGCGCGGCAGTGACGTTCCATTGAACAGCGCAGCGTCGTCTGGTACTAGACAACTCCCGGGCTTGGGTTTATTTTCATCCTCGTAGATACTTATATTTACGTACGGGTCGATAGCTAATGCTTGTTTGATATCAGGTACTAAGTTTGTTCCTTCGACGGCAGTAATCTTCCATGATAAGTCAGAGTCTTTGGTTAGTTCAAACTCCCAAGATTGTTTAGGAATGCAGCTTGTCGTCATGATGGCCGTAGTCGGTTTACTGGATAAAACTGAAACGTCTGTCGGCTCGGCTTTGCATTCGCGTCCGATTTGCTTGGCAATTTTATGATAGCTCTCGATAAATTTTTCGTCGGCATCGGCAGCTATTATTTGATCGAGACGTTCGGTTTGGTCTAGGCGGGAAGCTTCAAAAAACTCGCTTACGACTGATGCGACGTTTTGTTGATCTTGGGATTTTTGCTCTATTGACTGCCACCAGAGAAATCCACCTATAAGGCCACTTATCAGCACTAGTGCGGTTATGATAGCAACGATAATCGGGAGTCGTGACTTGCCTCGGACACTGGGCTGGGCGGCTATCGCAGTTAAATTGTCCGGTGTTGTAGGGATTGTTTGCTGAGCATCGGCTTGAGCAGGTGTTTGGAGTGTATAAGTTGGTTGGTCGTCTTGGTTCATTGTATTTCCTTAGTTATTATTTTTAGCAATCACTACTACCTCTAATAGTTATCACAACATTACGCATACTTTCAGCATTGTAGGTACTAGTCTTAGGCTGTTCAACCACAATATATGAAGCTGGTATTTGACGTGAAGTTAGTTCTTGTTTGGCGCGGTCAGCTCGTGCTTGAGCTATTTTCAGTCCTTCCGAGCTCGTGTTGTCTTCGTAAGTAGTGGCTTGAATATAGTACAGAAAGACTTCTTTGGAATATTTATTGTAAAATTCCGCCATTTTATCGTATCGAAGTCTAGCGGCATCCGGATTTGAATATTCGTTCGAGTCGGCGTTGAAATAAATAGTTTCGCTATAAAAATATTTTACAACATCTTGTGGTATGTAATCTTTTTCGACACCGAAAAAGTCATGGGCGTCCGCCGGAGTTAAACAGTTTTCGCTAACCGGCTGTTCGTTGTTTTCTTCTGTTGTTTTCGTTTCATCGGTCATTTTGTCGGTTTTGCCAACATTATTTGTATCGTTTAATTGCTTAGTGGAAGATTGTGCGTCAGATTCGTTTTGCTCAGTAAGTGAAGGTTTGAGCCACAAATAGAGTAAAATACCGGCAATCACGAGCATAACTACACCAATAGATATGCTTATGACAATTTTTTTTGACGGCTTGTGAGTAGATGGGTCAACTAAAGGTGAATCAGGTTGTAGGCCGTGAGGTTGTTGAGGGTTCATGACGTTTCTTTTCGTTTATGCTTGATATGATTTTAACATACTTCATAATTCGACTTAAAATATTCTATAAATATATTATCATAAGGATAGACGGGTGACACCACATCTGTTATAATGAAATCTGTAATAAATTTTAACGAAGCAACGTGCGCGGATATCCTAACAGGAGCGCACGCGAAGGGAGAAGGATATCATGGCCGTAAAGGTAGATATTAAAGCTTTGCTCGAAGCTGGTGTTCATTTCGGACACAAAACGAGTCGTTGGCACCCAAAAATGGCGCCGTATATTCATAGTAAACGTCAGGACAGTCACATTATAGATCTGACTAAGACTGTAGATGGGCTAGAAAAAGCTCTGCCTTTTGTGACCGAAGTAGTAGCCAAGGGTAAACAAGTACTGTTTGTCGGCACCAAAAAACAAGCGCAAGATATTGTGCGTGAAGTCGCTATGTCGGTTGGTCAATCATATGTCACCGAGCGCTGGATGGGTGGTATGCTGACAAATGTCGCAACCGTGACAGCTCAGATTAAAAATCTTAAGTCACTTGAACGACGTATGGACTCTGGTGAGCTAGCGAATCGTTATAGCAAGCTAGAGGTGCAGCGTTTTCAGGAAGAGATAGATGATCTGAACAGTAAATATAATGGCATCAAAGATCTGAATGGTCAGCCTGGCGCGGTATTTGTGACCGATATACTCGAAGATGTTAACGCTGTTCGCGAGGCTAATAAACTAGGGATACCTGTAATTGCTATAGTTGATACGAACGCTGACCCAAGTCTTATTGATTACGTAATACCTGGCAATGACGACGCCATAAAAGGCCTCAAACTAATCCTCGATTACATGGCGGCAGCTGTCGAAGAAGGTAAGAACGTTTCGGACAAGAAGATTGAGCTGAAGAAACAGCAAGTAAGCGAAGTAAAGTAGCGGTTAATTATTAACAAAATTCAATATACTGGGCTGTACGCTTAGAACGGTAAAACTGATAATTGGAGTAGAACAAAATGAGTATTTCTATAGATGAAATTAAAAAACTAAAAGATTTGACTGGTGTCGGTCTGACTGACGCTAAAACAGCGTTAGTCGAAGCCAAAGGTGACTTCGACAAAGCGCTAGAAGCTATGCGCAAAAAAGGTTTAACAAAAGCAGAGAAACGTGGTGAACGCGAAGCTCTGCAAGGTATTGTAGATGCTTATATACACAGCGGTCGCATAGGAGCTATGGTTGAAGTGAATTGTGAAACAGATTTTGTGGCACGAACCGATGATTTCAAGGCACTAGTTCATGACATTGTTATGCATGTAGCGGCTACTAATCCTATATATATTTCGACTGACAGTATCCCAGCTAAAGTTCGTGAAGCCAAAAAAGCTGAACTAGTTGAAGAAGCCAAAGCGTCTGGTAAGCCAGCCGAAATTGCTGCGAAGATAGTTGAAGGGCAAATCAAGAAATATTTCGCTGAAAAGACTTTGCTCGAGCAACCATATATCAAAAACCCCGATATCTCAGTTGACGAATATGTCAAACAGCATATTAGCAAGCTTGGCGAAAATATTGTCATTCGCCAGATACGTCGCATTGAACTTGGTGTTAGCGAGTAGTTATAAAATATCGACAAACTGGTATTTTATAAAAATTCATGTAGTAAATGACGTAAATATACGAAGATTTGCGTTACTACACTTGACATTTATGCAAAATTAAGTATAATATAGCTAATTATGAAAACGTACAGGATACCCCGAAGTAGGACACTAACCCTGTATTGTTAAGTACTCTAAGTATACCTCATTAGCTGTTTTGTAGCCCAAGACTTGTCTTGGGCGGTCGTTTAGGTACATCAGTACCTGAACGATGGTTTCTTTTGTGACTGTCTCTAGGTTAGTTGTCTTTGGGATGAAGTGACGAATCCACTTATTGGTATTCTCGACTAGTCCTTTCTCCCAGCTATGGTAGGGATGAGTAAAGTATAATGGCGCGCCAAGCAACTGCTCGAAGTGTTTCCAGTATGTAAAGGCGATGTCATTGTCGGTCAGGATGGTTTTGACGGCAACGCCGTCAAACATCTGACCTAGGGCTTGTGAAAGTTCTTGTTTGGTTCGGTTGGGTAATAGCTCGATGAGCGTTCGTTTGCTGAGTGTGTCAACCGTAACCAGTAATACAGCTTTACTACCACTCTTGGTTGGGCTAACGATGAAGTCTAGTTCGAAGTGCCCGACCTCATCACGCAGAATCCGTTCTTCAATCCACTTGCGCTCACCGATCAGTCCATGGCGGTACATAGCTTTACGCTGTTTTGGTTTACCTCGAAAGTACAGTTTGTACTGTAGTGCGTACAGGTTGACGTAGCGATAGATAGTCCGTTTTGAAACCGGACAGCCACTACTGCCGGCTATCTCGCCAGGTGACCAACCTTTATCTAGGCCATCATCAACGTACTGTCGCAAAACTTTGTTCCCAGCTACTTTGTTACTTGACGTCCTTGCATAGTAGCGCTTCTGGTAGGCTTTGACACTGGCTTTCTTAGCGACATATTCATTGGAAACAGTCAGATGCTTCAGTTCATAGCTGATGGTGCTAGGGCTTCGCCCCAACTCATTAGCTATGTAGCGAATGCTTTTACTTCTCTTACGCCAGTGTTCTATCTTGACTCTATCTTCATAACTAAGATGTTCGTACTTTTGACCCATAGCTACTATTGTAGATTTTGATCGACTATTTTTTCTAACTTTTCTATACCGTTTCATACACTCACCTTTCTTGGAGGGTGCCCTACTTCAAAGGGACCTGGAGCAACTTCAGTCAGTGATCCTGGGCTAGACCGATATTTTGAAAATAATTTCGGAGGTTCTGTTACGCTGTTTAAAAAAGGCGAAACAGCTACTAGCCAGTTTGAACTTTCAGATACTACCGCAGGAGAGCCTACGATAATTTCTGGTGAGACTAAAAGATTTAGAACAGCTGGACGTTCTGTTTTGACTGCCACATTGTTTAACCTGAATCAAGAAAATTTAATATTAATTCAAACAGGCTGGCTTGGCGACGGTGGACATCCGTTAACAGAAAGACAGATGGCTCACCTGTCTTTACAGATGCCCTCAACTACTTTAGCCTATGTAAACATGCCTGGTGTCCGTGGAAGCAATCGTTTACCGATGTCAGTTATGCGAGAAATGACAAAAACAGGTAGTTTTGAGGCCTATGGTGAACTGTTAGCAGATGCTTTCGAGTCTTTGGTAAATGATTTTGAGAAATGCCAAGGAGCTGGTTGGTCAAAGATGATACTTCATCGGCAAAGCCACGGGTTTATGGACGCTCATACTCCATACATGACACAATTAATTGCAGATATATTGAAGCATCGACGTTCAATGCCATAGTGAGTCAGTGTACAGTGTTTTATATTATTTTCGTGCCGATAATACATATTGGCAATATGCCGTTACTTGGTGTTTATTAATGTAAAAGAAAATGCAGACTAGTATTTGCTATACTATAAATACCGTAAACAAAGGAGGCTTATGTTTGACACGAAACCTTATGAGAAGAAAATGGAAAGTGCTATAGCGCATCTTGAAGAAGAAATGAAAAAAATACGCACTGGTCGGGCTCATCCAGATATGCTTGATAGCGTAATAGTAAAAGCTTATGGAGCGACTATGCCACTAGTTCAGGTCGCAAATATTACCGTGCCTGAATCTCAGATGATTATGGTCAGTCCTTTTGATCCTAGTCATGTCCAGGCGATAGCAGCAGCTATACGAGACGCTAGTTCGCTGGGATTTAATCCGACAGATGATGGTCGAGTTATTCGTGTTCCGGTGCCACCACTAACCGAAGAGCGCCGTCGAGATATGGTTAAACAGTTAAGCGATAAAGTAGAAGAATGTCGCATAACTTTACGAACTATTCGTCAGGAAGCAATCAAAGACGCTAGGCGTAAAAAAGATGCCAAAGAACTATCTGAAGATGATGTAAAAGCTATCGAAAAAGGTATCGACGATAGCATGCGTGATTATCAGACTAAGATCGACGAAGTATTCAAAGCTAAAGAAAAAGAAGTGATGACAGTTTAATGTCTGGAAAAATTCCGACTCATGTTGGCTATATATTAGACGGTAACCGTCGCTGGGCAAAACAACACGGCCTACCTGTATATGAAGGACATATGGCTGGTTACGAGGCGCTAAGAGACGTTATAGATGCAACGGCCGATGCAGGAGTGAAATATATTTCGTTTTACAGTTGGTCTACCGAAAACTGGAACCGCGCTAAAGAAGAAGTACAGGCGGTGATGAATCTAATCAGGCGGCTTTTTACACGAGAATTAAAAGAACTCGAAAAAAAAGGCTATAAACTGGTTGTTTTGGGTATTAAAGATCAACTACCAGACGATATTCTCAAAATGATCGATCAAGTCGAGGCAAGTTCTGCGAAAGGTGACAGGGCTACTTTGGCTGTTTGCTTTAACTACGGCGGCCAGCAAGAGATAGTCCGGGCAACGCAACGGATCCTAGAACAGGGTGTGAAACCGAGTGAAATCGACGAAAAGAAATTTGCACAATATTTAGATCATCCTGAAGTGCCACCATGTGATTTGATAGTTCGAACCAGCGGAGAACAGCGGCTGAGTAATTTTATGCTTTGGAGGAGTGCTTATAGCGAATTTATTTTTCTCGAAAAATATTGGCCCGACATGCGACCCGAAGATGTCACTGCTATACTAGAAGAATATAATAATCGCTCAAGAAGATTTGGAGGCTAGACGGTGGATATTTTAGGAGTGCTTAATTTTGCTTTATCGGTCGTTATCGGGCTTATCATACTAGTTGTATTAGTTGCAGTGCATGAGCTAGGCCATGGGATCGTGGCTCGACGTAACGGCGTTGTGGTTGAAGAATTTGGCATAGGATTTCCGCCGTTTGCTTGGGGTAAAAAGATCAAAAACAGTATATTAGGCAAAAATGTTCTCTTCAGTCTAAACTGGTTGCCACTTGGTGGTTTTGTTAAGTTGCAAGGCGAAAATGATTCCGCGACCAGTAAGGGTGATTATGGTTCTGTCAGTTTTTGGTCAAAAACAAAGATATTACTAGCAGGCGTTCTTATGAACTGGTTGATTGCTGCAGGTTTGTTTTCTATCATGGCTTTTACGAGTGGCTTACCGAAGTTAATACCGAATCAATTTATTGTTCAGAATGACGTTGTTATAAATGCAATACCTGTGAAGTTGGCTGAGGTCGGTCCTAATCTACCAGCTCAAAAAGCTGGTTTAAAACAGGGTGATCAGGTTGTTAAAATTGCTGGATTAGACGTGCTATCTCCGTCTGATGTATCGCAGATTTCTCTGGATAACGCCGGAAAAATTGTTGAAATAGAATTTATCAGAGATGGTCAGTCGAATATAACCCCTGTGGCAATACGTTCTGATAATTCAGATAAAAAAGGTTATTTAGGTGTTATGATGTTTCAGGAAAAGCCAACGACTTATCGATCTAGTTGGTCTGCGCCAATCGTTGGTGTGGTTATGACTGGGCAGCTAACGACGTTTACTTTGTCTAGCTTGGGTGACACTTTTGCGAACTTCGTAACTGGTTTGGTGAATAGTATCAGCTTAAATTCTCAAACTAGAGAGAAGGGTAATGTAGAGATAGGCAAGGTTGGTGATAGTGTTGGTGGCCCTATAGCACTTTTAGGAATTCTATTTCCTTCGGCCCGTGAAGCCGGTATTTCGAGCTTGATATTGACCACAGCTTTAGTGTCATTAACGTTGGCAGTTATAAATATATTACCAATACCAGGACTTGATGGTGGCCGTTGGTTTGTGACTTTGATTTATCGTAAGATATTGAACAAACCACTTTCGAAAGATCAAGAAGAAAAAATTAATGGCACCGGTATGCTGATCCTGTTTGGGCTAATTATACTAGTGACAATCTCGGATGTAACCAAGTTGGTATGACTCGAAAACAGGTGCCATTAAAAAAAATAAGTAAACGGTTTGCAATGACGCTAACCTATCTCTTGTGGGTTAGTTTTGCGTTAATTGTTGTTGGGATGTTTGCTATCGGTAATGCTGTTAGTTTGTTTGCTCCAGAAGATTTTATCTACTGGATAAGTTCGCCCATAGGTGCACTGGCTTTTTCTGTGGTTATCTATAGTATTGCATTTTTCTTAACTATTTTACCTTTACTGATTCAGAGAAATTCTTTTGTTGAGATATTACAGAAATTAGGTCTGAAACGTCCGATTCGCTTTCAGATGTTACTGTGGGCGCTTTTTTATCAAGGTTTATTTATAGGAATAACCATACTCGTAGTGTTAGTTCTTTCGGTAATCCAGATACCTAACCTAGATTTAGCACAAGAACAAGAATTGTCGTTTAACGAATTATCTTATTGGTATGAGTACGTGGCGGCTTTTGTCTTGTTGGTGGTACTAGCGCCGGTATTTGAAGAATTGATATTTCGAGGCTATTTGTACGGACGTCTCAGAAAATATAACGGAGTGATAATATCTATGGTTTTAACTAGTGTGTTCTTCGGGGTAGTGCATGGTCAGGCTAATGTAGCGATAGTTGTGGGACTACTTAGTGTTCTCATGTGTCTGCTTCGCGAGAAGTTCGATAGTGTGTACCCGACAATTATGATGCATGTCTTTCAAAATGGATTTGCCTACATAATGTTATTTATTATTCCGATTTACGGCCTTAATCTATTACAATAGTTAGCATGAGACTTTCACATAATTTTACGAAGACATTACGCGAGGCACCGGCAGATGAGGTAGCTTTGAATGCTCAATTATTAATTCGGGCTGGTTTTGTCTACAAAGAAATGGCCGGGGCTTACGCTTACCTACCTTTAGGTATTAGGGTACTAGAAAAGATAAAACAGATCGTTCGAGAAGAAATGAACGTAATTGATAGTCAAGAGATAATCATGACAAGTTTACAAAACAAGGCGGTTTGGGAAAAGTCTGGGCGTTGGAGTGACGAAAAAGTGGACGTTTGGTTTAAATCAAAACTGCAAGATGGTACCGATGTAGGTTTTGGCTGGACTCATGAAGAGCCGATTATTGAAATGATGCAACAATACATACAAAGCTATAAGGATTTGCCGGTTAGTGTTTATCAATTTCAGACAAAAATGCGTAACGAATTACGGGCAAAAAGTGGTATCATGCGAGGCCGAGAATTTATTATGAAAGATATGTATAGTTTTCATGCTAATACTGAAGATTTAGCTGGCTATTACGATAAGGTTATTCAAGCCTATGAACGAACCTATGATCGCTTAGGTATCGGTGACGATACTTACATGACATTTGCAAGTGGCGGGGCATTTACCAAATTCAGTCATGAATTTCAAACGATCTGTGATGCTGGAGAAGATGTGATTTATCTACATCGTGGGAAGAATATTGCTGTCAATGAAGAGGTGTTGGATGAAGCTATTGAAGAACTAGGTCTGGACAAAAAAGATCTTGAGCCTATCAAGACGGCCGAAGTAGGGAATATATTTAACTTTGGTACTCAGAAAAGCGAAGAAATGGGGCTGTACTTTACCGACCAGGCTGGTACCCAAAATCCAGCTTATCTTGGTTCGTATGGTATAGGGATTACTCGCGTCATGGGTGTGATTGCTGAAAAATTTTCAGACGAGCATGGCTTAGTCTGGCCAAATAACATCGCGCCGGCCAGAGTATATTTGGTTCAGATTGGTGATGTTGAAAACCAAGTGAATGAGCTATACAACAAGCTGCAGCAAGCCGGTATAGAAACAATTTGGGACGATCGAGATATGCGTCCAGGTGAGAAGTTTGCCGACGCCGATCTGATAGGTATACCGCATAGGGTTGTTGTATCACCTAAAACTTTAGAAGCAGGTAAGCTGGAGTATAAATCAAGAAGCAAGAGTGAAAGTCAACTAATTGATGAGCCAACGCTTTTCAAGCTACTAAGTGTATAGGTTTAATATCTCTGGATGTATTAAAAATTTGTTGCGAAATAGTTTTGATAATAGTCTATAACAGAGTATAATCTTATGAGGTAATTACGAGAAAACTTGCGTCTGATAAACAAGGGGAGATAAGAAAACATGGTAGTAAGCCGACAGAAAGCGTTGATAAAAGTATTTGGTGACCCGCAAAAGCGGACTCTTAAACGACTTGAAAAGCGTGTAATCGATATCAACAAGCTATCAAATAAATATCACAAGATGTCGAAAGCTGAGTTGAAGAAACAGACTGAAATTTTACGCAAAAAACTTGATAACAAAAAAACCACTTTAGACGATATACTACCAGAAACTTTTGCCTTAGTTCGTGAAGCCTCTGATCGTGTGCTAGGTATGCGACATTTTGACGTGCAGTTGATGGGCGGTATGGTGCTACATGAAGGTAACGTAGCTGAACTTAAGACGGGTGAAGGTAAGACCCTAATGGCTACTTTGCCTAGCTTTCTGAACGCACTTTCCGGCAAGGGTGTGCATATTGTGACAGTCAACGACTATCTTGCCCAGCGTGACACTGGTTGGATGGGGCAGATACATAATTTCCTAGGGCTTAGCGTTGGTTGTATCATAAACGACCAGTCTTTTATATTTGACCCAAAATTCGATAATCCAGACCATGATGATCCGCGAATGAAACTCCTCAAACCTTGCTCACGTAAGGAAGCTTACGCCGCCGATATAACTTATGGCACAAATAACGAATTTGGTTTTGACTATCTCCGGGATAACATGGTTAACGATGTAGATTTATTGCGACAACGTGATCTGAATTTTGCGATCGTAGACGAAGTTGACTCTATCTTAATTGATGAAGCTAGGACACCTCTTATAATATCGGCTCCGGCTGCTGAAAACCCTGAAAACTATATTAAATTTGCTAAAATTGCATCGAGTTTGAAACCTGAACATTATACACTTGACGAGAAGCGTAAAAGTGTAGCTTTGACAGATGAAGGCGTTGATCTGGTAGAGAGACTGCTAGGAATTAAAAATTTATATAGTCCAGATCACGTACGGAGTGTTTATCATATGGACCAAGCGCTTCGAGCTGAAACTCTATTTCGTCGTGACAAAGACTACGTTGTCAATGTCGACAACGAAGTTATAATTGTTGACGAGTTCACCGGTCGTCTCATGCATGGTCGTCGTTATAACGAAGGTTTACATCAGGCTATAGAGGCAAAGGAATTCGTACCAGTTCTTCAAGAGAGTATGACTCTTGCCACTATATCGTTTCAGAATTATTTTCGTATATATGACAAATTGTCTGGTATGACCGGTACGGCGTATACCGAAGCCGAGGAGTTTCAGCAGATCTATGGTCTTGATGTTGTTCAAGTTCCGCCGAATAGACCCATGGTACGTGAAGACAAAACGGATAAAATATTTAAAACCGAAAAAGGCAAGATAACATCTTTGGTAGGAGATGTAAAACAACTTTATGAGCAAGGTAGACCAGTCCTTATTGGATCAGCTTCGATTGCTAAGAACGAGCTAATTTCGACTGAACTTAAAAAGGCAAGCGTACCTCACGAACTTTTGAATGCCAAAAACAACGAACGTGAAGCTTCTATAATCGCTAAAGCCGGCGAACGAGGTGCTGTTACTCTAGCTACAAACATTGCTGGTCGTGGTACTGATATAGTTTTGACTCAAGAGACTCGTGAGTTGGGTGGTTTAGTTGTTTTAGGAAGCGAACGGCATGAGGCAAGACGTATCGATAATCAGTTACGTGGACGTGGTGGGCGACAGGGTGACCCAGGTATGTCGCAATTTTATGTTAGCACTGAAGACGATCTCATGAGAATCTTTCAGGGTGAAAAAATCGCTTCTCTGATGGATCGTCTTGGTGTCGACGAAGACATGCCAATCGAAAACAAGGCGGTATCTAGGACTCTCGAGAACGCACAAAAACGTGTTGAAGGATACAGCTATGATACTCGAAAAAATGTTGTTCAGTATGACAACGTTATTAATCGTCATCGTAAAGTTGTTTACAAAATTCGTCGTCAGATTTTGGAGGGCCAAGATATAGAGGGCGAAATTAGCCGTTTGCTACACGAGAAAGTTCGTGAATTGACTTTACTATCAGTGAAAAATAATCCTAAGTTTAACGATGACTTCTTAGCTGTGATGCCGATAGATGAAAAATCCCTTTTAGAAATTGGTTCTGAAAAAAATGACAAGAAACGGCTAGAAGTCGCCGAAAAAGTTGCTAAAAAACTTTATAAAATTAAAGAAAAAGAGCTTGGCGAAGAGTTACTAAGAGGGATTGAGCGTGAAGTTTATCTACAAGTTATAGATGTACTCTGGATGAATCATCTCGAGAATATGCAACATTTACGTGACGGTATACACTGGCGTAGTGTTGGTCAGAGAGATCCATTGGTAGAGTATCGCTCTGAATCGCAGAAGCTTTTCGAAGGTCTACAAGGTACGTTGCGTCAAGAAGTTTTACGTACTTTGTTTAGCGTGCGTAAACAAACTGTTGATCAAAAGAAAATGACAGATGATGTATATGAGTCCGAACTTACGGAAGCTGCTAAAAGCGCTGTCGAGACTGGTGTGAATGACGTTGGTGCGCCAACTAAGCATGGAGATAATGAGTTCAATACGAAGAAAAAACAATCAGCCGATAAAGCTGCTAAGAAAAAAGCTTCCGCTAAGAAGAAACGTAAGAGCGCCAGAGCAGCTCGCAAGAGGAGATAAATGAAACACATCGTATCAGAACTCATCTTGAAAAACGGAGCGAGAGGACTTATCATAGACGTACCAGGTGCTCAGGTTATGAGTACACAGTTTCATTTTCGAGCTGGTAATCGATTTGTTCGAGACCGAAGTATTTACGAAACAGCACATATCATGGAACATATGGCGTTCGGTGCTAATAAGCGCTGTCGTGATTCACACGAATATGAAGCTGAGTTTACTAAAAACGGCGCATATCACAATGCATATACGTCAAATACCTCAATGGTTTATGAGGCCGAATGTGCGAAATTCGAATGGGATCGTATATTAGGATTGCAACAAGCCGCAATCACTCAACCATTGTTTACGGAAGAAGAATTCGAGAGCGAGCGTGGTAACGTAAAGAGCGAGTTAACTGGATATCTAAATATCCCAGAAAGATTGCTCTGGCCTAAGATTTCCCAGGAACTAGGTGAGGATATACTAACATATCCGGAGCGTTTGGCGGTTTTGCCCGATATAACACTTACTGACGTTCGTGAGCATTATAAGCGAACACATCGAGCTGATAACTTGCGATTTGTGATAGCTGGTGATTTTCATAGAGAGCACGGTAAACTAGAAGAAATCCTAAATAGTTGGGAGCTACCGAGTGGAGAGCGACTACCAATAGAAGTTGATGAATTACATAGTGCACCATCATTTTTGATACGCCGTAAAGATGCGCCAAATCTGACTTTTGGATTGACTTATGTAGTTAAACGACGCCTGAGTGACGAAGAAGATAATTCGATGGATTTTTTGAATCATATATTGACTGGTACTTTACGATCACGCATATTAGGAGCAGCACGAAAGAAAGGTGTTGTTTATAGTATGTTTTCAGATACATCAACTAACGAACATACTAGTACTTGGGATTTTGGAGCTCAGGCAAATATCGATACTGTAGATGCGCTTGTAGATATTATAGTTAAAGAAATTTCAGCTATTTTGCGTGGAGAGTTGGACGATAAAGAACTTGATGCGGCAAAAAGTTACGCACTTGGACGTCATCAGATGGGTGCACAGACAGTTGGCCGTATAAACGGCTGGTATGCCGGCAGATATTTCTTCGATGGAAAAATTGAAGATTTTATGGCCCAGCCTGAGGAAATTAACGCTGTGTCAAAAGAAACTATTATTAAATCAGCGCGGAAATTTTTCGAAGATCCTTGTTGGACTTTTGGGGCCTACGGCAGTAGCGAAATTGCTTTCGTGCGTGGTTTGGCGTCAAAACTTGAACCATTGTTCGGTATCGCAAAGGAGGGCTAAGACATGAAAGTAGCAATTGCGGGCTATGGATTAGAAGGCCGAGCGAGTGTTGATTATTGGTATTCCAGAGGCGACGAAGTAACAGTGCTTGACGAGAATTCAAATTTGGAAAGAGTTCCCGACGGTGTTTCGTGTGTGTTAGGCCCTCAGGCTTTTCAGAGCCTTTCGGAATATGATTTAGTAGTCAGGACTGCCAGTCTACGCCCTGATCGATTACAGGGTGCAAAACAAGTTTGGTCGGCTACTAATGAATTTTTTACTAAGTGCCCGACGTCGATAATTGGCGTAACTGGTACCAAAGGCAAAGGTACTACGTGCAGTTTAATTGCTTCGATTTTGCGGGCCGCAGACAAAACCGTTCATTTGGTAGGGAATATTGGTACGCCAGCGCTCGAGGTTCTTCCTATAATTAAATCGACCGATATTGTCGTATTCGAGCTTAGTAGCTTTCAGCTATGGGATATTAAAAAAAGCCCTCACATTGCTGTAGTTCTAATGATTGAACCCGATCATCAGGACGTTCATACAGATATGGATGAATATGTCGGAGCTAAATCGAATATTAGAAGCAATCAAGTAATAGGTGATGTGTGTTTTTATCACCCAACAAATCAACTATCAAACCAAGTGGCTTTTACGTCGACAGCTACACCACCTCGTCGCTATGGTGTTGCGGAGGACGGAGCGTGCTATGTCAAGAAGGATAAATTTTTTATTCAGGATATTGAGATTTGTAATACCAAGGAATTGCACCTTGTCGGGCAGCACAATATAGAAAATGCCTGTGCGGCAATTTCTGCTACTTGGGAATACACGCGCGAGCCGGAAGTCTTTAAAAAGGGTATCAATGATTTCAAAGGCTTGCCACATCGACTTAAATTGGTCAAAGAAATTCAGGGCGTGCGATATTTTGATGATAGCATCGCGACTACACCGGGTAGTGCGATCGCTGCGATAAAAAGTTTTTCCGAGCCAAAAATTCTTATTCTTGGAGGTTACGATAAAGGGGCTGATTATACAGAACTAATTAATTTGTGTAGGACTACAAATACTCGAGTCGTTACTATGGGACAAACTGGAGAATATATCGCAAATTTATGTAAAGAAGTCAGTGTACAAGTGCGTGAAGCGCACGAAAGCGGTATGCCAGAAGTTGTAAATATTACTTCTTCTTGGGCGGAACCAGGTGATGTTGTAATACTTAGCCCAGCTAGCGCAAGTTTCGGTATGTTTAAGAATTATGTCGATAGAGGTGAACAGTTTATTGAACAGGTAAATCAATTAGCGCGCGAACTCTCCGTGCAATAGCCTCCGATGGCTCAAGCACTACTGTATTATTTCCGACAATTCTTTCAATTAGGGGTTTTATCCAATGATAATGTGTGCAACCTAGTATGATTATGTCTGCTCCGCGGTTTAAACAATCTACTATAGTATTGCTAATTTTCGATTCATTTACGATATTGTTTTTAATCCGCGGCGCGTAATTCCCCGACCGTAAGGTCGGGGCTGTAAGCCCGATCTTGCATCTACTTTGCCTTTTAGTTTCTATGCTGTCATGCTTG
>RZYF01000014.1 GCA_010014665.1 Candidatus Saccharimonadota bacterium | reverse complement strand
GGTATTGTCGGCTTACCAAATGTTGGGAAATCTACTCTGTTTAATGCTTTAACTGACGCAAACGCATTAGCAGCTAACTACCCTTTTGCAACAATCGAGCCAAATACCGGAACTGTTCCTGTACCAGATACTCGCCTGAACATACTGAGCAAAATGTATAATAACGCACCTATCAAACCAGCTACAGTAGAGTTCGTTGATATTGCTGGACTTGTCGCAGGTGCTAGCAAGGGCGAAGGGCTAGGCAATCAGTTTTTAGCGAACATACGAGAGTGTGACGCTATAGTTCATATTGTCCGCACTTTTCAAAACGACAATATATTAAGACACGGAAATAGCAGAATTGACCCAAAAAACGACATCGATATTATAAATACCGAATTAATCCTAGCCGATTTGCAGACGTTAGAAAAAATTTTACTAAAAGTGCAAAAAGAAGCTAAGATTGACCCCAAAAAACGTGATGAGGTAGAAACGCTAGAACAAGCAAGAAACATACTAGACGCGGGCAACCCTCTATCGACTAGTAGTTTAGAGATCCCAAAACCCCTACAGTTATTGACAGCGAAGCCAGTTATATACGTTTTCAATGTTGACGAAAAGACATTGGGTGATGTGGTACAAAAAAACAAACTACAGTCCGTTGTGTCCCCTGCAAAGGCTGTATTCGTGTGTGCAAAACTCGAAGAAGAGCTGAAAGGTTTAAGTACTCTAGATCGCCAAGAAATACTAGAAAGCTATGGGGTCATAGAGTCTGGGCTATCTCAGCTCGTCAAAGCTGCCTACGCTACACTAGGTCTCCAGAGTTATCTGACGGCTGGTAACAAAGAAGTTCGCGCCTGGACGATACGCCAGGGAGCAACTGCACCGGAGGCTGCTGGAGTGATCCACTCTGATTTCGAAAAAGGTTTTATAGCGGCCGAAATCATGAGTTATGATGACTTAACTTCGCTTGGGTCTGAGCTGGCAGTCCGTCAATCCGGCAAGGCCCGTACTGTCGGGCGCGATTACATGATGCAGCCTAGCGATGTCGTTGAGTTTAGGTTCAACGTTAAAAAGTAAACTCTGAAAAAACTATGTCTACGGCGTCCAGCAAGTAGATGATACGCCACCACCGGATGCTATGGTTACATCCTTGCAAATACCTTTGCTAATATCTACACTTGTTGATTCCGCTACAAATTCTGGCAAATCAACCCGTGGTGAAAATCCAACTCGAGCTTGAATACGTCGAAAAGTGTCACCAGATTTACCCGTAGCATCAACGATCGGTTGGACGCCGTCAAATTTGATAACACCCAGTCCAGGATCAATCATCTCAACTTGAAAACTGGTAGCACGATAGAGCGCAGTGACTCTCAAATAATAATCAAATGTTGGATCCGTTGAACCACCGAATGTAACATCAGCAGCGCAGGCATATGCGTCAGTCATAGAGCAAGCTGCTGTCGGTTGATATATATCCCCCACTGCAGTCCCTAAATCTAAGTCATTGTTTAAAGAAAGGAAAGCTGTAGCACGAGCAATAAGTACACTAGTTCTCAAAAAACCAGTCTGACTAGTTATATTAGTAGGTGTGACGTTATTGGCTTTTGGAACTTTTATAAGTTGTAAACGCATATAGGAAGGTGTTTTTTTATCATCTAAAGCATCAAAGGTTGGGTTTTTACCTGCAAAACCCACCTCAGCTGTTGGTATACCGTCTCTAGAAGTGTTGTGCCATAAGAATCTTATAGTATCAAAACTCACACCGTCCTTAGTTTTAAGCGGAACAATAACACTATTACCCACCTTTGCCTCGTTGGTATAATTTGTAGTGTATTTATCTATAGTAAGGCATGTATAAAATTGCCCACCGTCACCACCGTCTTGATAAACCTTACCGTCGGGGTCTATACCAAGCTCATCTGTAATATCTATATTGCCTTGTATTGCATCACAATCCGGGTTACCGATAGCACCATTTACGGCAGTTTTGAGAGGTGCGTAAGAAGCGTCAGTATTGTCTTTAAGCCGCTCAGCTAACAACAAAACTCTTTTGCCATCTTCTATCCCGGATCTGGCGGCAGCTAATGCGTTAGCACTCGAGCTGTTGTCGATAGCCTGACGCTGTTCGATGTTGACGATACGCACAAAACCGACAGTGATAATACTGGTCAAAATTATAAAAAATATCACTGAAAATATTGATACTGATCCCGTTTCGTCTGTTCTATCTATCGATCGTATATTCATAACAACCCTTTCGTCGCATTTACGGCGCATATATTAACCTTTCAAACTCGACTGTTTGACAAAACTCACCTTCACGGCCAGCCATACACCGATACCCTAATGCGTCGCCACCACTTGTATCATAGGCGTCAGTATCTGGTGTACCCAGTCGAACAGTAAGTCGATATAAGTTGCCTTGATGCTGTGTTAACGATATAGCCACTACCGAAGCAGAACCTGATAGCAGTTCGGAATACTCACCATTTGCAGAATACGGAATATCATCTTTCGTACCTGTGCTTTCACACATCGTGAGATCGTTTGTTCGCAATAGTCCGATTGGTCTACCGGTGTCAGGCGAAGCATATCTTATGTCGTTAGTAGCTGGATCTGCGCTCACCGTTAACCTGTTCCACATATAAACTGCTTTGTCAGTACACATGATTCCACCGCTAGTTGGCCCTGGATATAATACAGGATTATAACTTTCAGCGATATCTCGTGACATCTGCTCGACAACCGTGCGGGAGGCTTGGTTCATAGATTTTAGAGTAACTCCTTTGCTATACAGGTTAGCAACACGAAGAGTCGTAGCCACTATAAACATCAGTAGGAACGCTATAAAAGTTAAGGCTATCATAAGTTCTATGATAGTAAAGCCAGGCTGTATTTTATCACGCTTAGCTACCATCATATAACCTCACAACTGTCGTCTCATGTTTCAAAGCTCCACCACCTAAAGGTTCCCAGCAAGCATGTACTACTATATCTACCGCTCCGGGAACGATAGAGTCTAACACAATACCAGGAGGGTAAGACTCAATCCACATATGTTCGCCCGGCTGAGCTATAGGTAAGGTCCCTAGAATTGTACCTGTATATTTTTCGATTTTAACAGGACTCGAAACTGATGTGTCGACATAAAATGCTGTTGTTTGAACCTTACTTTCACAGTCACTTATCGTAGTAGTATCACTAATCGATATAGGGCTGCTACCAACTGAATTGAGGTATCCAAGAGGAGGAGGGCTAGGGTTAGTAACACTTTCCCAAGAATCTCCTGTAACACCAGTTCCACTAGTCGCCATGTAATCATCTCGTATATACTGAAGTGCTGATATCTGACCCTGCATAGAAGATCTCACTTGTGAGCGTTCGATTGAGTTCTGGAGAGATGACAAACCTGCGTTCATAAGCGTCATTATCATCACCACTACAACGGCCGCAATAGTGATAGCCAACATAACCTCAATCAAAGTATCACCTCGCTGTCTATCTATATTCCGCATACTGCCTCCATAGTAGGTTTGTCCATGTCAGATGTCATTGTGTTGCCTAGCTGTCCTACTGAACTACGACCACCAACCTGTATGCCACCATATATAGATCCTAGATCTGGTGATTCAAAGCAGATGTTACCAGAACTGCGGTACTCTGCTAGATTGGAGTAATCTATGTAACCACTAGACGGTAAACTTACTAGTTGCAGACTAGGGCCCTTAACAAGATTCCACCCCTCGTCAAAAATATATGTTTCAATTGCTCCGGATCGAGGTGATCGTAGTATAAGATAACTATCAAAAATAGCCCCATCGCAATCGCCAAGAATTTTGTCGTTAGTAATTGTATCAATCTTTGATTTATCGCAACTTCTAATAATTTTTATCTGCCACGGCAAATCAAAATACTGCTTTGAATTTTGCGCAATCCTGAGATTATAAGCACCTAATACCTGAGCCTCGTTCATCGAGGAGTCCACGACCGGATCAACATCACTTATAACAGGATAAACAACAATCTGGTTGCCGCTCGATGGGTCAAAAGTAACTAATTTTCCAACGATCAAACAGTCGCCAGTTCCTGGATCAACATTGATTCCGACACCACAGCTATCTGTGCTAAATGTTTCTGTTCGCAAGTTTAAGCCATTTTGAACATCGCTATATTGCTGTTGCATAAAAGCCTGAGTGGTACGCATCGCATCCGTGAAACGTGTACGTGAAATCGAAGAACTGGTCCCCATAAAAGCTATCATAATCAAAAGACCGGATATACTAAGAAATATCATAACCTCAATAACCGTAAAGCCGTGCGCTTTTTGCTGCTTTATCATCCTAGAGTAAATTATAGCATAAGAACTATTGATACTACAGAAGTACAACATGAAAAAATCAACGCTACAAACTACCTACGCTCAATAATCTTGTATACCAATCAATTACTTCCCTACCCCAGAGAAAAGCGATGACGGTAGCAATTATTAGAAAAGGACCGAAAGGGACTTTGGTAGATCGCTTCATATTACCGAGCGCTAGCTGAGGTAGTATATAGGCCGAGCCGATGAGATTTGCTAGGAATAACGCAACCAAGCCTGATTGCCAACTAAGAACTAACCCTATAAGAATACCGAACTTAACATCTCCCAGACCAACCCATTTGCCGTGCGACACAACATATAACACCATATATAGACCTGCGACCGGCAACAAACCAAGGATTAGCTCTAGAGGCCAAGAAGCCAGTGGTGTACCGAGCAAAATCTGTTTACCAACAAAGAAGAGTCCGCCGAGGATAATTAGTGGGAAAGTCACACGATCAGGCAAAAGCTTCCAGCGCAGGTCATAGACAAACAGTATAGCCATGAAAACCACCGCAACTAGCCACAACACAAATAACCCTATAGGTAACCAGTTGTCGAACCCAAATGGCCAAGCTAGGTATGAAGCCACGAACGCAACTGCGCCGAACAACTCAACAGCTAACGCCGACATACCAATAGGTTTTTTACAGTAACGACAGCGCCCCGCCAGAAATACCCAGGAAAAAACCGGAATCAAATCCAAGACACTAAGCTTATGGTGGCAATGCTCGCACTCTGAACGGTCGCTGACAAAGTCTTTACGCTCGTGTAGCCTCCAGGCTACCGCACCGGCAAAACTACCGATGCATAAACCAACAATAATATAAATTATAATTACAAATATTATATCCATATGGATTATCATATCTGTAAATCAAGCGAAGCACAATGCCTAGTAACATATAAACCGAGATTGTATCGAGGCATAATATAAATGATCACCCTAAAGAAGGGTGATCATTTATATTATATTGAAAGTGTCTCGTATTAATTGCCTAGACAATACAAGTCATTATTTTCAAGAACTATTTGGATGGCAAACTGTCTATTTCCGAGCCCAGTTGTCACTGTTCCGTCATCATTACATTTTGCATTAGTTAGATAGTTGACATTGCTAGTTGTTTCGTTCCATGCAGCACTGATAAGAATTCCACCAGCAGTGTTGGTAATAGTATATGTTCCTACTTTTGGGTCCCCCCATTTGTCACCAACAGATGTCATATATTTCGAAACAAACCCAGATGCAGTCGTGTCCAATAACATTGCTGCTGTAGGAAGCCCTCCCTGATGATTACCAGCGTAGTTCGTAATAGCGGTCTGTAAACGACCGATATCTGATCGGCGCTGCGTATCACGCTGTGAGCGCTGAAGGGCTGGTACTGCTAGGAATACCACTAAGAATATAAGGGCTGCGATAGCTAGGACCAAGACCACCTCGATGATTGTAAAACCTTTTTGTTGATTACGTTGTTTCATAATTTCCTTCCACCCTTAGTTAACTTATATTAACCAGCGTATAGGGTATAACACGCTTATGATTAGTATTGTATCTATGTTACTCGAAAAGGTCAATGCAGTTCAAGAGACTTCTTAATTAATCGCCCCTGAGCCAACAAGGCCATAGATCGGAAGTAATATTGCTACCACTAGAAATCCGGCAACGATGGCTAGTAGTACCATGAGCACCGGCTCAATAGCTGTCGAGAGCGCCCGAATCTCGTTATCAAGCTCTTTTTCGTAATATGAAGCACTTTTTTCCATCATACTGTCTATAGAACCAGACTGTTCACCTATGCCGATCATCTGGGGAACAAGTGGCAAAATATAGCTCTCGTCTTTGAGTGCGACCGATAACGCCTTGCCACTGTGGACTTTTTCGCTAGCGTTTTTGATCGATTGTCCGACTTTAACATTGTTGACGGCGTCAGCGCAGATTTTGAGCATTTCAATCATATGAACACCACTCGAGAGCAACACCTCACCAGTTCTTGTGAACCTAGCCATATATAGTTTTTTGAATAGTTTTCCAAAAAGAGGCATATTGTATTTGATAGAATCCCAATGTTCGCGACCTGATTTTGTAGCAATATACTGTTTAGAAAAATACACAGCCAAACCCATGAGTATGAGTATGAGCCACCAAAAATATCGTATGAAAGTTGAAAAGCCTACCATAACTAGGGTTATGAAAGGAAGTTGTTGTTTCAAATCGACATATAGCTGTTGAATCTGGGGCATAACAGCTATCATCATGAAAGCAATTACTGCAATAATAACCACGACTACAATAATCGGATAAACCATAGCCGATCTGACTTTGCCCATAACTTCAGAATCTTTCTCGAGCTGATTTGCGATTCTTTCGAGCGACGTATCAAGCGTTCCAGAAACTTCACCAGCCGCCACAAGAGCCACGATTACATTTGACGACAGATTAGGATGTTTTTCAAACGCTGAAGAGAGAGTTTTACCACCTTCTACATCACCGATAACCTCCTGTGCTATAGCTTGCAGTCGTTTACTTTCACTTTGGTCTTTAACTATCCGTAACGATTGGACAAGCGGTAGCCCGGCATTTAGTAGAGTCGCAAACTGACGGAAAAATATGACTTTGTCTTTAGACCTAATTCTGTTCGAATAACGTTCAATCCAACCACTACCTTCGTCGATACTGCGAACATTTAGAGGAGTTAAGCCTTGGGCTATTAATAATTTTGCAGCCGCTCTGTCAGAATCAGCCTGGACAGTTGATTTTACCTTGGATCCGTCGACATTGTTTTTAGCTACATATTCAAACAAAGCCATATATTACCCCCTCATCATCCTGTCAAATTCTGCTAGATCGACAGAAAAATTCCGAGCTTCGTCGTACGTAACAGTACCGGCTTGTACGAGACTCACAAGAGTCTTGTCCATCGACTGCATTCCCTGATCGGCTCCTGTTTGAATAACCGCGTCCAACTGAAAAGTCTTGCCTTCACGGATAATATTGCGTACCGCAGATGTCGAAACTAGGATTTCAGCTGCCGCAACTCGACCACCCCCGATCGATGGGACTAGGCGCAGCGAACAAATAGCCATCAAAATATTCGACAGTTGGGAACGAATCTGTGGTTGTTGATGTGGCGGGAAAACGTCAATCATACGATCAATCGACTGCGACGCGCTGTTGGTATGTAGTGTAGCAAAAACTAAGTGACCAGTTTCGGCTATGGTAATAGCTGCTGAGATTGTCTCAAGGTCGCGCATTTCTCCGATAAACACTACGTCAGGGTCTTGACGCAAACTTGATCGGAGTGCTGCTGAAAAACTATATGTATCATAGTGTATCTCACGTTGCACAACAACCGATTTCTTAGAATGATGAGTAAACTCAATCGGGTCTTCAATCGTAATAATATGGTGCGCGCGATCAGTATTGATTTTGTCGACTAAAGCAGCTAGAGTAGTCGATTTACCAGATCCTGTCGGACCAGTCACTAACACTAGCCCTCTAGGGAACTCAGCAAACGTATTTATAACAGTCGGCAAACCAAGTGATTGAACTGTCTGGATTTCGTTCGGGATCAAACGCATTGCTGCTGCTAGATTACCCCGTTCGTGAAAAGCATTAACGCGGAAACGACCAAGCTCACCAAACGAAAAGCTAAAATCGAACTCTTTATCCTTTAGTAATATTTGTTGTTGATCCTGATCTAGGGTAGAAAAAACCAGTTTTTCTACTTCGGCAGCTGAGAGTGCTTTAAACTCAGTAACAGGGGTCAGAGAACCGTTTATTCGAAGCATTGGAGGCAAACTAACTTGAATATGTAAATCCGAAGCCTTCTTTCGGATTACTTCTTCGAGTAGCGTTTCGATTCTAAGTTCTTGTTGTGTCATTTATTTTCTCCTTTTACGCCATATTAGCTGCAACACGATTCACCTCTTCAAGTGTAGTTAGACCTTGTAAAGCCTTGAGATATCCATCCTGGCGCATCGTAACCATCCCTTCAGCAACACCTTTGCGCTGGATTTCTGCACTTGTAGCTCTTTTTACAATGAGGTTCTGAATGGCTTCAGAAATATCCATCACTTCATAGAGCCCGATACGTCCCCTGAATCCATCTGGAGCACTATTTGAGTCTACTCCCTGCATTAAAGTATAAGCTTTTTGACCGCCTAGGGGAAGGTCTTTATAACCTAGGTCTTCGGAAACTCTTACGATATCAGTTTTTTCTTTCGGTAACAGATTACCTACAGTTTCATTAATATTTGCAGTCTCGATTTCGGTAGACTGGATTGGCTTGCGAGCATCGTCTAACCGCCTAACTAGACGTTGTCCGATAACTGTATTGACTGTAGAAGCTATCAAAAATGGCTCTACGCCCATATCAAGTAGGCGTGGTAGCACACCAGCTGCAGAATTGGTGTGTAGCGTCGAAAACACCAGATGACCAGTCAAAGCTGCTTGAACCGCCAAATCAGCAGTTTCTTTATCTCGTATCTCACCAACCATAACTACATCGGGATCTTGACGAAGTATCGAACGTAGTCCAGAAGAAAATGTTAGACCAACATCGTTATTTACTTGTATCTGGTTAACCCCGTCCATTTTGTACTCAACAGGGTCTTCAAGTGTAACAATGTTTATCGTATCGTTTTTGATCTCTTGAATTAAAGCATACAAACTAGTAGTCTTGCCGGAACCAGTCGGACCAGAAGTTAGGACCATACCATTTGGTTTTCGGATACCTTTGCGAATCATTCGAAGTGCTCGACCAGCATAACCCATTTCTTCAAGAACAAAAGACGATCCAGACTTATCGAGTAACCGGATTATAACTTGCTCGCCCCAGACAACTGGACTGATAGCTATGCGTAGGTCAATTTCTTTTCCACTCGCATGAACAGTAAATTGCCCGTCTTGTGGTATACGATGCTCATCAATCTTAAGATTTGATAATATTTTTATTCGGCTAATCAAAGCAGGTTCTATGCCTTTAGGTAGTTTCATAATCTCACGAAGCACTCCGTCAACACGACAGCGTACCTTGAGTATGTATTCGTATGGTTCTATGTGTATGTCAGACGCACGTGACTGAGACGCATAATCTAGAATCGTGTTAAGTGCTCGAGATATTGGCGAATCTTGGGTTATAACGATTTTTTTGTCAAAAGAGTCTGCTTCTTCTTCGGCTGCAGCCACGTTCAAAGCGTCGCTCACACCACCCTGTAGGTCGGTATGATACTGGCTTATGACAGCTCTAATACCAGCTTCTGAAGCTGTATAGATCTTTAACGGTAACGATATCTTGTTGGATATAAAATCGGCAGCCTGTACGTTACTCGGGTCTAACATTGCTATAGCTAGACGATGTTGAATTTTACCTAAAGGTACTGCCATGAATCGTTCAGCCACTTCCCGAGGCAACAAAGCTAGAACCTTAGAGTCAATCTGAACATTTTGTAAGTTTACATAGGGAGTACCCGACACGTTAGCAGTTGCCCTAGATAAATCTTCGTCAGCCAATTTCTTCTCAGATAACATAAACTCAAAAAGAGGTCTCTTTGAGTCCTGTGCGCTTATCTTATACTGATTGAGTTGCTCTAACGATAAAGCCTTTAAACGAACAAGCTCGTTTTCGATCTTTGTCTGTTTATCATCCGTTAGCGCGACCACTGGCAAAACCCCCTAGATCAAAATGGTTGTTGATTTGATGAGTCGCCAACTTTAATCTGAACACCTGGATTGATTGCATCTTTGTTAAAAATGCTACCATTAGGCACCTCGATTTCTGCAGATATCGGCTCGACAACCGTCACATTTGCAGATAACTGCTTGGACGAGCCAAGTAACGTATTTGCGATAAGATATGTTATTAAACCAGTCAATGCAACTACCAGTACCAGCATGGCTATATCAGTTTTTTTCATTCAAGAGAAATCTCCTTTTTGCTGATGTTTACGTCTTTAACCGGCTGATAATATGTAACTAAAGATATCTGAGCCCGAAGTGTAGAATCGCTTCCATTTAACTCAATAGATTTAACATGCACTGGACGAATCGTACGCTCTAGATTTTCTAAAAAGGACGTGATCGACTGGTAGCTACCAACAGCCTCTATCTGATATGGAATCTCAATCGGAGAGGATTTTGCCATACCTTCAACTGGGTTCTCCCCGCTACCGGCTATACTATTAGATGCCATCGTAACAGATTCAAGTGACACTCCAGAACGTGGCGCTATAATGTTCTGTATAGAAGCAGCAAATGTAGAGATGTCAGAAGTCGTAGCTAGCGAATCAGTGATGACTTGTAGATTGTCATTAGATTGAGTTGTTCTAACAGAGGCTAGGTCACTGTTGGCAGCTAGATCGTCAATATTTTTCTTAAGCTCTACATAGGCCTTGAAATTATCCTTGAGTGTACTTGCAGCGGTAGTTTCGTAAGATATTACTGTATTATTAAAAGTAAATTGCTTATGTATATATATAAGTAAAACACTGATCGTAACGACCAACACTGACGCACCTGCTACCCATAGAAACATCGTCTTGGCCGAAGCTTGCAATACACTACGACGCGAAACGATAGCAAGGTTGTTAACTGTTTTGTGTTGTTTTTTCATCTTCAATCCGTCGCCTCCTCAAAAAGATTCATCGTAGCCTGGTCGACCGATTTAGTGTTTTCAATAAGTGGTACCGATAAACTGACATTCGAAACTTTATTTGAAAAAGCATTTTCCGAATATTGAGCATTTAAGGTAAAAGTAACAATCTGTTGGCTAGTTTCGCGCATCAATCCACTATTTTGCAAAGAAACGCTCGTAAACATTGGCTCGGTGATTGTTTTTTGTAAATCATCAAAATCAACATAAGATAAATTTGCAAGTTTGAGCGTATCCGTAAAGACATTTAAAGCTTCAAAGCTTGTTGCGCGCCCGCTAAGTGTCAGCGATGATTCTTCTAACGATAGGCCTACAGATGTTAGCTTAACCTTATGTGGTTCGTTCGGGTTTAGGGCTGGCAAAAAGCTCAGTAGTCGTGAACTTTTAGACTTTTCGTCGTGCAGTGCTGGCAGTGAGCCTAGTTGATTTTGGATAGTTAGGTATTTTCTAGTATCTTTGTGTTGTTTCAGAGCCTGAGTATTCTTTTTTATGTCGTCTTGAGCTAGCTTGATCCGGATTGGTTGGCCAACATAAACCCACATAACGCTTAGAACCAGAATGCCTATAGCCAATAACGATACACCTACAGATGCTAGCGTGACTTTCGTGCGCATTCGCTGAGCACGGACGACTTCTTTTTTGATATCAGGTAAAAAATTTAGTTGTATCATAGCATTTTACCTTTCATTCCTCATCGCTAAGCCTACACATACGGCAAATGTTGCCGATATGTCCTGTATTTTTTGCTGGTCAGCCTGGCTAACGTTGACGCGCGACCATGGATTACCAGAAACAACAGATAGCCCTGTCTTGTCTGTGATATGCTGTGCGAAACCGGGCACAGACAAGCCGGCATCGGTCAGTATAACTGTGCTAATAGGAATACCTGGGTATTTTCCATCGAAAAATTTCGCGGACTTACTGACTTCGCTCATAAACTGCTCTACGACGTTTTCAAGTGCTTGCATAACCTTACCTTCAAGTTTATCTGGAGAGAGACCGAATTTGGTCACAAATTGCGTAGCCTGACCTTCGTCAATGTTTAAATTCTGCTGTAATGCCCGTACCATAGTCTGAAAACCGGTCGGTAGAGCTCGGACAAGTTTTGGCGCTCCAGTACTCACTACTATGATATCAGTGGTATTGTCACCAAATCTGATGATTATGTTGTTACTAGTATCTGAAGTATCTACGAGAGAACGAATCACGGCGATCGAGTCAGGCTCAAGTGCAATAACATTTAAACCTATGTTTTCTAACATATCCAAACGAGCTTCGGTATATGCGTTTTCAACGCTAACCAGCAAAACTTCGTTCAGAGTTGGGTCAGTTGGAAGCTTTCCGAGAACTGCCCAGTCAATCTTTGCCTCATCGAGCGACATCGGGACATACTGCTCAGCCTGATATCGAACAGCAGTAGCCAAGTCAGAAGCTGGAACTTCTGGCATATTGACGACAGTAGCGAACATTTTGTTAGATGGTATGCCAAGCACTACGTTTTTAGTAGTTATACCTGTCTGAGACACAAGATTCATTATCATTTCACTGAGTTTTTGCTTGTGCTCTGGCGCGTCAGAACTTGTTATCTTCATATCAACCGTCATAGTCCCGACTTTTTCCAAAGACCAGCCGATTGCTGATTTGTGTAGCTGTACTACGTTTAAAGAAGTTGACCCTATGTCAAGTGCAAAAAAATCGTCCACCGCTTCGAATAGTTTCATATTAATTATCATTATAGCATAAGCATTTTCGCTGAAAAGACTTGTTTTGTTTTAATAATTCAAAGTTAATAGGTTATTAGCTTTTTAGTAGCGAGGAGGTAATTCAATTTCGTACTCGGTAGTTGGTACTAGCGATCCGGAACCGCGGGCATAAGGTGCCATGATGGCCGACGGCGGGAAATAGAAGGTCTCGGATGCTTCGTTGAAATCCGTATTAGTACTAGTACGATACAAATAATATTCACTGGCAAGAGTTGGTCCGTAGATAACCAATTTCTTATCACAGTCTGCTTCGCTAGCAGGTTCGTTGCTACATGTCTTCAGCGAACCGCCCGCCTGCAACGTAGCCTCAATTCTAGTAACCGAACTATCTATAGTTATGTCACCGCTAGCAATTATAGTCACGTTTGGTATAGAAGAAAGTGTGTGCCCAGTAACACTATCTAGAGTAATATTACCTAGTATTCTAACATCGCCATCAACACGCACCGTTATCTGACTGTCTACATCCGTTACTCCATTTATCTCGAGTGGTCCCGGTGACGGTGCGTAGCTCTGAAAATTTGTCCCGTATGTCGCAGGTGTAGGCGGTAGGGTAATATTTATTGCACCAAGTGCTGTTGAGTAAGAAGGCGCTCCAACAAGTAATATCTCTTTTGCAGGATACGTGACTCCAAGATAACCTAGACTAGGTATGTTAGCAAATACTAGTTTGTTCGGAAAGTCATAGTCGTTGGCTGATACAGGGTTCGTGATTAGACCTCTTGCGAGTATAGCGTATTGAGCCCTCGAGCCAGATTTAGAAAAAGGTGCAGAAAATTTAACCCTACCCAAGCTATTGACATCACCTCCAAAGAAGTTAGTATAAGCCGATGCATCGACACCGCCGCCAACTGGCGTGATGCAAACAAAGTTAGACCATACGGGTGTATTGTTAGTTACAAGAGCTGTATGCCACGCATTCCATACACGCTCACTTGGATTGGCAGAAACCGCGGTGCAAACATTGCCAGTGTAGCCACTGGGGATTGTGAAAGTTCGTGTATATGATATAGACCCAGTTATCATTACGTCATCATAATTCCCTACGCAACCAGCTATACCAGCAGCATCTGTAGCAAGTTCAGAACCAGCTGTTTTACACACAGTAGCAATATCTGTTGGCAAAGAGACTTTTTTTGGAGGTATATCTGGTTCCGTACCCTTCATTGGTACGGTATAAGTACATGTAATATTTGTCGCAACAGATGAATCATAAGTCAAAGAAGTACAAGAAGTCTCAGGTGCTAATTTATAAGTTGCTCCCGGTAGAGGTACCATTAAATTGAGGGCGTATTTCAATCCTACTCCTGCAGAATCATAATTTTCTGGGGGTATATCGAACATCATTTTGTCATTAACCTCAAAAGCTAAAACATTTTGTCCGACTTTAATTTTATACGGTCCATACGTACCGTCACCGTTATCCACATCTAAAGGAATTCTGAAGTAGTTATCTGTTGCTACCGTGACCTCTGAACTGTTTGTATAAACGCCATTCATCCAGCCAGACCAAAAATCATCGGCTACTGCACTCAAATACAAACCACCTCTAGCAACAACGTCAGTATTTTTACCAAAATTATTCTGAATCGTAACCGGCGCCTGATACTGTTCAGCCTCCCGAATCTGGTCTATTTCTTCTTGGGTAAAATTAATCACTTTTCTAAATAAAGTTGTACCGTTAGCACGAGCATTATTATATGAAGTGCCCATGGTATTACAGGGATTACCCCAAATTATACGCGCCGTTAGGACTTTACTTACCACATTTGCGAATTGCGGTCTAGACGAACCGGCTCGTGCTATCGCACACACCGTTGGG
>RZYF01000073.1 GCA_010014665.1 Candidatus Saccharimonadota bacterium | reverse complement strand
TCGATATATTGAGAATCAAGGTAAAGAAGATGCAGGACAAATCAGCTTGCTGATTTGATGCAGCTAATACCCCGACCGTAAGGTCGTGGGAAGTTTATTCATATACGCCCAGTCACTGCAATTAGGTTCTAGAACATTAATATTTTTCGCAAATTCTTCTTTTAAATCGTTATATCGTTTAGTCTCTAAGGTTCTGGGTGTTGCGCAGACGCATATTATCTTTATCGCTAATACAGACTATATTTACTTCAGAAAAATTATTACGTAATGATTGAGCAACAGCCTCTCCTCCAATGCCTGAATCAAACACGCCAATATTAATTATCATATTCAAGTATAATATAAATATGACACCATTGTTTGAACGAGTTAAAATCCTAAAAGATAAATTGTCAGAGGCATACGCACAGTTAACGATTTCTGCAAAAGCTGAAGAACTGGCGGTTTTGGATGAGCAATTACTATCTAGCGATGTATGGAACGATGTTGAGTATGCTCAAAAAATTAGTAAACAGGCAGCGAACTTACGCACCCAAATTGAACCGTGGCAGACTCTAAGTTCACAAGTCAATGATATCGAAGAGCTAATGGCAATAGGCGACGACGATATGTTACTAGAGTTCGATGAGCAGATATTGGCGTTTGAGAAAGAATTTGAGCGACAGAAAAAAGATTTGTTATTTCGTGGAGAATATGATGACCATTCAGCAATTTTAAAACTTAGTGCTGGAGTTGGCGGGACTGACGCCCAGGATTGGTGCGAAATGCTTGAGCGTATGTATTTGCGCTGGGCCGAGAAATCAGGCATGAAAATAGATTTGATCGAACGTTCAAGCGGAGAAGAGGCGGGCATCAAAAGCGCAACCTACACAATCTCCGGTCCATTTGCTTACGGCAAGCTTCAGAGTGAGCACGGAGTTCATCGTCTTGTCAGGCTGAGTCCATTTAACTCGGACAATCTGCGCCAAACAAGTTTTGCCCTTGCGGAAATATTACCTGAAATTGATTTACCTGATGAAGTAGCGATTGATGATAAAGATTTGAAAATAGATGTGTATAGAGCCGGTGGTCACGGTGGCCAAAGTGTTAATACAACTGATAGTGCCGTTCGTGTCACGCATCTACCAACTGGAACGACCGTTGCTATCCAAAATGAAAGAAGTCAGCTTCAAAATAAAGAAACCGCTATGAAAATACTTCGTGGAAAGCTTGCCCAAATGCAGCTAGAACAACATGCCGCAACGTTAACCGATTTAAGGGCAGGAGAATCTGCGAGTTGGGGCGCTCAGATCCGTAACTATGTACTTCACCCATACACTATGGTTAAGGATACTCGTACTAAATATGAAGAACGTGACATACAAAGCGTGTTAAATGGCGATATTGACGGATTTATAGATGCTTGGTTGTCTGTAAAAAGCTCATAAACTTTATTTTACTAATCGAATATTTATCATAGAAATATAACTAAAAGTATAAACACGAGCATAATCTTGTATAATCTTTAAATAGATATATGGAACACGATAAAAAATATCTACAATCAAATTCGTTTTTGGTGGGTCTGGCGATAACAGTCCTGTCTTTTGGGTTGTCTTTATGTATTCAGTCCACCACTCTGGCTGTCCCGAGTATATATTTAGAGACACCATCTTACGTCAATGTGGGTAATACGTTTAATGTATTGGTGAAAATAAATCTAGACACTAATTTAACGAATTGCGCTATATTTGGTGATATAATTTTTTCACCAAATCTTAGAATATTGTCAGTTAGCGAGGGTAATTTTAACTCGTTAGACGAAGGATTTTACGATGATCAGTTTGCCTGGTTTACTAGCTACAGTTATTATTGTTCCTTTTTTAAACCTGTTGGTACGTACACTATCATGACAATAAACCTTAGAGCTGAATCGGTCGGAACCGCAAAGGTAGAATTAGATAATGCGGGGACGGTATGGTTGGCCAATTATGGATATATACCAGTGTCTTCAAAAAGCTTTCCAATTTATTCGGCGATATGTCCATCAGGGCAAGTAGGTATACCGCCCAATTGTTCTATCCCTCCTCCTATAGATGTTTGTCCGAATATAATAGGCATACAAGCAACTTTACCTATAGGTATGATAAAAGATGGTGCAGGTAACTGTGTTGTGCCACCATCTCCTATACCAACTCCAACACCACCGCCATCTCCTGTACCTATACCAACTCCAACACCACCGCCATCTCCATCGCCATTGCCCGTAGCAACACCAGCTCCATTACCTTCTCCGGTTTATACGGAATCTCAGCCAACCCCATCAGTAACCGTCAGAGAAGACTCGTCTGAATCTATTAAATCTGTTTTAGTCACGGAATATCTAAAAACTGCCATAGTGGAATGGAGAGGCGCAAACGGACTGAAAGATGTATCATTTAGTTATGGTCAGACCGGTAAAGACAAAGTACTACTGCCTGCAGATTTATTAATTGAGCAAAACGGTGACTATACAGCTCGTTTATCTAGCCTGGAAACTCTTTCTAGCTACGAATTTGTTATTTCTGGAGTTACTTCAGATGGCAAAAACGTTTCGTATACAGGATTAGTTGCTACTCATGGCTATCCTACAGAAATAAGTATTACGAGTGATAATAAAGCAGTATCAGGAGCTAAGCTTCTAGTGATGGGTTATGAGTATACTACTGATAAATCAGGTAAGATACATCTTGAGTTAAAAACTGGTAGAGTGCCTGTCGAAATTACGTTCGGGAAATATTCTAGTAACGAATCGATTAATGTCAAGGAAGTTAAGCTAGCAAAAAATAACACTGCTTCAGAGATACAAAAATTTAGCTTTGAGATCGCAGGTTCGACAACTAAGTCAAATTTAATGTATTGGTTTCTTATAATCCCAGTAATTATATTTGTTGGTTTTATACTCTATATTGTCTTTAAAAAACAAAACTCAAAACGAGCATCTCAGTCGTGGTCTCCTTTAACTAGTAGTGAATATTCAGGTAATCCTGATACATTAGCTGTATCGGAAAACCCTTTACCTGACGTTCAGATGAGTAATAACGAAAATCTGGTTGTTCCAACTATACTTGCCGATGAACCGAAGATTAACGATGATATTGAGCCCAAACAGTATGATACC
>RZYF01000013.1 GCA_010014665.1 Candidatus Saccharimonadota bacterium | reverse complement strand
CGCCTATATGCTAATACTTGAATTTTTGATAAATGTTTCTTCATACACATACCCATATCTTAAAATGAAAGTGTCGCAGAGACTGGGGCTTAGTATATTTCTCTTTTATACTCTTATTGACATTTTTTGTCAATAGTTATATACATATAGTAGAAATTTCTAAACTTAAACACCATATACAGTATTAATTTTTATAACTTTTCTAACTTAGACTCGACGTAGCATATAGATAACATACCAAGAAATAGGGGTCGATTAACCAACGATCTCTGTTTAGTAAAAAACTTATACTTGAGAGCTAATATTTCGTAAATATCCTCATTTTTAGATAATTTTAAAGAATAGTATTGACAAATCGTAAATATTTTGTTATAATTAAAATATAGTCAAATAATGTTCTGGAGAGGATGAGAGGCTATGAGTAAACGATATATTCTACGAACTATTGCGGTTTCAGCTGTTGTATTTACACTTGGTACTACACCTTTAGCAGGTGCAACGTCACCACAAGCCAACGTACCTGGCAACAACGGTACGATCAAAGTACACGAACAAGGCACCCCAGCCAACAGCGAAAGCAACGACCCAAAAGTCTGTTCCTTCAACTTCGAAGGTTATGGCTTCGATAAAGGTCAAAGTGGTGTCATAGTAATCAGTAGTCAGATGAATGGCAAAGATACAGTTGGCGTCAAACAAGTTGATATGCCTACCGCAAACAGCGCCGGCTATACTGAAACAGCCTATATAAACGTACTTGATGGTCATTACAAAACAACTGTTTATAGCAAAGATACTCACGGTAACACCGACTACAACAGACAGCTAAAAGCCAAAAGCAAAGTTATAAAAGTTCAATGTAACCAAGCTGTTATCACAGAAAAGCCTGTCGATAACCCAGGTAATGGCAATGGAAATGGTACAGATGACAAATGTGACCACACTCCAGAAAACAACGCTGTGCAGGACCAAAACGTTAGTATACCAACCGGATATATCGACGACGAAGCAGCTACTACAACTCGCACACCGCAAATCCTACCCACATCCGCAGAAATACCTACTAGCATACCAAAAACTGGTAACACCCTCTCAGTAGCAGTTCTCGTGGCTATGATAAGCGCACTCACCTACCTCGTTGTGCTTAAGCGACAATAGATTATCACTAAATCACACACCGACACTCCATCTCTGGAGTGTTTTGGTTTTTATGAACGATAACTTAAAATGCTTATGCTATGTAATATTACTTAACTTTTGTCAATCATAGGTGTATTCTCTGATTAAAAGCAAACAGGTATCCAACTTCAAAGTTACGTATAAAACAGTTTTAATGCAGTGGGAGAATGGAGATTTATTTCTATGAAACGATTTTCACAAACTTTAAAGGTAGGGATGGCGCTGTTTTTAGCAGTGTTCAGCAATGGACTCTTGCCGGCAGCGCAAGCTTACGCGTTCGATGGGCCAACGGAAGTCGATGGTTCTTCGGTCGTAAGTGTGGTTGAAGGTCAAAATGAGATTGTAGAAGATAACAGCACGGATGTGGCACAGGAGGATTCAGAAACTCCTGCTCAACCTGAAAGGGCTGATCTAGTCACTGAAGAAGAGAACGACGAGGTTGAATCAGCAGATGTTCAGCTTCCTGAGCTACCGAAAGCTCCTGTTCTTGAACGGGGGAGTGAAGTTCAGGCATTAGCTCAAGATAAGAAGCCTGAGAAAGAAGGAAAAGTAACGATTTGCCACCGTACTGCATCACGGAGCAACCCATATGTTGTCATTGAAGTTCCTGAAAGTGCTGTTGACGGAGTGGCGAGCAACTCGGGTACTACTCCAGATCACTATGGTGAGCACAAGGGCCCACTCTTTAGTTCTGACTTGCCGAAACATACCGAATGGGGAGACATCATTCCTCCGGTTGCTGAATATCACATGGGGCTAAACTGGTCAAAAACAGGACGAGCGATATACGAGAACGATTGCGTTGTGCCTGTTGAGGTTATGGTAAGTGCTGGACCTTGTATAGTCGGCGAAAGAACGAGCTATATAACAATTGATATTTCGGGTTCAGTAAAAAAAGCCGATAAAATCGTCCTGAAAGATAGCGAAGGGACAGAGATTGACTCATGGAATATTAAAGTCAACAAAGATGGTGAAGTCACAGAACCTACGTTGCCACTTGTTGTCGAGAACCTTCCGATTGGCCACTATACCGTGGAGGTCAAGGATGGTAAAAAAGTATTAGCTTCGGACACGGTATCTCTAGTAGAATGTGCGTCTGCACCCTCTACAGTTGAATATCTATTGACACCTTGTGTAGCTAATACGAACTCGACAGACCTTCTAAAAGTAAGTGTGACAAACACTGCTGATGATACCGATGAAAGCGTAGAATACACCATTACGGTCAAACCGTTGATTGGCGCTAATATAATCAAGAGTGTCACGGTAGTTGATGGCGAAACAGGTATCGTTGACTTTGCAAATCTTGCCGCCGGTACATACACAGTTGAGATATCAGCGACCGACGAAACGGAGTTCGCACCAGAAACGATTGTGATTGGTCAATGTACTGTGACGCCAGGATCTGGCGATGGCTCGACCCTAGGTGATTCAACAGTTGTTAAGACACCGACAGTCTTACCGACCGTCATTCCTGCAACTGGAGCCGATGGCAATCAGAACCCACTAGTTATCCTACTAGCAGCAGTCACTGCTTATGGCGCAACGTTCTACCTACAGAATCGTCGCAAGCTATCAGCTGACGAAGCCTAAATATAAAAACCAACGGTCAAATATACCTAAATACCCGCTCGTAAATATAGAGCGGGTATTTAATTTTTCATCTCAAGACGCTTTTTGACTATATAACAAAAATGTGATAATATTGAGGTATAGCTTAAGCTAATCGAGGAGAGTGTTATGCGGAAAAAATCATTTACCAAACGGCTATATTTATCTATAATCGCACTTTTCATAATGGTTATTGCTAGTAGCCTGTCACAAGCTACAACGTCAGCTACTTGCCTTTCAGATAGTACAAGGAGTTTCATAATAAGCTGTGGTGTAACCGATCGAACTGATTTTATAGCCACTGTTCGCGAAAACAGTATCGGTGACCTAAAAACTATCTTCGCTCATTACGGACTAACCGAAAACGAATATGACCGGTTCGCAAGTAACGCCAAAAGTGGCAAGTCTTACCCAAATGGCGAGATCAAAGTCGACAACAAAGTAGTCGCTACCGGTGGTCGTATCCTAGGACGAGTCAACAATGCCAACTCATCACCCGTAGTTATTGGTGCAACTACCTACTACGAAAGAGCTCTGGGCGAAATTTCAAATAATGAATACAAAGTGCTAGTACTTTTTGATAGCAACAACCAGGTAGAATTTGTCGTTATGAATTCTTGCGGTAATCCAATCAGGGTTGATAAACCAGAACCAAAACCCGCACCAGTTGTTACACCAGTATCAACTCCGAAACCGGTTGTAGAAACCAAAAAATACCCTAAAATCGAGGTACAAAAAACGGTTGGCGAAAACCGTGGTGAAACTATCTCGGTCAACGAAGGTGACGAGTTCACATACTATATAGTCGTCAAAAACACTGGTGATACTAAGCTAACTGAGATTAAAATCTACGACAAACCATCGACTCGCATCACCTTCCTGAAGGTGTCGAAGGGCAACATAAACGATAATGTCTGGACATATACCATTGGCTCTCTCGATGTTGGCGAAGAAGTAGAATTTACCGTCAATGCCAAACTAACTGGTTACAATAGCTTTAGCCAAGTCAACAAAGTCTGTGTAGATGCCAAAGAACTCTCAGCCGAAAAAGATGACTGCGACACTGCTTGGGTTAAACCAACCAAACAGGAAGTCAAAGCAGTAGTTGTAACTACAAACGAGCCTGAGGAAGAAGTTACTACTCAGAAAAAAGGTGAAGAGACAACCACAGAAGTACCTAAGACTGGGCCGACCGAAACCATCGGTACCATGCTCGGCCTCGGTTCACTAGCTGGTGCTAGCTACTATTGGCGATCAGGACGTCGCTCGTATTTGAAGAGTGCGCTGCTAGGTAGATAGCTTCTAGTAGTAGAGGATAGTCTGCTGTACAGCAGATTGGATTATAGATTTTAGAAAAAAGCCTAGGATAGAGTCTATGGTCTAGTTACTACTTCTTCCCTTGAATAGGAATTCGAAAGCCAAACGTTGAGCCTTTGCCTTCGACGCTTTCAAATATTATCGAACCAGCTAGCGCTACGATAACCTTTTTGGCCATAAACAAACCGATTCCAGTACCGTCAGGACGTTGTTGACGTGCATTGGAAGCTCTGGCAAATTTTACGAACAGTTTGTGCTGTTCTGATTTTGGTACACCAATTCCCTGATCTTTGACCGTAAACTCAATTTCTGAATCACTAGCCAATAAATTAATCTTTATGATACTGCCTGACGGTGAATAATGTATAGCGTTGTCTATAAAATTCATCATGACTTGGCGCAGTTTACCTTCATCTAGTGTTAACACCGGGAACTGTTCGGGTTTTTGGTAATCGAGCATGATTCGTCTTGGACTAGCGCTAATACGTAATAACTGAATTTCTTCGTCCAACACTTCAGCTAGATTAACATTAGCAAGTTCAAGCTCAAAACGCCCCGTCTGTATACGTGAGATATTGAGGAAATCACTAATCAGATGAACCATACGTTGCGAACTATTGAAAGCCTCTTCGAGCAACTTACGTTGTTGCGGAGCTATATTGCCCGCATCACCGTCAAGCATCATACTCAGATAGCCTTTAATTGTCGTCAATGGCGTCCGCAACTGATGCGACGTCAACGAAATAAATTCATCTTTAGACTTGTCTATAGCTTTGAGTTTTTTGTTGCTTGTTCGAAGTTCTTCTGTTGCTGTATTGATTTTTGTTTCAAGACTGGAATTAAGCGTCAAGATTTCTTCTAAGCGTCCCAGACTTTGAACTGCAATCGCACATTCATCGCTAATGGTACTAATGAACGTGACGTCCTGCTTAGTGTAGGCTGTACCGTTTAGTTTATGACCTAGTATTAGATATCCGATAACTCCGTTAGGAGAATTGAGTTGACTTACTAAACCGATGTCCTGATCGATAAATGACTGAAGGGTGTTTTCATCAACACCACCAAATGAATCTACAGTAAATATTTTATGCTTGACAACCGCCTTCAAAGCAACTTGAATATCCTGCAGGTTCAGCCATTTCTTCGGTCGGCTAAACAATATCTCTTCACTACTGGGTTGTGACAAAATAATCAATACTATTTTTTCACTTCCTACAAAATGCTCTAGGCGCGCTATTAATAGACTAGCCATCGAATCTAAAGTTCGCGACGTCGCAAGAACCCCTGTAATATCGTTGATAGCTTTTTGTACGCTGTAAGTCTTTCTATAAAAAATCTTCTCAGTTACCCTATCGAAAAAATTCTTAAAAAATGGATATAGGATCGCAACCGCCACGGTAGCCGATATTATTAAATATTGTATTTTTTCCTCAGACAGATCTAGTCTATCTATGATAAATACAACCAAAATACCAAGCACTAAACCAAGATGTATAACTGAACCGAAATACGCAAACGAACGAGCAAGCGCTCCTCTTATGTCAAAAAGTTGGTGCTTGACTATTGCGTAGGCGACAGTTGCGACAAATATTAGCATCGCATAAGATGCGACCCAATAAAGACTGTTAGTTCCAAAAATCAACGGCAAGATAAGATTCGTTAATAAGGTGATAATCGCGGCAAATATTATCCCGAAGAGAATAATCAACGCCTGTCTCCTATGGGTACTTGATAATTCTCGAATGCTTGACAGTCTGACGATTGACAATATTAGTGTATAGGCTACATATGCAATGAAGAGGCCGTACAGAGGGCCTGGGACTACTGTTGTAACACCCTCCTCTAGTATCACTCTAGGTATAAACAAATCTGAGAGTATTAATAGCACAACTGCCACCAGTATAGTGCCATATCTCAGATTCTCAGCGTGACTACAGTGGCGTGGTTTCGGAAAACGATTAGCAAACATTAGAAAGCCGTAGAGGCTAATTGATATACTGATGAAACTAATCCTGACCCAGAAAAGAGCTCGTGAAAGATCGATATCGGACAGAATATTGGCAGCTAACCACATAGCGAGAGAGCTACAAAAAATTACAAAAAACACAAGCCCCGGCACCACACGACGATTACGAATAAAGAGTGGCAATGAAGAAAATATTGCCATAACTATAAGTGCGGCACTTGCAACAATAGTAGAGATTGATCCAACAGGAAGCACGTCTATACTATACTGCTTTTGCTTTATTTTTAATACTTAACAATAGATCAATGCCGTTTTCATGACCACCGTAACAACGCCCGACCTCACCATCAACGCATAGTCCTGCCACCTCAAGTTCATCCAGTAATTCACTTTGAGATGTAAAGTCAAAATGGGTATTCGATTTGTTTAACGATATCAAACTGTCAAATATCCAGACCGCTACAAGCGACGGTCGCAACAGTGAGATAAGTGGTTTTTCGGATAAATGACTCTTGATAAGCACGCGACTATCTGTAGTGTCTGGATTAGCGATTACAATCCGGCCTCTCTCATTGATATGGCCCGCCAATAATCTCCAAAGTCGATCGCGGTCGCTAATCGTATATAGAACGTTGGTCATGACGATAACATCATAGCGTTCATGTGATAATTCAAGAAAACTTAATACGTCACGCCGACTAGTTGTAACACTCTTACCCACTACTTTTTTTGGTATCATATCGAGCATTGTCCGTGACCAATCTACAGCATCAACATGGAGCCTTGATTCTTTCTTGACTAAGAGCGCCGTAACGTTACCCGTACCACAGCCAAGGTCAAGTACTTTCCGCGGCTTATAAGTTAATGTAATATCACAGACATGTTCGATAAGGTGCTGGTAAGGTGTAAATTTGAGCAAGCCATCATATGATTTGGCATAAGCATTCCAAAACCTTATCCGATGAGCAGGCCTATTCTCACTAGCAGTAAAATACAAATACAATATACGTCGTATGCTGCGTAGCGGAGGTAAACTAAAATAATAGCCACGTTTTAGCAGTCGCCCAACCTCATCCATATCAATTTCAGCAGGAACCACAATACTACCCATATAAAATGTCTCGGGACCTATGCGACGAATAACTGGACCAAATAAAGTCTTAAGGCGCCAATAAACTTTTTTATCAACAGCCATCAGCCAATAACGATGCCCTTGAGCCTTGGAGTGAGTAAACATTTCGTTAAACAGAAGTAATAATGTCCGACTATCAACTCCTCGTCGCTTAACAAAAGCAGAAATCTCCACAATTTCGCGTCTTTCGACGTATGAATAATCTTTTTTTAATTTAACTCGCTCGAAAATCGGCAAACAAACACCTTCCTTGTGTGGTATTTGTCTAGCTATAGCTTCAACCGCACGACTCTCCTTGTTTATTACTCCGAAATAATTGGCATGTTCTTGATGGGGATCAGCCTCGAGTTTAATAACACCGTCTTGCAAAACTTGTTCTGTGATAAAGTTTCGATCTAGGTAAACTTCCGCATGCAAGCGCTTTGCTTCAAGCAACTGATTATGGTCATTTAGACTGCAAACCTCGTATTTACCAACAAGTTCTTCCCAAGCAGGAGCTTGATAACTAATAATTACGTCTAAAAAGTGATATAATTTTTTATTAAGTAATCGTTTAAGTTTATTGTGTTTTTTCATATTTATAATCTCTCATACTATACTAAATTTTTAGCTCAAGCGCTATCAATTGGCGTACTAAAAATACTTCTGTTTCGTCCAAATATTAACAATCACGAACCTCTACGTATCGAGAAAAATAAACATTATATGGTCGTAGCCAATCACCACCATGCTCTCGATCCGTTCTATATCACATGTAGTTTTCGTTGGCGTGAACTAATACACCTGCTACCGTTTGCTATCATGACAGCTAACAAGTTTATGGACCCATGGTGGATACGTCTTCCCGCTTGGCTCGGGGGTTGTTTCCCTTCGCATGGGCCTAAACCAATCCATGGCGTAACCGGCGCAATAAAATTCCTAAAAGCTGGTTATACTGTACTAATGTTTCCTGAAGGAAAGCGCACATCTGCCGGAAAAAAAGGAGTCGCTAAACCCGGTATATCACATATAATCAACGCTTCCCCTGAAGCGCATATAATTCTAGCGCATATTGAGTGGCAAAAACCTCCACGCTTTGCATCTGTTAGTTTCGCTCATACAGTCATAACTAAAAATAACCCCTCAGAAATTCTCGAAAGCATTTATAAATTATAAGACTAAACTGGTACAATAAATATATGACAAAAATTGCAATTATCGAAGATGATCCGGTTATTCGACAAATGTATCTCATGAAGTTTGAGTCCGATGGCTTCGAGGTAAGCGTTGCCGAAAACGGCCGCGACGGTATAGCTTTAGTTGAACGTTTTGCCCCAGACGTTATATTACTCGACATCTCTATGCCTGTTATGAGTGGCGATGAGGCCCTAGCCGAAATTCGAAAACATGATTGGGGTGCTAAGATTCCGGTACTTATACTGACTAATCTAGGCCAAGAAGAAGCACCGAAATCACTTCGTGAACTTGGTGTTGAAAGTTTTATCGTCAAAGCCGAACTAACCCCTCGCCAGGTAGTTGATCGCGTCAAAAAAACTCTTAATCTTGCTTAGAAGCTGCGCTAGAGCGAATAACATTATCGAATAGCGCTGTAACAGTAAGCGGACCTACACCGCCTTTTACTGGCGTAATCGCTATGTCATCCCGCTCACGTACATCTGTCGCCACGTCGCCGACTATTTCACCGTTCTCTGAGGCAGTAGCGGCATCGACCACGACTGCTTTTTGCTTAAGCATATCTGAAGTAATAAGATTAGGTTGCCCAGCAGCCGTCACGACAACGTCACTCTGGTATACTTTTTCTTCAATATTTGGCGAGTTTTTATCGAGAACCGTCACGTCGTAGCCAGAATTTCGCCACATACGAGCTAACGGAGCCCCGACTAGACGGCCATTGCCGACTATTACGATTTTTTTAGCTTTCAAATCTACGTTGTATCCCGCCAGTAGCCAGTTGATAGCCATCGGCGTAGCAGGGTCGAGTATAGCCTGCTGACCAAGAGCGTCTACATCTTTCTCGGGCAAAACAGCATCTACTAGTTCGTCGGTTCGAGATGTATCGTGTAGTGGTAGCTGGACAATTATGCCGTGAACCGAGTTATCGTCGTTAAGCTCGCGGATTTTAACTAACGCCTCGTCCTCAGTAAGCCTATACGAAACGACATCTATCAATATTTCCTCGCCGTAGATTTTTTTTAATCGAACATACGTATTGATTACTGGATCGTCAGTCGTCTGTATAATAGCCAGATGTGGAAAAACTCCATGCGCCTGACGTAAAGCCCTTACCTGCCTAGCCTGACGGGCTTTTATATAGGATGCTAGTTCGGCGCCGTTTAACGATTTCATATCTGTTATTTTAGCATATTTTGCGATTTCTAGACAGACGCGTTTACTTAATGGACAAGCTTAAAATAGCTGAGAAGGAATTAAATGAAATCGAATTACGTCATCGCAACAATTATTGCCTGCACTATTGCAGTGGCAGGTAGTTCACCTATTATGGCAATTAACGCTCGAGCCGAGGAGATTCGTCAGGTTCCTAGCTCGGATTCGCAAACCGAAGATCAAACGACAGAACAAGAAGATCAAACATCCGAAGAGCTCTCCACAGAAAAGCTCAATGTTAGTAACAATGCCGCCAAAACCGCACGAGAGAAGGTTGCTACTAAAAATATTGAGAAGTTAGAAGGCAAAAAACTCGAGCAATGTCAAAAGAAACAAGCTGGTGTCGAAACTAAACTCAGCAAAATGACAGCTCAGGGTCAAAAACAAGCAGATGTATTCAAAAAAATTCTCGACCGTGTTGAACAATTCCGTATCAACAAAAACTACGATGAACAAAAAGAATTGTACGACAAAGCCAATGCAGCCTACGAAGAAGCTGTCAAACTAGGCGATAACGCTTCTGAAATATCTGATTTAGCCGATTGCGCCGAAGGTAACCTAAAAGCTGTCGTAGAATCGTTCCGTGAAGAACAAAAACTTCAAATCAGCGCACTCAAAACTTTCCGTAGCGCCGTCAACGACTACATAGTCGCTGTCAAAACATCCGCCGAAAAACAAACAGAGAGCAACTAGAGGAGATTAATAATATGATATTCAAGACCAATAAAGCATTTTCGGCCGTAGAAGTAATCATAGCTCTCTCCACTATATTACTGATCGGAGCCATAGTTTATACTTTCGTCACTAATTCCAATAATCCATCTCCCGGTCAAGATATAGTCCTCCAAGATATACCGAGCGTACCTGAAGTAACCACCGTCGAAGATTTGTCTGTTATCCAAGAGGTCCTAAGCGAAGTCGATATCGACAACAATACATCACTCTTGCCGTCGGTTGACAGCGATATAAGTGATCTCTAACGATTTTTCTTACTGAACAACAGTAGCCACGAGTTGTATTCGTAGTCTGCGTGTTCTAATACCCTAGCAAAGCGTAACAGCCTAATCAGCCTTATGCCTCTGAATATTTCAAACATTGTCATCGGTATCGGTATAGAAGCTAGTAAAAATAACCAATTTTTTCGCCAGTATTTCTGACGATTTTTAGCGTGATGTAGTTCAGCGAAAAATTCGAACATAAGTAAGCAACCAAGTATGACCTCATAGCTATCCATAGCAATTAGTAAATAACCGCTCGGACTAACTAGCCACTCATATATAAGTAATCCAAGGCTGATTAATATCAACGAGGTTACTACAATTTCTTTACGAACGAGATGTCGGTGAATGCGCTGTTTTTGGATTTTTGTAAGTTTTGTTTTTGACACTATAGACTACCTTATCAAAACTACCTCGGACAAGAATAATTACGGTCTAATCCACCAACCACGTATTGAGTAAGTGCTACGCGACCGTCATTAGTTAGCGGTTGAGCTTTTGAACAGTTATATTTGGCGATCGGCAACGTACCACTCGGCCTCCAGTCTGGCATAGCATTGAGTGAACTAGAAGCTGATATCTTGTTTTTGCCACCGGTGATATCGGTCCACTGAGCTATAGTTGAGTAAATACCGACAGTTTTAACATCTTGGCGAATTAGATAGTCAGCCATACCTTCTAACACAGCTCGATTCCTAGACTGGGCATCTTCTGAACCCAACTGCCAGGAGTTGTCGTATTCTACATCAAGCCACCAGATATATTTATCGGCTTCTGGCGCGATTCCCGCCAAACCTGCCGCCGATGCAAAAAATGATTTATCTGATATGAAAGCTTTGTTATAACCATATTGCCAAGCGCAGGCTTGGCTATCACTACCGTCACAAATCATATATGGATTTTCAACATCTTTACTCAGAGGATCTAAGTTATTGGTCGGCCAGCTCTCTGACGATACACCAGGATTAGCTGTATTTAGATAAAGCTGTAGCCCAGGCTGATCAGGTGTACCCGGTGCTGCTTTGGCCCAATCTAGTTGTTTTTGCAAACACGGATTAGCCTCGTCAGCCCTACCACCATTAACCCCTACCACCACAAAAGCTGGGTCAGACGGTAGTTTAGAGCTACACTGGGGCCAAGACACATCATAGCCAACCACATCTTTAGGAGTCTTATTCGCATTAGTATTAACTTTTGCGGCAGCCGATGCTGGTGTAGTAAACACTATTGGTAGAGTAGTTGCTAGAACCGTTGCACTGATTGCAAATAAATACTTGATACTCATCCTTACTATTATACCATCCTTATCCGGTTAGGTCTGTCGAGGCCAACAGAAACTCTAGATCTTCTTCGCTTTTCCAAGTAACTGTTCTACGCGCGAGCATTGGCAAATACGTCGTACCCCGTGCTGACTCATGCTCAAACAGATAAACTGGAATCTGTCTGTCATATGCTACACCTATCTCCATAAGCTGTCCTACGCTGCGGCGCGCCGACGGCAGGATTGCCACTAAAATATTAGAGCTATCTAGTTCATCAAAGGCTTTTTGGAATATTACGGGTATGTTGTTCGTTGTCTGAGCTCGACCAAGCGCAGAATCAAATCTGTCGCAATAGACTTCTGCTCCATTGTTTAGTAAAACATCAACAACTCTACGCATCCGCGCAGTAACTACGGTTATATCTTCACCCGTATATGGGTAAGAACAAAATATTTTCATAACAACTAGCTAGTATATAGGATGGTCATGCTGAAAACAAAAATAATCACTTGTTTAGATATATATTTTATTTCACTCGAATAAACACCCAGACTAGTGAGAATTATTGATAATGATACGAAATGTATTTATTCCAAAAAGAATAAAAAAGTACTTGCAATTAAAATAGAACAAGTGTTACAATAAATAATGTAACAAACGTTACAATAATTATGACAGTAAACACTAAACTCACCATACTCAAAATATCCAAAGAGCTGTTTGCTAAAAATGGCTATGAGGGATTTTCCATGCGAATTCTAGCAAAAGAAAGCGGAGTTGGTTTGTCTAGCATATACCATTTTTTCAGCGACAAAGACGAAATACTTAAGGAGGTGTTTGACATTACCAATAAAGAGCTGGGAATCGCTAGGGTCAAACTGCCAAAAACAAATTCTGCAGAAGCGATGTTACTAGACAGAATCAAGTTTCAGTTCCAACACATCGAAGATGTAGTATTTGTACTAAAGTATTATCTGCATTTTAGACCCGAATTTCTAAAACTCGAAAGCGGTTATTTACCCTCAAAAGGCTACCTGCATATCGAAGAGGTTTTGGAAGTAGGCGTAAAAACCCATGAGTTTAACATACAGCCTTCTGAAATCTATAAAGAAGCTAAAGTGATCGCACATGCTATAAACGGCTTTTTACTCGAGTATTATCCAGAGACGCCAAACAAAGACGAACTGGCCGATGTAATTGCTTCTATCCACGATTTTCTGATGCGAAGTTTAACCAATAAGGAGGTAGGAATGAAAAGATGATGAACAAGTTAAAAGTTCAGTTGTTAATAAATAAAAGGAGGAAATATGGAAAGTAACAACAAATTAATGGGAATAGTTGCAGCAGCCGTTGCTGTACTGGTAGTAGTTGGTGGAGCTTTATGGTTTATGAACCGCGATATGGAAACTGAAGAGACTGAGTCTACAAATCAATCGCAGCAAGAGGATCAAGTAGAGCAGAAAACGCCTGGTTCTATCGTAACGGTGGCGTCAGAAACACCAAGCCTGTCAACCCTTGTAACCGCTCTTCAAGCAGCAAGTTTAGTAGAAACATTGCAGGGTACGGGACCATTTACAGTTTTCGCACCAACCAATGATGCATTCGCAGCATTGCCAGAAGGTACTTTAGACTCGCTATTACTGCCAGAAAATGTCGAGCAACTTAAGTCTATTCTTACCTATCATGTAGTGTCGGGTAAGGTCCTTGCACAAGACCTCACAGACGGTCAGGTAATAACTACCGTTCAAGGAGAAAAGCTAACAGTTTCACTGATGGATGGCAACGCCTATCTGACAGACGCAACTGGTAATAAAGTTATGGTTGAAACAGCTGACGTAGATGCCGACAACGGTGTCGTACATGTTATCAACAGCGTACTCTTGCCTAGCTAATATTTATCAGTAACATATTTAATAGCCCGGTCTGCGAGACCGGGCTATTTTTTGTGTATTGGCTTATCTCTAAAATAGAAAATTATCGGTTAATTCTCTATATCCAAATCTATAAAAGTCCAGTGTCTCTTTCCTAGCTATTGCTGATCGACGTAACGTTTAAAGTACCGGTAGGCTCAGGCGTGGAGTTGTTTTTTTCAACTACAGCGTAGGTACCTTTAGTTTTGATAACTGTTTCAATCTCGTTAACCTGATGGTTGAGTTTAATAATAAATGCATTCCGATTTACGTGTATTTTTTGATACTCACTTAGTTTAATCGGTATGCGAGCATCGCAATCTTCGTCTGAACACTCACATAAAAAGTGTAAAACAAGGTCGTCTGTACTGACTAATTCCGAATTATCATCTTCAATAAACTGAGCATCTAAATCGTCTAAATCATTACTAACCTTTTCATTGGCTCGACGAAAAATCATCTCATTTTCTATTTGGCGACGTTCTGAAATTGGCATATCCATTATCTAAGGATACCATTAATACTCAATAAAATATAAATAGTGGAGCTGTATACCGAATACTCTTTTTGCACACGATATCAAGCCTCGGTGACTTATTACAAATAAATAAGACCTACGGTGAGGTAGGTCTTATTTATTTGGAGGGCCAGCGTATACTTTTTCGAAACCCGAAAATCCTGCTGGGCTTATTGATGATTTAGCCCTACTTTACACAAAGCTGGTCGATCTTGGCGTGGAATACCGGAATGGCAAAGTATACTTGGCGGATTTGGAGGAGAAAGATGTTTAGCTCCTCCAAACTCTATGACCAGAACACATTCTACAAGACGTTTGAGCGCGATTTAAAACACTGTAGGCAAGAGTTGATTATCGAAAGTCCGTTTATCACGGCTCAGCGGATGAATGCTCTGTTGCCACTTTTCGCTCGATTGCGCAGGCATGGCGTGCATATTGTCATTAACACTCGAAACCCCACTGAACATGATGGCGACTATTATTATCAAGCCCTTGATGCGATCACTGCCATGCAGGACCTAGGGATCACCGTACTTTATACCGTTGGCCACCACCGCAAGCTTGCTATCATCGACAGAGAGTTGTTTTACGAAGGTAGCCTGAACATTCCTAACTTCCAATATCAAACGCAACCGCTAGAATAAAACATGTAATCAGGAAAGGATTAACATGAGTCATCTAACGGCTGCGGATCGGGGCAAGATT
>RZYF01000072.1 GCA_010014665.1 Candidatus Saccharimonadota bacterium | reverse complement strand
AGCCGAGGCAGTGCCTCGGCTTTAAAAGTGCGGTACAATGTGCAGTAGAGAAAGGTTTGTTGCTGGACGTAGTGTCCTAGTAATGACCGTACTTAAGGTGTCTAAAGTATTCCCTGGCTATAAAATAGATTTTGACGCTAAGCCAGAAGATCAGCTAGACAAAACGATCAATTTATTTAAGGCTGACTCGCAGCTTCTCATGGGGCCCGAGGGTGGTCATATGAGTACGATAGACAAGCAAGGTAGCGGCGCTCGACGCACCCTTCTTTGGACAGCCATCAAGTTTATAGCTGAGAGCTCGAAGTCATCAGGTTCGACACAGGAATTGCGACCAAACTTATTATTGATTGATGAACCAGAAATCTGTCTGCATCCAAGTGCGATTAGGGACGCATGTAAGGCCCTCTACGAGCTGCCAGATACGGGCAAGTGGCAGGTTGTAGCAACAACTCATTCGCCTATATTCATTGACTTTTCTCGGGATAACACGACAATTATTCGTGTTGAAAAAGATATAGATGGCGACGTTAGGGGAACTACGGTATTCAGACCAAGCTCAACGCAATTAGACGAAGATGATAAGGCGAACCTTAAAATGTTGAATGTAGCAGATCCTTACGTTGCGGAGTTCTTCTTTGGCGGTAAAACTGTGGTGGTCGAAGGAGACACAGAGTATACGGCGTTTACTTATATACGTGCAAAATACCCTGAGCTGTATTCCGATGTTCATATTATTCGAGCACGCGGGAAAGCCACAATCAAGTCTTTAGTCAAAATACTGAATCATTTTGGGGCCAACTATTCAGTACTTCACGACAGTGACAGGCCTACTACAAAAGCAGGAAAGACAAACCCTGCTTGGACAACAAATCAACTGATTATGGATGCCGTAGGCTTAAGACCAGGCTCTGTCAAAGTTCGCATACTTGCATCACTTCCCAATTTCGAACAAGCATATTTTGGAACTTCAACCTCAACAGATAAGCCATATTCAGCACTTAAGGCAGTTATGGACGACTCGGACAATTTTAACAAAGTCAGGTCACTATTCGATGCACTAATCGATTTCACTAAACCAGTACCGGAAAATTGTATTGAATGGGATAATTTACTGGCGCTCAATAAGGCGCTCAAATAAGCATAAGTATAAGTATATTACGTAATGTAATAATTACATTTGCAAATTTTGCATAAGCGGAGTAGATTAGAGCTAGTGATACGTGCGGTGGCGGCACTCAAAGCAAAATCGCCGGTGGAGAAAAAATGGACATATGTTTAGCTATAAAAAATCATAATTACTTAGAGTTTCTATATGAAGGATATGCAAGAAAGGTTATTCCCTTTGCACACGGCCTGCATGCCAAAACCCGTACTGGCGTTATGAGAGGGCTACAGGTAGGAGGAGCTAGTAAATCTGGTAAATTCGACGTCCCTAAACTTTTTGAGACTGAGAAGATGTCGAACATAATAATACTCGAAGAATTATTTGCGAATTTGCCGGATGGCTATAAAAAAGATGATAAACACATTAATCCAATAGAGTGCCAACTGTGATCCAGTAGGAAGAATGTCTATAATAGGTCATTATGAATGAAATCACATGTGATAAATGCGGTAACAAAATCAACATCGATAAGGCGCTCGCTGGCCAAATCGAAGCGCGAATAATAGCGGATGAGCACAAGAAGCACGAAGAAGAGATTGCTCGGGTTAAGGAACAGGCCGCAGAGTTTGCGAACGACCAGCTGAAGGCAAAGCTAGAACTTGCCGACCAGAAGAAAAACCAAGAGATCGAGCTAGAGCGTGAGCGCGTGAAGATTGAGTATGAAGGAAAAGCAAAAAAAGAAGCACAGGAAAGTGAGCTGCTGCTAAAAAGCCTACGAGACGATGCCGAATCCGCAAAAGAAGATAACAAGAAACTGCGCGAGCAGCTATCGGAGCTTATGGATGCCCTGCGCCAAGAACGCAAGGCAAAAGAAAGCGCTGAGCTTGATGCTAAGAAGAAGCTTGCCGAAGAAGAATCAAAGATTCGTGAAGAGTCGAAAAAGCTTGCCGACGAAGAACACAGGCTGAAACAACTGGAAAAAGATAAGACAATTTCCGACCTTCAGAAATCGATTGAGGAGATGCGGCGAAAAGCTGAACAAGGCTCCCAGCAAAACCAGGGCGAAGTCCTGGAGTTAGATTTAGAGAATGAGCTCCGACTCGAATTCCCACTTGATGAGCTATCGGAAGTGAAAAAAGGTCAGCGTGGTGCTGATATCATACAGGTCGTGAAGAATCACAAGCTGGATAAGTGCGGGCTGTTACTTTGGGAATCGAAAAATGCAGCATGGCAACCGGCATGGATTGCTAAATTCAAAGAGGATATACGCAATGCCAACGCAAATATTGGGATCATCGTGTCCAAAGAGCTCCCCTCTGAATATGGAGACATGAAACACATTGATGGTGGTGTTTGGGTAGTTAAGCCTAAGTTGACTCTGGCGCTTGCGGCTGCAATGCGGCATCAGATTATTGGGGTTCACACTGCAAACCATAATTCTGTGAACAAAGATGAAAAAATGGAAGTGTTATTTCACTTTTTGACTGGTCCAGAGTTTAGGCATCGTATTGAATCTATCGTCGAAAATTATAGTGTATTACAAACTGAGATAGAGCGCGAAAAACGCACAACAGCTTTGCGCTGGGCGCGTCAAGAGAAGTCAATACGCGCAGTTATAGATAACACGTTCGGTATGTATGGAGATCTGCAAGGTATCACAGGTGGGGCGATGAGTGAAATCAAACAGCTAGAGCCCGGAGATGATGAAACAGATGTATCCGATAGTTAGCACTGCAAGCATACTAGCCAGATTCTACCTGTGCTACATCACCATTGAGCAATTACCGATTTTCACAAACGGCAGTATAAACTGGGTTTTCGGCCAGATCATATCAATATATACGATTTTCCGACTTATTTGTTATCCAATTGTAGGTGAAATTGCCTCAAAATTTTGCATACAAAGCGCAACGGCAAAATCTATCCTGTACTTCTTGCTATATCTGCCGCTCGTAGGCATTTATTGGATAGTACTGCTGTTACTTACGCATGTTTTTGGGGTTCTGCCACTGTAGTGACTCTAGCGTAGAGAACTCAAGACCTTTGCAACATCCCAGCGGGTGTCCGCAACTGTATCCCTAAGTGTATACGCTCGTGGTTGTAGTAGTCTAGGTACCTACTTA
>RZYF01000002.1 GCA_010014665.1 Candidatus Saccharimonadota bacterium | reverse complement strand
TAGTATACATTAAAGCTATGAGGTATTGACTGATGGATATATACTGGTAACTGTTGACTTAAAATCTATTACGTGCTATAATAAGCAATGCATCGGTAGGATTATCCTATCATATGCACCTCGACAAGCAGACCACTACGAAAGAAGGCTGTCATGACCGACGCGCCACAGCACTTGTTCGATCTCGAAAAACTGCGCGCTGCATTGGCTCGCGTAGCGCTCAAGCAAGAGTTTAACCCAACGTACCTAGGGAACGGACTCTGGCTAAGGCAGCTCGTGAGGCTCCTTTACCAGGGGCCACGTAGCCCTCAGCAGGTGGAAGCGATCCTCTACACACCCCGTGCCCGTCGAGTCCTCACTCGCAATTGGGAAGAGGACCATCTGTCCATGGATTACGTCGCCGCTATGTATGCTCCGGAAGAGGCTTCGCCAGCGGAACGCGAACTCGCGGCAGCCGCTTACGAGCTGGCGTGGGAACTTCACCTGAGCCGCTGTGAGCCCTGCAAAGCCCACATCCTGACTCCCTGAGTACCTGGAATAACATCCTGACTCCAAGCCTCAAGGGCAACATCGCTGACGCCAATCATCGCTTTTGTAGTTGAAGCTACGTGCTTTATTCTATAATGGTCTGCTTGTCGTTCAGCGCTTAGATAAAATTAATGCTAAAATAATGTTCAACGTAATGATTCACTAAAATGGGGTGATTTTTTATATTTAATTTTTGAAAATATTTTAAACGCAATGACATTTGATTGTTAGAAGTCTAGGTAGAAAGCTCAATCCTAACAGGGACAGGGTATACAATCTCTTTTAATCTTAATTAGTCTGGGTGTCGACGCGAGCTGGGAGAATTTCAGGAGTAGTTGTTCGAAGAGTGGCTAAACGCCGAGATCTGATTATCCGTCAGCCGAACCTAGTCGTCTCCTAGTGGATAGCAGGTTTTTGCGTTTAAGTACCAGAAAACTGTGCGCTATAATAGTAGATATGAATCAATCACAAAATAATACTGGAACATTGGTAATAACTCGCCACGGCGAGAGCGAATGGAATCTACTTGGTAAATGGACGGGTTGGACGGATGTTGGATTGACTGAAAAAGGCGCCAGTGATGCTGAAGAGATCGGAAAGATTATCGGAGATTTTGAGTATGACGAAATCTATACCTCCGTTCTAAAACGTACCGAGGAAACTTTGCAAGGTATCATCCGTGGTCTTGGTCGGCCTGAGATGAACGAGCTACCGAAAACTGCTAACGCGGCCCTAAACGAGCGCGACTACGGTGTCTACACCGGCAAAGAGAAGTGGGAAGTCAAAGAAGAAGTCGGTGAAGACGAGTTTACTGTAATTCGTCGGGGCTGGGACAACGTCATACCGGAGGGCGAAAACCTCAAGCAGGTTTATGACCGCGTCATACCATATTTCAAAGCTGAGATTTTGCCTAAGCTCCAGGCTGGCAAAACGATTCTGGTGGTCGCCCACGGCAACAGTATACGGGCCCTTATCAAATATTTAGATAGGATTAGCGACGAAGACATTGCCGACGTCGAGATGAAATTTGGAAAGGTGTTGATCTATCGTTTCAAGCAGGGTAATGACAGGCCTGTCGATAAAAAGGAGCGTCAAGCCGACATAGAGCAAACTCACGCCTGAGTTGGGGGTTGGGGAATGGAAAATAGGCAGATTCGCAATAATCGCGTTAACGCAAAAAGAGGAGCATAAGATGACACAGTTTACACTACCAAAGCTTGACTATAGTTACGACGCGTTCGGAAAATATATTTCGGCCGATATTATGAAGCTACACCACGGTACGCATCATCAAACATATGTCGACAAACTTAATTTAGCTCTTGAGCAGGTGCCGGAACTTCAGGACAAAGACCTTGTTACGTTGTTACGAAACCTCGAAACCGTCCCCGAGAGCGTTCGGACCGCTGTTCGGAATCACGGAGGTGGCCACTACAATCACTCGCTTTTTTGGCAGTGTATGACACCGGATAGCACTAAAAACCCCTCTGGGAGGCTCCTGGAGGCTCTAGAGGCCAAGTATGACGATTTTCAGTCGTTTGTGGACGAGTTTTCGGCTAAAGCTACAGGGGTGTTCGGTAGCGGATGGGCTTGGTTGATGCCAGATATGACTATCGAAACCACACCCAACCAGGACAATCCGATTATGCAGGGTAAACCAGCGCCGATACTGGGGCTGGACGTCTGGGAGCATGCCTACTACCTAGATTACAAAGCGTCACGAGGGGATTACATAAAAGCTTGGTGGAAAATTGTCGATTGGCAACGAACCGCCGAGAGGTTTGAGGGTTAGACAGGTATTATGTTACGTTTTTTGGCAGATGGTTCGCTAATTTTACTACTGAGTGTTTCGGCTATTGCCGGTTTGGTTTGGTTAGTTCGTGAACGACCAAAGTGGCAGACATGGCTACCATATGTTCTGATGGCTGGTTTGACTTCACTGACAGTCGGCAAGCTAATGAGTTTCTGGCAGCCTAGTACCATACGTCCATTTATAGAAAAAGGCGTTGAGGCTGGGGCGGCTTATATAGACAATCCAGGTTTTCCGTCTGATCATATGTTACTTGCGGTTATCGTAGTGGCGACGGTTTATTGCTTGACAACCTATAAAAAACTCAGTTATCTACTCGCTATTTTGGTCTTAGCGATGGCGGTCGCACGTGTAGCAGCGCTAGTACATACTCCACTTGATATGCTAGGAGGGCTAGTGGCGGGTCTTGCTGGGTCTTGGTGGTATATTAAGCGTAAGCGTGACATAAGTACATCATAATTGACAACATAAGGCAAACCAGGCATAATCAAAGTATATGGAACCACAAACACCACCCACAGCACGTATCTACTCAATTGGCCTATCGGGAGTACTCCGGCCATTTCTTATTGGTATTGGCGTCGGAATGCTCGGCTGGTTACTAACTCTGTTTTTTAAAAACGTTGTAGTAGCTAGTCTTTTCTGTCGCTCGGCCGATACATTTTCACTATGCTCAAGCGGAGGCACAATAGCCTGGGATATAGCCTATATAATATTGGCGCTCGTCAGTGTGTTCGTGCTTATGCGGACGAACATGCACCGTCCATTGCTCGTTGTCGTTGCTGCGGTAGCGGCTTTATGGGGTATTGGCGCTTGGCTTATGCCGATGTTTTGGTGGCAGGGTATGCTCTGGTCTGGTTTACTTTTTGGTCTAGCATATGCACTGTTTTCATGGCTAGCTTCGCACACGATTTTTGTAGTTTCGCTAGTCTCGTCGATTGTTGCAGTTGTTGTTATTCATCTGATATCAGCAATATAGCTCATGTTATAATTATCACATGGAAACTCTCCTGGTAGTTATTTTGGTGGTGCTGGTTCTGGGCTTTTTGTTTGTGACGATTTTTCTCGTTTCAAAGCTGAACATACTTCAGAAACAACCCGGTGCGGAACTACTGAAAGCTGACATAACTGAACTAAATCGGGGCGTCGTAGCACTCAAAGATAGCTTACAACAAACCGTTGGCGATAAATTGGACCGGTCGAACGCTCAAATGCAATCGAGTGTTCAAAAACAACTATCTGAAAGTGCCAAATTAATTACAGAAGTGACCCAGCGTTTAACCAAACTTGATGAGACAAACAAGCGAGTTGTTGATGTGGCTGACGAGCTAAAAACTTTACAGAATGTTTTACAAAACCCAAAACAGCGAGGTGTATTCGGTGAATTTTATCTAGAAAGCGTGCTTGATAATGTACTAGCAACCGGACAGTTTCAGATGCAATACAAGTTTAACGACGGCGAAATAGCCGACGCGGTGATATTTCTGGACAAAGGTCAAATATTACCAATTGATAGCAAATTCAGCCTCGAAAACTACAATCGCATGATCGAAGCAGACGGAGAAGAGCGTCAGAAATATCTTATGAAAGTTAAGGCTGATCTAAAAAGTCGAATCGACGAAACTGCCAAATACATTCGTCCAAGTGAAAATACCATGGATTTTGCTTTCATGTTCATACCGAGCGAATCGCTTTACTATGATCTTTTGATCGGTAATGTCGGGCAGGGTGGAAGTAGCCGTGACCTAATAGAATACGCTTTTCGTGACAAGCATGTCATTATCACTAGTCCGACGAGTTTTATGGCGTATCTACAAACCGTTTTACAAGGGTTGCGTAGTTTACAGATTGAAGAGCAAGCCAAAGACATACAGGTGCGTGTCGGCAAGCTGGGCACTCATATCGCCAAATACGACGACTACATGAAAAAACTTGGGATTAGTCTCGGCACTACGGTCAATCATTATAATGGCGCTTACAAAGAATTTGGCAGAATCGATAAAGACGTGGTAAAGATAACTGGCTCCGATAGTGCAATAGACCCTATACTACTAGATAAGCCTAGAGTTGATGAATAACTATACCTACAAGTTGGTTTTCAATCCTGAAAAAGATGCCTGGAATTGGTATAATGGTTGCCAAAAGACTGGTTTCGGGGTGGATTGGAAACAAAGAATTGACAGTGATGTAGCCGATAAATTGTCGAAGGCAAAACCAGACGAAGCCTACGAATTTCTCGATAAATATTTGAAGCAAAAATATCAAGAAGATTCGGAGACAATACGGTTAGGTCTCGAGTTCATAAATAAAAGATTCGAAGAGCACTTTGAGCTTGCTTGTCAGAAATTAATTGAGATTACAGGCAGACCACTGTATCGTGATGATTTTACGATTTACCTGACTACTTTTCCTCGTGGCCCCTATGATTTTCAGAGTGGTAGCTTGTGGTTGCCAATATTATGGATTAACCCGATTGCTAATTTTATGCACGAAATTTTACATTTTCAGACGATATACTATTGGCGTAACAACCCAAAATCGGCAATGAATAAAATGTCTAAAGAGGATTTTGAGGTACTGAAAGAATCACTGACGTTTGTGTTGGATCAGAGTTTAGTACCACCACTTGAAAAACCTGACTTAGGCTATACAGATCACCATAAATTACGGGTTAAATTATATGAGCGTTGGCTAGAAGATAAAAATTTTGATGATTTGATTGAATTTGGTACCAATATTTGTCACAAATAATATTTGATATCTAAAGTTTACTTACGGCTATGATTGCGACAACTATTAAGATAAAAACCAAAAAGGTAATTATTACACCTGCCGTACGTGTATTGTGTTGGTTTGCTAGTAGTTGAGGCTCGACCGGATCAGATTCTTCTATAGAGCTAGCTCGCAATTTTTCTTGCAGTTCGGTAGCTATTTTGGTTTGTAATTCACTACGGTCTTCAGTCTGTCTCAAAAATAAACCCATTTGTTTAAAAACTCCTATGCTATACTATCAAGTATATACCGTTTAATGATAGGAGGATAGAACGACTATGGCTACTAAAAAAGCCACCAAGAAGTCGACGGCTGCAAAGGCTGCGTCTACAAAATCCGCAAGTTCGCGGAAAGCTACTGCAACAACAGTGGCAGAAAAACCAGTACTAACTAAGAGTGCAGCAACATCAGGTCAAGTAATTAAGAAACTACGACTGCCTCTGAATATACCAAATATCATGTTAGCCGAGGCTTTGGGTACATTTGTACTAACACTTGTAGCAGTAGCCTCTATTGCGCTCGGTGAACTGTTCGTTGGTTTGGCGTTCGCAGTTATAGTATTAGCCATCGGTGGGATCTCCGGGTCTCACTTGAACCCAGCGGTTACGTTTGGTTTCTGGACTATGCGTAAAATAAATTGGGCAACTGGTCTAATGTACTGGGCAGCTCAGTTCGTTGGTAGCCTTTTGGCCCTGGCTGTTATGTTCTTGGTATCAAACAATACTATGAGTATGAACTTCTCTAGTATTGCGCTGTTTGACTGGTCACTGTTTGCAGTCGAACTAGTCGCTGCCGCTGTGTTTATGTTTGGTATTACAGCTGCAGTAACGCGAACGAGTTTAGGCGTGACATCCCGCGCCGTAGTTATTGGTTTGTCTTTGACCGCAGCTTTGGTTGCAGGCTCATCGCTTTTGACTGCTTCAAAAGAAGGTGCGTATGCAGCTTATCAAGATGAGGCTGATAAAATTGCACAGAATGCTGATGCTGAAGGGACCGAACAACCTAAGACACCCCGAGCATTGTTAATTCGAGGCGTTGTGGCTAACCCCGCAGTAGCTTTGGCAGTTAAAGAAGTGAGCGAAGACCAATTGATGGGTGGTCAGGCTCCAGCTGGTGAGAGTTTAGCAAATCGTTTCACCCTAGATCTGATTTTGGGCACCCTGATTGGTGCGGCTCTAGGCGGTAATCTATATTTGCTTATCGCTCGTCGTTCTGAATAATTAGATTTGACATGTATTTGATCTACAAAAATCTCGCGGACGAACTCTGCGAGATTTTTGATATAATATAGATTACATGGAACAGATAGCCGAAACCCGCTTGATTTTGCTTGAACGTTTAAAAGGCCTTGAAAACAAAGCAGAGATTTTAAAATCACCCGAGCTTAAACAACTTTTTGGTGCTATACCTACAGTTGAGGCTTCAAAGCGCGGTGAGTTCGGAAAGTTGATAAATGCTTTGCGAAACGAATTAGAAGATATCGTTTCCAAAAATCTTGATCAAACGACCGAGGTACTACGGCCTATAGACGTTACGGCGCCTTTTGATATTAATTCATCTCTCCCTAATCTCATACCAAGTAGTCAGGGCACTATGCACCCGTTGACGCGGGAAATTACCAAGATAGTCGATATTTTTGGACGTATGGGTTTTGTAGCCGAAGAATCCCGTGAGATTGACGACCAATACCACATGTTCGAATCGCTAAACTTTCCCAAAGGCCATCCAGCACGCGATGACTACGATACTTTCATGACGGTTGAAACTGACGCCGACGGTGATCAGTTTATCGCACCAGCTCACACTAGTACTATGCAAAATCGTACGCTCATAAAATATCGCGATAATTTAGAAAACCGAGAACCGATAGCGGCGATTGTACCCGATAGGGTGTTTCGCAACGAAGATTTAGACGCTCGACACGAGCATACATTTTATCAAGTCGAAGGTATATACGTCGATCGCGGGGTTCATGCCGGTATGCTGGTGGCGACACTTCAGAAATTTTTAGAAGAATATTATGGGCAGAAGCTTGAAGTACGTGTTAATCCGTTTTATTTTCCGTTTACCGAACCAAGCTTTGAATTCGCGCTGAGTTGTCCGTTTTGTGACAACGGTTGTAATGTTTGCTCGAATAGCAAATGGATTGAACTTTTGGGCTGTGGTATGATTCATCCCAATGTCCTTAGATCGGCCAAAATCGACCCCAATGAATACACTGGTTTTGCTTTCGGCTGCGGTATCGATAGACTAGTGATGATGAAAACAGGCATAGAAGATATACGGCATTTTCAAAGTGGAAAACTTGATTTTTTGAGGCAGTTTTAAATGAAAAACGCTTTAATATTACACGGGACAGGTGCGAACTCACACTCTAATTGGTTTGATTGGTTGGCTAGCAAATTGTCCGAAAAAGGCTATGAGGTTTATATACCGCAACTGCCTCACACCGATAGCCCTGATTTAAAACTTAATCGGCGATTTATATTTGCTGGAGAATTTGAATTTAGTCCCGAGACTATAATAGTTGGACATAGTTCAGGAGCGGTATTGGCACTAAAATTGCTCGAAATGCTACCTGTCGGTAGTCGTATCGATACTGTAGTGGCGGTAGGGGCTTATCAACCGGCGGATTTTATAGATAAAATTCGCACTAATATGGTTCAAAATAAAGCTCGAAGATTAATTTTTGTTCATGGTGATAACGATCCGATTGCCCCACTTGAAGGGGTTAAAGATCTGGCCAGGCAAACTGCAGGCAAGTTGGTTATAGTGCCTGGTGCGCAACATTTTTCTGCCCAACAAAGTCCAGAGCATACTCAACTACCAATACTTGTCGATATATTAGGACTAAGTAAGGGATAAGATGATGAAAATTAAATTTTTTCAGCCGGTCTCGACGGACGAAGATGCAGGTTTTGCGATTATTGAGATTGGTTATATCCTTGATAAAAAATGGTTGATAGTAAACGCGGAGAAGAAAAAATGATTGTTAGTTTAAATACAATAAAACAATATATAGATTTTGAACTTCCGCAACTTGATGAGTTGAAAAAACATATCAACGAACAGCTTGGTGGTATCGAGAATGTCGTTGATTTAGGCGCTAAATACCAAGGCATCGTGATTGTTAAAGTAGTCAGTACAACCCAGCATTTTAACGCCGACAAACTGACGATTTGTAAAGTTGATGATGGCGGTGTAGTGAAAGACGTGCCACGTGACGAAAACGGTCATGTGCAGGTAGTCTGTGGCGCACCAAATGTTCACAAAGATATGTTTGCTGTCTGGCTACCACCAGGGGTTACTGTACCGGCAAGTTTTGACGACATCGAGCCGTTTGTTTTGAGTGCGCGTGAGCTTCGTGGCGCGGTAAGTCAAGGTATGTTGGCGGCGCCAGACGAGCTAGCGACCGGCAGTGATCATACTGGAATTATCGAATTGACAGAAGGTGATTTGCCCGAGGCTTCAGAAATCAAGTCTTTAGAACCAGGGCAAAATTTTGCAAAGGTTTTTGGTCTTGATGACATAATCATCGACATCGAAAACAAGATGTTTACCCACCGCCCGGACTGTTTTGGTCAGTTGGGTGTGGCGCGTGAGATTGCGGGAATTTTAAGACACAAGTTTGTAAGCCCTAGCTGGTATCTCGATACACCAGAGTTTACATTCGCCGATAGTTTAGAATTAACTGTTACAAATGATGCTGAGGAAGCAGTTCCGCGCTTTATGGCGGTAGCTTTCAGAGATTTGACGATAAAACCAAGTCCGTTTTGGCTGCAAGCTAAACTAGTAGTACTGGGTAGTAAACCGATAAATAACGTCGTTGACATTACTAATTATGTGATGCTGATCACTGCGCAACCGCTACACGCCTACGATTATGATAAACTTGCTGGCCATGCACTTGGTGTGCGCATGGGCAGATCAGGCGAAAAGTTAACATTACTCAACGGTAAGACTTATGAAACTACACCCGAAGATATCGTAATCGTTGATGGCGAAAAGTCAATCGGTATGGGTGGAATTATGGGCGGCGGCAATAGTGAGGTAAGCGCTGATACAAAAAACATCGTGCTAGAATGTGCTACGTTTGACATGTACTGCATCCGCAAATCCAGCATGCGTCATGGGCTATTTACCGACGCTGTCACGCGCTTCAATAAAGGACAATCGCCGCTGCAAAATTCTGCAGTTCTAGCAAAGACAATTAGCTACTTTCAAGACGTAATCGGAAGCGAACAGGCTAGTAAAGTGTTTGACTGCAACAATACAGCAATTGACGAAAACTTTAGTAAAAACGATGAAAGCTTAGATGGAGGTATCTATGCTAACAGAACTTATACTGATTTCGTCAATCAACGTCTAGGGACTGCTTTATCGAACGAAGAAATGCATCAGCTACTTCATAATGTGGAATTCGCGGGCACTTATGGAACTTCGGCCGATAATCAAACGCTAATTTCTGAACCTTTCATTACGTTCACCACGCCTTTTTGGCGTACCGACATTAATCTTCCTGAAGACATTGTCGAAGAAATCGGTCGTTTGAATGGTTTTGATAAATTACCACGCGAGCTACCTAAGAGAAGTATCAGTCCTGCACCTAAAAATTCAGACCTTGAAGTCAAGCAACAGATTCGTGACAGTCTAGTCCGAGCTGGCGCCAACGAAGTACTGTGTTATAGTTTCGTGAATGCAAAAACTATCGAAAAAGCTGAACAGGATGTATCTCGAGCCTATCGTTTGAGTAATGCTCTTAGCCCAGACTTACAGTATTATCGGTTGTCAATTTTGCCAAGTTTGCTCGAAAAAGTTCACCCGAATATAAAAGCTGGTCATGACGAATTTGTACTGTTTGAAATTGGCAAAAGCCATGACAAAACCTATCCCGACTATGGTGATGGTTTACCTACAGAACAGACTAGTTTGGATTTGGTTTATGCTAGTAAAAAAGCTCAACAAAGCACTCCGTACTATATAACGAGACGCTATGTAGAGCAGTTGGCGTCAGATCTGGGTTTTGTGGTCAAATTCGCGCGTTTAGCCGATAGGGTTACCGGACCATTTGTCGATCAGTTTGAACGCTCACGTACAGCAACTGTGGTTGCGTATTATTATCGTGACAAACAACAGGTTGAATTGGGTGAAGTCGGATACGTTGGTGAGCTAAAACAATCGGTTCGAAAAGGTTTCAAACTACCTGAGTATTGCGCTGGTGTGACTCTGGACTTTCATGCAATCATGCAACTTGTTGAGCTGGGCGAGAGTTCTTATAGACCTCTAAGTCGGTTTCCGAAAGTGACTCAAGATATTTCATTGAAAGTTGCAGATGATGTAACATATGAGCAAGTATTTGATTTAGCTCAAAAAATTGTAGCTGATAATTCTCGAAACTGTGACGCCAAACTATCGCCACTTAGTATATACCAGGCCAAAGAAGACCAGGGCTACAAGACTATTACTTTGCGTCTCGAAATCGCTAGTTATGACAAGACATTGACTGATAAAGAGGTCGCTAGAACTATGGATAAAATATCTGAACTAGAAGTCAGTAATTTAAATGCCGTGCGTATTTAACTTGTCTCTATGAATAATTAATTTGCGGTTAGCTCGGGTAATTCGTAGGCTATTATAAATTTTTTCTAAAGCGTTTTTTGAGATCGCTATAAACTGTCCCACCAACCTTATCGATTCCCACACCGACTCCAGCTGCCACGGCTATACCCATAGCTCCGAGGGCTGTAGCCCCCAAAACAACGCCGATGCCAATTTTTTGAGTCAATTTATTGAATCGCTCCAAAGGGTCGGCGGTCTCAGGTCCCATTGAGCGGAAGGGAGATTTATTCATAATAGAATAATATCACAGAAATGAATAATTGTCAAGTATGCTTATGAATTATGTTTCATGACTACAGCGACACGTGCCGGTAGATAGAGACTGAGTTTAGTACCAAGTCTACCGCTAGATTGCGTAAGGTAAGGTGCGTTGGATATAACACGGTTTTGGCCACCGAAGTCTTTGTCGTCACTGCTAATAACAAGTTGGTAAGAGCCACTGAGGGAGGGTAACTGGTAGTTTTCGTAGGAGCGGTTTGGCGAAAAATTGTAAGCAAACAAAAACCCGTCGCGCATATATGACAGAACGTGGTCGTCGTTGTGTATGTGAACGTATTCGGGTGCCGATGTTAGGTGTTTGATTACATCAATCATAGCTTTATCGAAGGCACCGAGCCAATGATATTTGAGTTTGGGGTTTTCAGCTAAAGACCATTGGCGCCTGGCATAATGGAATGACCAGTCGTTGCCTTGGCGGGGAAAATCAATCCATTCTGGGTGACCAAACTCGTTACCCATGAAATTCAGATAACCGCCGCCGTTTAGGCTGGCAGTGACAAGACGAATTAGTTTATGTAAGGCAATACCGCGTTCAACCTTGTCGTGGCGGTCGCTAGCCGTCATGTGGTAGTAGATATCGTGTTTGAGTAAGCGAAACAGGATAGTCTGGTCGCCAACAAGAGCTTGGTCGTGGCTTTCGGCATAGGAAATAACAGTTTCTTCAGGTCGACGGGCAGTTAACTCGTGAAATAGATGAGTTAGATCCCAGTCTTCGTCTTTTTTTTCTTTGAGAGTTTTTACCCAGAGATCCGGTACACCCATACTCATACGATAATCAAAACCTAGTCCGCCATGGTCAAGTGGACCAGCTACTCCAGGGAAGCCGCTCATTTCTTCGGCTATAGTGATGGCACTCGGGTGGAATTCGTGGACAAGCTCGTTGGCTGTTGCTAGGTAAGATAGGGCATCGGTGTCAACGTCATCGTTGTAGTAGTCGTTATAACCGATAAAATCCTTCGAGAGGCCGTGATGGGTATATATCATGCTGGTGACACCATCAAATCTGAAGCCGTCGACATGATATTCTTCGAGCCAGTAACGTAAATTAGATAACAAAAAATGCTGAATTTGGTTCTTGCCATAGTCGAAGACACGCGAGTCCCAAAGCTCGTGATTACCGCGTTCACCAGGGTAGAAATATTGTTCTAATGTACCATCGAACCGACCCAAACCCTCTTCTTCGTTTTTGACTGAATGTGAATGAACGATGTCTAAAATTACACGAAGATTCATGCCGTGTGCAGTATCGATGAGGCTTTTTAGCTCGTCGGGAGTTCCGTAACGTGAGCTAGCGGCAAAGAAATTCGAGACATGGTAGCCAAAACTAGCGTAGTAGGGGTGTTCTTGGATCGCCATGAGCTGAACAGTATTGTAGCCGTCAGATTTGATGCGGGGTAGGATGTTTTTCTCGAAGTAACGGTAGGTAGCGACTTGGGGGGATTCACTACTCATCCCGACGTGGGCCTCGTAGATCATCGGTGGCTCGGTGATGTTGGGGCTAAGGTTTTTCCAGATGTATGATTTCGGAGGATTCCAAACTACTGCGTCGAAACCTTTGGTTGTTTCGTCTTGGGTAACTCGAGTAGCATAGGACGGTATTCGAAAGCCTTGGCCGCCTGGCCAGTGTATGTGAAGCTTGTAACGCTGACCGTGTTTGAGAGCTGAGTCGGGCAGAGTAAGCTCCCAGTTTCCCATTGGCTGTCGAATCATTTCATATAACTTGTCATCCTGCCAGTTATTGACTTCGCCAACTAGAAATATTTGACTGGCATGAGGAGCCCATTCACGAAACACCCAACCATCTGTAGTACGATGTAGTCCATAGTGCAAATAACCAAGGGCGAATTCGCTGGCTGATTTTTTGCCAAGTGTCTGTTGACGTTTACCGGTCATATATTTTTGCCGCTGAATAATAATAGACTCATAAGGTTCTAGCCATGGGTCTAAATCAACAAGCGTTTTGTTCATACGTTCCATGTTAGCATATAGAGTTTGCATCAGTATCTACTAATGACCTAAATTATAACTACCGATCATAGAAGTTGTGAAAATAATAAACAGATATAGTTAAAGCTAAGTTTAAACGTTTAAAGATTGATAACTCTGTAGTTAGCGTAGTATTTTTTCAAAAGCGCTATCGTTCTAGGCTAGAAGGAGCTATAATAGTCATAAGACCGTGGAGGTTGTAAGTGTTTGATGTTTTTAAACACAAAACAAAATTTTATAAAAATGGGGGATATTATGGCTACACCGAAGTCTCAAAGAATTGTAATTTGGATTATACTCGTCGCTATGGTTATTGGCGCGGTTGGAGTTTATTTTGTGGCAATACTTGCTAACAACAATGACCAGGCGCAGCAATTAAGTCAGCAACAAGTCTATGATAAATATATGAAGGAATACGAAGCATATCAAGCAAAGGTAGATGCACAGGGTGATGAACTTTCTGGTCTTTACTATGAAGATTTCTCGCAATATGCAACTAGAGTTAGTAGCTTCGACGCCGAGTCGGCTAATACCACAATTTCAAGTGAGGATTTGAAGGTTGGCGATGGTGAGATAATTGACGATACTACGACGTTTGCTGCTTATTATATAGGCTGGAACCCTTCGGGAAAGATATTTGATCAGTCGATAGATGGTCAGAGACTTAAGGCGCCACTTCCAGTTGCTGATGGTCTTATGAGTGCTGGACTTATCACCGGCTGGAAAGAAGGCATGAAGGGTATGCGAATTGGAGGCGTAAGACTGTTGACAATTCCAGCTTCACAAGCCTACGGAGCCCAGGGCTCTGGCGAAGATATTCCGGCTAATTCGCCGATTCGTTTTGTAGTTATGGCGATATCTTTGCCGGAGCAGTTTGCTCAGCCTTCGATACCACAACAGTTGATGACTATACAATGAAAAATACAACATATAGTGTCTTGAAACATATTATATACGCTATATAATGGTTATAAGCACAAAAACTATAAATATCAAATTTGGGAGAGTGGAGAGTATATGAGTAAAAAAGTAACAGTTTACACACGTAATAATTGCGCATATTGTGTCCAAGTAAAACGCTATCTCGACATCAAAAAACAGGATTATGATGTAATTAATCTCGATGAAAATCCGTCGGAAGAAGCTTCTGTAGTAGCAAAAAGCGGAGCAAGAACAGTCCCGATAGTAATGATAACTAACGAAAAAGGCGATGAATTAATAGCCAGCATAGGCTGGAATCCAGGGGCTTTATCATCAGCATTGGCGGCTTAGAAATATATAGGAGATTTTATGCAACAAGACGATAAATTACATGACGTAGTAATGATTGGCGCTGGACCAAGTGCTCTTTGTGCGGCCGTTTATACAACACGCGAAGATATCGACACAGTTTTAGTGGAAAAAGCTGTAGTCGGTGGACTAGCTGCGATAACTGATTGGGTAGATAACTATCCAGGATTTTCGAAGGGTATATCTGGTATGGAATTAGCGACCGAGCTTCAGGCTCAAGCTGAACGGTTCGGTGCCGATATTCGCTATGGTGAAGTGTTATCTATTCGCGATATAGGTCAGGAAAAAGTAGTTGAGACTAGCGAAGGACCACTTAGAGCTAAGACTATTCTAGTAGCTACCGGTAGCAACTATCGAAAGCTAGAGATCCCCGGTGAAGAAAAGTATTATGGTCGAGGCGTGCATTACTGTGCGACTTGCGACGGGGCTTTTTACCGAGACAAGAAGTTGGCTGTAATTGGTGGTGGAAATTCAGCAGTCCAAGAAGCTTTGTTTTTGACACGTTTTGCTTCTCATATTGACCTATTAGTCCGATCGAAGCTACGTGCCTCTGAAGTATTACAATGCGAAATAGATAAAGCGATTTCTGAAGGCAAAATCACTGTGCATTTAGAAACAGTACTCTCAGAGATTATTGCAAGTAATAATAAATCGGTTGACAAAGTTGTCGGTACAAAAGCAGGCGAGGCCTTTGAGCTAGATGTCGATGGAGTTTTTGTATTTATCGGACTATTACCAAACACTGGATTCCTGAAAGATTCTGATGTCGAACTAGACGAGATTGGTATGATAAAAACAAACATCCGGCTCGAGACTTCTATACCAGGGGTGTTTGCTAGCGGTGATGTACGTTCAGGGGCTACCGCTCAAATAGCCAGTGCAGTTGGTGAGGGAGCTACTGCTGCGTTATCAATTCGTGAATATCTAGAACAGCAAGGTCGAGAGCAACCAGTTGTTTAGGTGAATCGTTCTGGTGTGTTAGTAACGATAGCATCAATACCATATCGTTCGAGATTTTTTAAAGATTTTTTGCGATTTATTGTATATACATAAATGAGTAGGTCGAGTTTACGCGCGGCCTCAATAGCTATGGAACTAGTATGAAGTCTGCGAAATCCGACAGCGCTAAGCTGTAGGATCGGGTGCCAACTAATGAACGTTAAGGGATAGCGACGATGTTTAAGACAGAGTAAAGCATGAGGAGCTAATTTACGAACCCGAAGTAGTAAAAGCGGGTTCTCAGAGGCTATTAATAACGAAGACCAATCGGATTTTCGCTTGGCGTAATTTTTGATAAGTAGAACTATTGGTGAAACACTACTCCATTCGTAAATCTCGATTTCTAGAAAGGTTTTACCGTAAAGCCTGTTCAACGTTTCTTCCAGGGTGACCAACGGTTGCTCCGAACCACTGGCAGCTCGGCGAATCTGCTTGAGTGACGAACTTCGTATATGAGTCAGGGACTGTTTTGTACCTATTGAAGAATGAGCAGATAGAACTAACTTTTTGTCGGAGGTAACTCGGACAGGAAGGCTGACCATATCTGTGTTGGTCGCAACCGCTCGGGCCAGTGCTCCAAGATTGTGGTATTGGCAAGAAGAAGAGTCTCGATCGTATCTGGTAATAAATAACATCTATGCTGATTGTAACATTAACTAGTCGTTAGGCAATATTTTCTTCAACAAACTGCTCTAGTAACTTCACTATCTCAGGATCGCTAGTTTTTAGACATATTTCACGAGTTCCTAGCCAAACTCCACCGTTCGAAAAATTATGCGATCCTGAAAGTGCAACCTTTTTACCATCTTTTAACTCAAATATTATGCACTTTGCATGTATATAAACGTTTTTCGAATAAGATGTTTTTATACCACTCAGTAAACTACCTAGCCAAATAGCCGCTCTATTCAAAAAAACAGCTTTGTTTAAGGGGTTAAAGTAGAAAGTGGTATCAGTCGCTTTAAGTAGTTTACCGAGCTTTCCTGAAGGGCAATACTGTGAAACGTAAATAACACGACGAGATTGTTTTGCTAGATTACAAGCTTCATTATAAATGATTGATCTACCTACAAAACCACCATCTATTAGAATTGTATTTTCCCCATCTTCTATTTGATGCGAACGATAGGGATGTCCTTGTTTATTAGCCTTGATTATACGAGCCTGCTCGGCCACTATAGCACTTGCTAGACCGATATTTTTTAGCCGGATCATGTAATCAGCACTAGATAACCCATCAGGCGATAGATTAACTCCGCCAAAAGAATAAACAACATCGTCGATCACTAACCATTTACTGTGAGTTCGGCCAGTGACGATACTATTGGCTTTGTCGCCTAACCAGATAAATTTCACACCAGCACGACGTAATCTGTTGCGAAGAATTTTAAGTGGCTGCAAATGATTCCGCACTGGCATACCTATACGATACTGGCCAAATCGTTCCATGTAGCTAAACATATCACCTACGACTTCGACATGTACATTGCGGTTGGCTGCAGCTATGAGAGCTTCAAACAAAGGGATGGTCTCGTCATCATACATCATGATTGTTGTCAGAAGGTGTATTTGTGATGAAGCGCGATTGATATGCAGTATCGCATCATTAACATATTCTTCCGGAAGCAATAGCTTCGGTTTTGAAAACATACTTAAATTATATACCATATGCGTTGCGGGATGATAAACTAATAACAACAACGAAAAAACAATATCGTAAGGAGGAGTTAGGCTATGACAGATTTTAATAAACAAATTAAACCTGGAAAAATCGACGATGGAACTTTCAATATGGTAGTAGAGATACCCGAAGGCTCGAGCCATAAGATTGAATGGGATCGACATGAAGGATATTTTAAACTTGATCGGGTGGAACCAAGAATATTTGCTAAGCCGACTAACTACGGTTTTATACCGCAAACACTTGACGAAGACGGTGACGAACTGGACGTACTATTGATTACTAGCGAGCCACTTTGGACCGGTGTAGTGGTTGAGGCGCGTGCTCTAGGTGTGATGGTTTTTAGCGATGACGGTGAAGTTGACGACAAGATAATAGCCGTTCCGGCAGATGATCGATCTACGGGTAATGCTTATCAATCATTGAATGATTTACCAGCTCAATTACTCAAACAAATTGAATTTCACTTCAATAACTATAAGGCTTTAAAAAAACCAGGTAGCACGCATGTAGATCATTTTGGTGATGTCGAAGAAGCTAAGATAGTAATACGTAAATCTATTGAACGTTGGAATACTGAAGCTAGAGAATAGAGTTAGTTATTGGTAGCCAGATAACTAAAAAATGAGAATTTTTAATGGTGCAAAATAATAAATTTACTTATCGTCGTTCAGCCAACGCTGTTGTTGTGTCACCTAGTGGTAAACTGCTAGTTTTGGTCGGATCGAAGTGGCACGATCGACCTGACCGGTCACTGCAACCGGATCTGGTAGGGGGTAATATTGAATCGGACGAGACAATTGTCCAAGGTTTAACTCGTGAAGTTTCTGAAGAGACTGGTCTAGAGTTAGCTGTTGATTCTGTGAGCCTTGTTTTCCAAAATACTTACTTATCATTACACGAATCTGAATACTGGCAAAATTATTACTTTTTGGCAGAAAGTTTAAGTAGTGATGTGACTTTGAGTTGGGAGCACTCCGCATTTTATTGGGTAGATATTGCTGAATTCGTAACGGTTAATTGGCGCCCAAGTCAACGGTTTGTAGTTGATTTTATGAATGCTAATGGTACATTAAAAAATTTTACTGAAATCCATAACAATAAATAACAATACATAATTCTTCATATCTTATAAATTTCCGATTACGGATTAGTGATTACACCCGAAGTTTATTTATTTGAGCTTTGATCTTATTGCGAGCATGAGAAGTAGCAGCGGTGTCGAGCCAATCGCGTTTGGGTTTAGCAGTTTTTTTAGTAATAATTTCTATACAATCACCGTCCTGTAGTAGGTAGTCAAAAGGCATCATTTTGCCGTTAATCAAAAATCCTGCCGCTGACGCACCAACGTCACTGTGAACGCGGTAGGCGTAATCTAGTGGATATGAACCAAGAGGTAAATCGTAAATATCACCTTTAGGTGAAAAAACAAATATCCTGTTTCCAAAAAGATCTATTTTGAGTGAGCTTAGATCCACACTATGGCCTTTACTTAATTCGGTAGCAGCTTCATGGAGATCGAGCATCCAGGATAATTCTGCTGGCATCTCGGCGATTTTACCTTGGCGGTAAGCATCGGTCATTTTTTGTTCGCTGTAGTGAAAATGTGCTGCCAAACCACGCTCAGCGTATTCATGCATCTGTTCAGTTCGGACTTGAAATTCGACATGTAGCCCATCTTGAGTTAGGACTGTGGTGTGTAGGCTTTGATAACCGTTGCGCTTAGGACGTGAAACATAATCTTTGATTCGTTCAGTTACGGGCTCAAATAAACTATGAAGTTCGCTGAGGATTAGATAACAGTTATCTACGTCGGAAACTATAATACGAAGGGCGATTAGGTCATAAATATCATCTATAGAATCTACCTTGGATAGTTTCTTATGTAAGCTGTATACGCTTTTAACTCGACCATCCATTTGAAACTGAATTTTTTCTTGTTTAAGGCGCTTTTCGACTGATCGACGTACCTTGTCGAGTTTACGTTTGCTTTTACCGACGCGTCTTTTTAACTCTTGTTGCAGATACTCATAGCGAAGTGGGTCAATATAACGAAAAGCAATCTCTTCAAGCTCTACGCGTACCTGGCCCATATTTAAACGATCAGCCAAAGGTGCAAAAACTTCCAAAGTCTCACTGGCGATTTTCTGTTGTTTTTCCGGAGATAGGTGTTTAAGAGTACGCATATTATGGAGGCGATCAGCTAGCTTGATGATAATTACTCGAACGTCTTCGCCTACAGCAATCAATAGTTTCGTCAGGTTATCTTTGGTTTCTGGGAGGTAGCTGTTTATGTGGCGCATGCCAGCTCGAGCTTTGGATATCTTGCTAACGCCGTCGACCAAGAAAGCAACGTCACGGCCAAACAGTGACTCAAGATTATCAATATTAGTATCGGTATCTTCTATAGTGTCATGCAAAACTCCTGCGATGACGGTGTCTATGTCCATACCCCAATCTACCAATATTGCTGCGACTGATATGGTGTGGCTGACGTAGGGTTTACCACTATTGCGCTTCTGACCAGCATGAAGTTCAGTTGCATAATCAATCGCACTAGACAGATCTGCTAGTTGATCATCGTCATAGAGATGTTTCGCAAGTTCTAACAGGCTAGCTTTTTTCATCGCAAGAATAATTATACAGTAGTATGGTTTAGAAGTTTTTCTTTGAAAAACCTTACTTATACTGACTCATCTGCTATAATACAAAATGAATAGCTAATGCTTATAAACTATAGGGAGGGTGGCATGAAACGAGTAGCAATTAACGGTTTTGGACGGATTGGGCGCAATGCATTCAAGATAGCGTTTGAACGAAGTGATATTGAAGTAGTAGCTGTCAATGATTTGGCTGACAACAAGACTTTAGCTCATTTACTAAAGCATGACTCGAACTATGGTGAATACGACCATGATGTCAGCTATGATGATGATTCGATAACTGTTAACGGAAAAAAGATTCGGACATTTGCCTTATCAGACCCTGGTCAGTTACCGTGGCGTGATATGAATGTAGACGTAGTTATTGAATCAACCGGTTTCTTCGTTGACCCAGCTAAAGCACGTGCTCATATTGATCAAGCTGGTGCTAAACGAGTTATAATCTCTGCTCCCGTGAAGGTTGAGGGTGCCGATACGATAGTTCTAGGTGTAAACGACAATAAGCTAAAAGAAGGTGTTAGTGATGTAATCTCCAATGCTTCATGCACAACGAACTGTATTGCACCTATCATGAGTATTCTTGAAAATCATTTCGGGGTCGAAAAAGCTATGATGACAACCATACATAGCTATACTTCAAGTCAACGCCTTCAGGATGCCCCTGCTAAAGATTTACGAGAAGCTAGATCTGCTGCAGAAAACATAGTTCCGACAACTACCGGTGCTTCGATAGCTACTACGCTAGTAATCCCAAGTTTAAAAGGTAAGTTTGGTGGTTTGAGTGTGCGTGTGCCGACTCCAGTCGTCTCTCTGAGTGATATTACAGTTGTGACAAAACGTGACGTTAGTGTCGAGGAAGTTAACCAAGTTTTTAAAGCTTCTGCACAAGAGCTCTATTACCAGGGTATTTTGGATGTAACCGAAAAAGAACTGGTAAGTACGGACTTTCGAGGAAACTCGCATTCTTGCATAGTTGATTTACCACTAACAGCAGTGACAGCTGGTAATATGCTTAAGGTCGTTGCTTGGTATGACAATGAATGGGGATACAGTAATCGATTAGTTGAATTAACTTGCGACGTAGCTCGTCTAACTGAATAGTGTAAATAATCAAAGTTTTATCTATGCGGGTCGAACTGACCCGCATATTAGCTTTATAGCCTCTAGTAAAGCGTAATCATTATGAGATATAATAGTGGCTATGAAGATATTTATCGGAGCAGATCATCGTGGTTTTAGTTTTAAGGAATCGGTCTTTGCATATTTAACTAAAAGAGGGATTGAAACTGAGGATATTCGTGAGGGTGAACTAGACCCAGAGGATGATTTTCCACAAATTGCAGCCTCTGCAGTCATCAAAGTGCTTGGCGAAGATGATGCGAGGGCAATTTTGCTTTGCGGCAGTGGCCAAGGTATGGCGATGGCAGCAAATAGGTTTAACGGTATACGTGCAGCAGTTGTTAGTGATATATATGAAGCCAAAGTTAGCCGAGTAGATAACGATAGCAATGTTCTGTGTTTGTCAGCCGATGTACTTACTAGACAGGACGATGAAGTATGGAAGAATATTCTAGATACATGGCTTAACACACATTTTGCGGGTGCAGCCCGATATGTTAGGCGTAATCGTCAACTTGACGAACTAAGCTAATGCTTTATAGTTGAAAGCATGAAAAAGAAAATATCTACACTTAGCAAAAAAGAATCGCCAACACTACATGGACTTTTAGGCTCAATATCGTATTGGGGTACTGCCACACGGTTTCTACTTGTTAGTATGCTGGTTTTTATAGCTTTCGTGTTAAATATATCTTTAATAGATGTCAGCTCACCATACTACGTAATCGGAGAGGCTCAAGTATTAATATATGCCCTAGGTATTTTGATATTAACCGATCTACTGTATGTTATGGTGGCGCGCTCAAAACCTCTTGATCAGAAGCTTGACCGATGGGTTGTCATACTAGCTGATATAGTCATTGCTAGTTGTTTTATAGTTCCTAGTTTTGTTAGTGTCGCAGCAGTGCATGCCACGGGCTTACGAGTACTATCTCCAATTGTTGCTTTGCTGGTTGTTGGTATACGTGTACTACTGGGGTTACTGTATGGTAAAAAAGAAGGAAAATAGTACATCATGGCGATTATAGTTCCGACCGTTATGCCAACTACGGATAATCCTCATGTTTTTAGAGATATTATGGAACGTGTAACTTCCTATGCTAAACGGATACATATCGATCTGATGGATGGCGATTTTGCGCCACATCGTAATATTGCATCGAATATGATCTGGTGGCCCGAGGGAGTGCAAGCCGATGTGCATTTAATGTACCGTCGACCGCTAGAGGTAATCGATGACGCTGTTGCCAGTCTTCCGTCAATGATTATCATACATGCTGAGGCTGAGGGTGATTTAGTCGAGACTCTACGTCGTATTAAGGAAACAGGTGTGCGAGCTGGGGTATCTTTTTTGCGGACAACTAACGTGTATGATCATAGAAACCTAGTCGAACAGGCAGATCATGTAATGTTGTTCGGCGGCGAGTTGGGTGGTGACGGTCATGGCGAGTTGGCTGCATTAGAAAAAATTAGTGACATTCGCTCAATTAATTCGTCAGTTGAGATTGGATGGGATGGTGGTGCGGATAGTAGCAATATATATTTGATTGTAGACCAAGGAGTTAGTGTTATAAATGTTGGTGCTGCTTTGCGGAACGCTCAGAATCCTGCGGCTGAATTTGACAGATTATCACAGCTAGCTGGACGGTGATATATTTCATAACTAAATTGTTATACTGCTTATGTTAAAATAATATCTAGTGAAGCAGGGTTATATGACATACACCCAGATAGAACATTTAGCGAATACGATCCGTCAGGACGTTGTGCGTATGTTAGAATCAGCAAATAGCGGACATAGTGCCGGGCCGTTAGGTATGGCTGATGTTTTTGCTGCCTTGTATTTTTCAATTTTACGCCATGATCCTAAAAATCCCGATTGGTCTGAACGCGATATCTGCGTTGTTAGCAATGGTCATATTGCTCCAGTGCTTTACGCGGTGCTGGCTCGGAGTGGATATTTTTCAACCGATCGATTAAAAACATTGCGTAAATATGGTTCTTCTCTTCAAGGCCACCCAGAACGTACCAAGTTACCAGGTGTCGAAGTTACTAGTGGACCGCTTGGTAGCGGTTTAAGCCAAGCAGCTGGAATGGCCTATGTTTTACAACAGTTAGAGCATAATAGTTCACGGTGGATCTACGTAACCTTAGGTGATGGTGAGTGTAATGAAGGTAACGTCTGGGAAGGCGCAATGCTTTCCGCCAAATATAAACTTGCTAATCTAGTAGCGATTATTGACCGTAACAACATACAGATTAGTGGTAGTACTGAAGAGACAATGCCGTTAGAAGACTTTCGTGGCAAGTGGGAAAGCTTTGGCTGGCATGTTCAAGAAATTGATGGTAATAACGTTGAGAGTATTGTCGATGCATGCGCTATGGCTCGGGCGGTGACTAATCGTCCAAGCGTTATAATTGCGCACACGATTCCTGGTAAGGGAGTAGATTTTATGGAATATGATTATAAATGGCACGGCATGGTGCCGTCTTCAGCCCAGGCTAAAACTGCTATCAAAAAATTAAGAACATTAGACGGAAGGATATCTGACAGTGCTACTTCGTAGGCAATCGACTTCAAAGCAACGTGCGTCTGCAGCCAAAGCTGAAGTGCTAATGCATCTTAGTAGACAACTTGGTTCTGAAGATATCCGCACCGAGAGTGTTCGTATTGGATTTGGTCGTGGACTTGTTAAGCTAGCTAGCGCAGATGATCGGGTAGTAGGTCTTAGCGGGGATTTGGCTGAATCAGTGGGTATGCAGTCTTTCGTAGAGGCTTTTCCTAATAGATATGTTGAGGTCGGAGTAGCTGAACAAAATTTAGCGACTGTAGCTTCCGGTATGGCAGCTATGGGACGAAAAGCGTTCTTGGCTAGCTATGGGGCGTTTAGCCCGGGACGCAATTGGGAGCAGATTCGCACTACTATCTGTATCAACGATCGTCCGGTTGTGATTGTTGGTTCTCATGCTGGGCTTAGTGTTGGTCCTGATGGCGCTACGCACCAAGTACTGGAAGATATTGCTATGATGCGAAGTTTGCCGAACATGACAGTAGTTGCTCCAGCTGACAGCTTAGAGGCAGAAAAAGTCGTATTAGCTTTAGGCGAATTAAATACGCCAGCTTATTTGCGTTTATCACGTGACTCTACTCCAGTATTTACGACAATCCTAACTCCGTTCGAGATTGGCGTTGCTTACGTTTTACGTAATGGATCCGATGTTACTGTATGTTCAACTGGCACTATGACTTACCGCACTTTGTTGGCTGCGCGTATGCTAGCCCGCAGGGGAGTCTCCGTTGAACTACTGCATATCCCGACTATCAAACCGCTTGATTACAAAACCATAATTGTTAGTGCTAAGAAAACCGGACGTGTTGTTACAGTGGAGGATGGGCAGGTAGTAGCTGGTTTTGGTGGTGCAGTTGCTGAGGTACTCGGGGAACGGTATCCTACACCTCTCAAGAGAATTGGTGTGTTGGATAAATTCGGTGAGTCCGGTAAAGCTGAGGAATTATACGAAGCTTATGGTCTGGACGCTGCAGGGATAGCTAAATCAATACAAGAATTTATGGCCGATAAGCGATTTGCTTAATCTAAGAAGCATAAGCTATAATATTTTTAGATATCTAACAATTAGGGGGCGTATGTCGCTAGGGATTCGAGAAATTAGAAATAATACCACGCGGGCTCGACATTTGATGCAAAGAAGTCGTCAACAGAACTTTGCTGTTGGGGCTTTTAATATCGATAATCAGGAAATTCTTGTTGCTGTAGTTCGGGCTGCTCAGAAGACAAATTCACCAGTAATCGTAGAAGTTAGTGATAGCGAAGTTGAAGCCCTCGGACTCGAGAATGTTCGTGATATGGTAGACAACTATAAGGCTGAATACGGGGTAGAGATATATCTAAACCTTGACCACAGCCCGACAGTCGATGATTGTAAACGGGCGATTGATGCTGGTTATGAATTTATTCACATCGACATTAGTCAAGCCAAACACGATGCGTTAGACGAAGAAATAATTGCCAAGACTAAGGAGGTAGTAGAGTACGCTGCTTTCACCGGGGCTCTAGTTGAAAGTGAACCACATTATTTTGGTGGTAGCTCAAACGTTCATAGCGAAGAGATTGATTACGAAGAAATCAAAAAAACCTTTAGCAAGCCTCTAGACACAAAAGCTTTTGTAGAGGCTACGGGTATAGATATATTCGCAGCCTCAATTGGTAACTTACACGGTAAATACCCTGGACCAAAAGTCCTAGATCTTGATTTATTACAGAATATACGTGACGTTATAGACTGTCAGATTAGCTTGCATGGTGGTTCGGGAACACCACTGAATTATTTTGAGAAAGCAGCTCATATCGGTGTCAGCAAAGTAAACATCAACAGTGATATCCGCTATGCTTTTCGCACCACTCTCGAAAAAGTATTACGAGAAGATCCAACAGAATTTGCAGTAGTAAAATTAATGGATGAAATAAAAGATGTTATTCAAGCTGTAGTTGAGGAAAAAATTCAAGCCTTTGGATCAGCCGGAAAGGCTATTAGATAACATGAAACCACCAAGTGTTTTGTGTGTCGGTAAGGCTGCTCAAGATATATTTTTGATTGACGACGAATTTGATCCGCATTGTGAAGGGGATGTGTGCTACACTCATCTGCCACTTGGTGCTAAGCTTGATATTTCTCAAGCAGTATTCGCTAGCGGTGGCAATGCTACCAATGTTGCTGTTACTTTGGCTCGACAAGGTATAGACACGCGCTATTTGTGGGCTCTAGGTCACGATGTTGCTTCAATAAAGGCTCTGCAATCACTCGACGAAGAGGGAGTGGATACTTCAGCTGTAGTCCAGGACTTGAGTTTGCAAGCTAGCTTATCAACTGTTTTGGTAGCGCTTCACGGTGGAGAGAGAACGATTTTGAATTATAAAGGGATTTTACCGTCTGCTCATGATGTCGAACGAATGTTGCGTACAGTCGATAAGCCAGACTGGGTATACCCTTCATCGCTCGGTTCCATAGAATCATTGACAAAAGTTGTTGATTGGGCGGTTAAGCAAGATATCAAAGTCATGCTCAATCCAGCGGGAATTGAATTGGGCGATTCTCAGAAATTACGCTCGCTACTGGAAGATGTTGAAATACTGGTAACAAACAAAGAAGAAATGCAGCAGTTAGTTGAGGGCAATAATATTGAAGAGTTGGTAATGCATGGGCTACATTACTGTCCGGTAATAATCGTGACTGATGGGCGTAATGGCGCCTGTGCTTCTGACGGCAAGACCTTTGTCACCACCGGGTTGTATGATAATCTTCCATCCGTCGAACGCACCGGTGCAGGTGATGCATTTGCAGCTGGCTTTTTAAGTAAATGGTTACAGGGACATTCGCTCAAGGAATCGTTGCACTTTGCATCAGCCAACTCATCGAGTGTTGTCCAACAAATCGGCGCTAAAGCTGGCATACTCGAATACGGGGCTGAACTAAAACCGATGAATATAATCGAGCGAAATATTTAGTTTTGCTTAGTTTAGGAATCGTAACCGGTATTTACAAGCTCTAGAGCTTCATCGACGTCATCGGTTATAACAAAAATATCATCGTCACCAGGCGATATGTAACCGTTTTCGAGCATTTGTTCTCTAATAAATTTGGCAAAATTGTTCCAATAACTCGAACCAAACAAAATAACTCTCAGAGGAGGCATTTTCTTGGTTTGTATCAAAGTTAGGACTTCTGATAACTCGTCGAGTGAGCCGAATCCACCCGGAAAATAAATATAAGCATGAGAATAAAAAGTCATCGTGACTTTACGCGTAAAAAAGTAATGAAATTCAAACGAATGTGTTACGTGTGGGTTAGGCGTTTGTTCGCGTGGTAAATGTATATTGAAACCGATAGATACACCTCCAGCCTCATAAGCCCCCTTGTTACTAGCCGCCATAATCCCTGGTCCGCCACCGGAAATAATCGCATAATCGTTCTTGGCAAGTTTATAGGCTAGCTCATAAGCTTGTTCACGCAAATGTTCGTTTGCAGGAACGTCGCGAGCTGAACCAAAAAAAGTAACACGCTTTGGATAACGATCAAGAATTTTTAAGGCAGTATCAAATTCATCATCACTATTGATCAGACGCTTCTTAGCACGGCCACGACGAATTGCCATTCGCCTAGATGGTGACCAAGTAACATTGATTTTTCTTTTTGTTTTTTTAAGCATCTGGTGTTATTGTATCATGCTTGAGTTTATTATATCAACCTGCCATAATGTATTTATCAGCTATTTAAATCTAGTTAATTATGCAAAACGATCAATTTATTAATGAACAAAACACTAGTGATGTTAATCAACCTGACAACACAGCGCTCGAGCCTGTAGCACCGGTAATCCATCCAATTGATCAATCGGGAGTATCGGTTTTCCCTTCGTTGGTAGAAAACCACTCTCAGCCGGTTTCCCAGCTGGCAAGTACTGAATCTCTGGCTCAAAATATTCAGGTCAATCAGATAAATCAAGAACCACAACTAGGCCAAACCGATTCAAGCACTTCCCTAGAGTCAGGAAATTATAATTTAAATTCTAATCCACCAACCCCGAACCAACAACCTGTAACTACTAGCTCAGTTTCTAATCCGGTCCAAGATTTACCGTCATCGGCTACTTTAGCCACTGTACAAGACGCGCAAGCCAAAAGTCCGAAAATCAAAAACCTAAAGAACTGGATAATCCTAATAGGATTTATTATATTAGCTTCGTTGGTCACTGGATATTTTTATTTTACGACCGAACAAACCTTAAATAACGCTACAGTTGCTGCTAATAACTTCAGCGCAGGCATAAAATACCCTTACTCAGGAATTTTTGTTTCATCAGGCCAAAAAGCCTTTCAAGTATTTGTTCCAAACGGTAGTGATCTTGTAATTGATCCTCAGGGCGATATGATAGTGTTCCATAAGCTTGGTGAGGGCAAGGATGAACCGATAAAACAGGGTTATGTCGACGGAGTTGGTGGTGGAGATAGGCCGACACTTTCTATTTGGACTCAGAAGAAAACTAACACAGTCGCGATAGCAGGGGTTAAGCCAACCACCCCGTTTTATGCTGATGGCGTGCAAGCAAAGTATTATCAGCGGACGTATCAACCCAGTGACGCTATTGGAACCACAAAAGCTGAGGGTGGTGAAAAAGTTTACAGATATGTGTTTGAGTACGACGAAAAACAGACGATAATTGACTACTTCATAAAGCGAAAAGATATCGATCAAAGTGAACAGGTCGCTAAAATGGCAGCATCGCTGAAGTTTAAGCAATCTCGGGCTATTACTACACCACCTATTTCAAACTAGCGATAGAGTATAATAACTAAGTGAATAGTTTTCGATTGGAGAGTCTATACGAACCTACCGGCGATCAGCCGTCGGCGATTGCCCAATTGATTGAGCGTCTAGAAACAGGCAATCGTGAACAGACTTTGCTAGGTGTTACTGGTAGCGGTAAGACTTATACTATGGCGAACGTAATCGCTAATCGAAACGTACCGACTCTGGTACTTGCCCATAACAAAACTTTGGCAGCCCAGCTGTTCTCGGAATTCAAAGCCTATTTTCCCGATAACGAAGTTCATTATTTCGTCAGTTATTTTGATTATTATCAACCTGAAGCCTATGTGGCTAGCAGTGATACTTTTATCGAGAAAGATAGTGCAATCAACGAAGAAATTGATCGTTTGCGACATGCTGCAACCAGCGCACTATTGACTCGTCGCGATACGATAATCGTGGCAAGTGTTAGTTGTATTTATGGAATTGGCTCAGTTGAGGATTATGGAAACATGGCAATACGACTACGGGTTGGCGAACGTCGTCAGCGTGACAAATTTATTCGGAACTTGACTGATATACAATATCATCGAAACGATATAGACTTTACCCGTTCGAATTTTCGAGTTCGCGGTGATGTAGTAGATGTTTTTCCAGCTGGTAGTGAGTCGGCGGTTCGGGTAGAGTTTTTTGGTGACGAGATTGAGAAAATTTCTCAAATAAATCCGCTAACTGGTGAAATTATAACTTTGCCACAAGAGTTTATGATTTTTCCTGGTAGTCATTATGTTACACCTGAGGAAAAACTGAAGCGGGCTCTGGTAAAAATCCAAGAAGAATTAGATCAACGGTTGGCATTTTTTGAACGTGAAGGCAAGTTACTTGAAGCTCAACGACTAGCTCAAAGAACCAAATTTGACCTTGAGATGTTAGCAGAAACTGGTTTTGTAAAAGGTATCGAAAACTATAGTCGATATCTAACGAACCGTGAACCTGGTGAGCAGCCCGCTACTCTCATGGATTATTTCGCAGATGATTTTCTGATGTTTATCGACGAGTCGCACATGACACTACCTCAAGTACGGGGGATGTATAACGGTGACCGAGCGCGCAAAGAGGTTTTAGTTGATTACGGTTTTCGTTTGCCGAGCGCTTTAGACAATCGTCCGCTGCGTTTCGACGAGTTTACAAAACATATCAACCAAGTTATATATGTTTCGGCTACGCCTAGTACTTACGAGCTTGAGCACTCACCTGAGCCAACTCAGCAGGTAATCCGTCCGACTGGACTGATTGATCCGACGATTGAGATTCGTCCAATTGATGGTCAGATCGACGATTTGATTGGGGAGATACGAAGTCGAACCGAAAAAAACCAACGCGTCTTAATAACCACATTGACTAAACGTATGGCCGAAGATTTATCAACGTATCTATTAGAGCTTGATATTAAGACAGCTTACATACATAGCGACGTCGACACGTTAGAGCGCAGTGATATTTTACGTGATCTAAGAACTGGCGTATATGACGTTTTAGTTGGTATTAATCTACTACGAGAAGGTTTAGATTTACCGGAAGTTTCTCTAGTAGCGATTATGGATGCCGACAAAGAAGGTTTTTTGCGTAGCGAAATAGCACTAGTCCAAACTATTGGTCGCGCTGCAAGGCATGTCGAAGGCCGCGTGCTGATGTATGCCGACGTTGTAACCGGTAGTATGCAACGAGCTATCGACGAAACTAATCGACGTCGAGAAATTCAAAAAAACTACAATACTGAACATGGTATTACCCCAACTAGTATTGCAAAAGTTGTTGACGAAGGACTACGCTCAGTCATACCGAAAAAAGAAGGGTCTAAACCTCTGATAGATCTCAAAAAGATTCCAAAAGACGAATATTCTGGGCTTATCAAAGATCTAGAGGTCCAGATGGAATTTGCGGCTTCTAATCTAGAGTTCGAAAAAGCCGCTGAACTCCGAGACCTAATAACTGAAGTCAAAAGTCGCCAATAAATCTTCGCATCTAGCCTATTGGTCGATGTTAAAAAATCATTGACAATTTTAAATAATAGTGCTATTATAAAAAACAGTGCTCGTGTAGCATATTGCTCCGAGATACTTTGACAAACAGACAGACTGTGTAGTTTGGCAAGCTGTGTTTATAGAGATGAACCTAGCTTGCCACACTACACGCGATCCATCCAGGATCCATGTGACAACCGAGGAGTTTTGCTATGACTACTAATCCAACCACTGAACCCAAGATTACAACTGAGTGTCTCATGAGGGCTAGCGGTCTACGGAGACAGTAGTCGGAATTCCGACAGCTACATCCAGGACGGGACTTCTCGACAGTCGACGAAGTTATCAGGGAGATTGACGATCTGGACCCCTTCGACATCGTTGGTCGGGTTGAGCCCGGCAACAACAGTCACTCAATCGTCAATAGCTCCAGCGGTGTCGGCTACAGCCTCTACGTTGAGGTGACTGTAGTCGGTGCTGAGGACGCACGCGGGGTTGCCACCGCTATCACTGACTACGTCGTTGGAAGGTTTGTGGAGCTGGTCGACGATCCGGTCGGCGAGAAGGCACGCAAGAAAGATCTCGCGCACCGGCAAGTTCACATCGAGCAGATCATTGCCTGTACTCCTGACGGTAAGGTGCAAGAGGAGCGTGCCCGCTTACATACCCTCACCACGGAGGCGCTCTGCAACGAGGCCAAGCGGTTCGTGGTCGGTGTGGTCATCAATAGACTTGAAAACACAGTCGACTTCTTGATCGATCGTACTACCCAGGTGCCCATGTCGTTCACCGATGACGAGGGCGAGGCTGGCTCCACAGCCGATTACAACCTCGTAAGACGCCTATTCGAAGATCTGGGTCTCTGCGACTGACTCGAATACTTTGCGGACCCGGGTCATCCCGGGTCCGCAAAGTCGGGTTGCTAGTCTGTCTGTTTGTTAAAAATTGATTTCGAGAATTCTTTATAGCTTTAACAATAGAACAAATTTAATTAAATCGCGGCGTCTAGCCTCGTTTTTTATTTTCATAATCGATGTTATTTTATAGAGACAAAATTATTCAATTGTCGAGAAATTACCGTTTGCTAGATTTATTAAACAATAACACAGGCAACGTTCATATCTTTTGCTGTGCTATTTGGTTCTGAGAAATCATATACTTTGTTTTTCTCAACCGACACATCTACTCATTTCATAGCATGTAGGTATCTTAAATCTTAAAATAGACTATTAATCGTAGTCGATATCAAAAGTAAATTTGATGAAGTCAACCAATCCCTATTCGTTGGTTTAAAGTGTTATACTATATGTCATATGAGCTCTATTTCTATTGAAGATGTAAAAAAATTGGCTAAATTGTCTGCTTTGACGATTAGTGACACTGAGGCTGATGCGTTGCGAAACCAATTAGATGAGATATTAGGTTTTGTAAGTAAATTGTCTGAAGTCAACACGTTAGGTATCGAACCGACATATCAAGTAACTGGCTTGTCGAACGTTATGCGCGAGGACGAAGTGGTGGACTACGGCTTAGACCGCGATGCTCTGCTTAGAAACACTCCAAATCAACAGGATGGACAGATAAAAGTAAAGCGAGTGATAGAATGACAATTAGCGATATTCGTCAGATGTATGAAAAAGGTACGACGGTTCGTGAAGTTGTAACTGAAGCAATCAATCGGGCTCGTAAAGACCAGAATAGCGCCGTGTTAGAAGTTATCGAAGCTCGAGCACTAGAGCGCGCCGACGAACTGGATGCTAGGATCAAAAAAAATGAGACTATCGGTCGTTTGGCGGGTGTTCCTTTTTTGGCCAAAGACAACATACTGACATATGATAGCAAAACAACCGCTAGCTCACATATGCTTGAGAATTTCGAGGCGCCTTTTCAGGCTACTGTTATCGAGCGACTTGAGGCTGAGGGGGCTATATGTATAGGCAAAACTAACTTAGACTCGTTTGCACATGGTGGTAGCACGGAAAACTCATATTTTGGCCCAACTTCCAATGCAGTTGATAAAAAACGGGTTGCGGGTGGTAGTTCGGGTGGATCAGCTACAGCGGTAGCTGCCGGTATAGTCCCGTTTGCGCTAGGTACAGACACCGGTGGATCAATCCGCCAACCAGCTAGCTATAACGGTGTAGTCGGCCTGAAGCCTAGCTATGGTTCAGTTAGCCGTTATGGGGTAGTTGCTATGGCTAGCAGTACAGATGTCGTGGGACCGATTACGACAAATACTGAAGACGCTGAATTAGTCCTGAACTGTATGGCAGGCGTAGATGAACGTGATAGTACTACTATTAAAATTGAAAAAACTACCCCTGAACTCAAAAAGCCTCGTTTTGGTGTAATCAAGGAAGGTTTAGGAGAGGGAATAGATCCAGACGTAAGACGATGTACTGATAATCTTATAGAATCTTTACGTAATAACGATTACGAAGTCGGTGAAGTATCGTTACCTACATCACCTTATGCTCTAGCGGTCTACTACATAATTGTACCAGCCGAATTATCGTCTAACTTGGCGCGTTATGATGGAATAAAATATGGGACACAAAAAACCGGTGATTCACTGCAGGCTGTTTACGAAAATAGTCGCAGTGAAGGATTTATGGACGAAAACAAGCGTCGTATATTGATCGGGAATTACGTACTTTCGAGTGGTTACTATGATGCCTATTATCATAAAGCTCAAGCAGTTCGAACAGTAATTATTCGTGAGTATGAAGAGGCTTTTGAAAAATATGACATATTACTATCTCCAACTGCGCCGACACCAGCCTTTAAGTTGGGTAAAAATGTTAGTGATCCACTCAAAATGTATCTAACTGATATTTTGACGGTACCACCTAGTTTGGCAGGATTACCGGCAATTAGTCTACCGAATGGCACGGGCCAGAACAATTTACCTATCGGTATTCAACTGGTTGCACCTTATCGACTTGATGTAAATTTGATAAATGCCGCAAAATTGGTTGAGGAGGTAATAAACCGATGAGTAGTGGAACAACAATAATATTGTTTTTAGTTAGTATTGTGATTATAGGTATATTGTTAATCGTAATAATTACTTTTAGTCGAAAAGCACCTAAATCTATAAATGTTCAAGAGTTTCAGGAAGCTTGGCTAGCGATAGAAAATAGCGTATCCGAAGACGTTACTTCTCAATATATGGCGATTTTGAATGCCGACAAACTATTAGATAAAGCTTTGCGGATCTCACGCTTTAAGGGTGAAACTATGGGAGAGCGTATGACGTCTGCTAGCCGAGTATTCACTAGGCGTGAAGCAGCATGGGCTGCACATAAGTTTCGTAATCGCATCGCTCACGAAGAAAGTGTAAAAATAAACATTAATTTGACCAATAAAGTTCTGATAAGTTTTAAAAAAGCTTTGAAAGACCTAGGGGCGTTATGAGTCAGACTCAATATATTCCAACTATCGGAATAGAATGTCATGTTCAGCTTAAGACACGCACAAAATTGTTTAGTGGTGCTAATAATGATGCTCGGGATGCTAAACCAAATACAATGGTTAGTCCAATATGTTTTGGGCTGCCAGGTACTTTACCAGTTTTAAATCGTGAAGCGGTTCAGCTAGCGATTCGGGCTGGTTTAGCTCTAAATGCAGAAATAGCAGAAAACAGTTATTTTGAGCGCAAACACTATTTTTATCCAGATTTGCCAAAAGGCTATCAGATAACTCAGCTAGCCCACCCGACTATAGGAGCTGGTTCTGTGACAATACATCTTGAAGATGGTAGCGATAAGGTAGTTCGGATTCACCATGCTCATATCGAGGAAGATGCTGGTAAATTAACTCATCCAAACGGTGTAGATTATAGCTTAGTTGATCTTAATCGCGCCGGAACACCCTTGATTGAAATTGTTTCTGAGCCTGATATGCACAGTGCTTCCGAAGCTAAAGCATACGCTCAGGAAATATATTTACTCATGACTTATGTAGATGTAACTTACGGCGATCTCTACCATGGCAATATACGGTTTGATGTTAATGTATCGGTAGCACCAATTGGTGCGCCACTAGGAACTCGAACTGAAACTAAAAACCTTAACTCGTTTAAAGCCGTTGAGCGTGCAGTTGATTTTGAGATAAATCGACAAGTAAAACTACTCGATAAAAACGAAAGAGTTGTCCAAGAAACCCGCGGTTGGAACGAGGATCGTCAAGCTACTTTTTCTCAACGTTCAAAAGAAGACGCCCACGATTATCGTTATTTTCCGGATGCTGATATACCACCTTTAAAAATTGAGCGAAGTGAAGTTGAAGCTGTAGCTAAGGTTATGCCAAAATTACCAAATCAATATCGCCAAGAATTTACTGCGATGGGTCTTGATGGCTCGGTGATAACTGCGTTACTAGGTGTCAAATCTAACGCCGAGATTGTTGCTGAAATATATACTATTGCTGGCAAGGAAACTGCATCTCGTGTAGCTCATTGGTTGTCGAGTGTACTTGGTTCGGCGGAAGGACATACCGATATATCTAGCATAGGAACAGCGCGTTTAGTGGAACTATCCGGTATGGTAGATACAGCTGAGCTTAGTTCGACGGCGGCAAAAGACGTACTGATCTCTATGTTATCTAGTCCTGAGTCGCCACGGCATATAGCTGAGCAGAAGAACCTGTTACAGGTGAGTGATGAAAATGCCATAGCGGCGATAGTCGAAAAAGTACTCGCTGACCCCGCTAACGCAAAAGCCATCGCAGACATAAAAGCCGGTAACGATAAAGTAATAGGATATTTAATAGGTCTAATCATGAAGGAATCTAAAGGTAAAGCAAACCCCGGCTTAGCACAAAAATTAATACGTAAAAGGATATCGTAGAATATGAAGGACAATTTATCGAGAAACTATCGTATACCAACCAAGGCAATTATCACTGATGCTGGATATGCTAGTCGATATTTACCAATTGCTAAAACAATACCTAAGGCTATGTTACCACTAGGTAATCGACCAATTATTCAATTGGCGGTTGAAGAATGTGTAGCTGCCGGTATCAAAGAAATTATTATTGTGTCTACCCTTGAAGGCAAGCCTATCTATGAAGATTATTTCAACAATGCAGTCAATCATATTCGTAAACAGCTTATTGGTCAGGGTAAAGAAAGCCGCTACGAGGCAGTTCGTCACGTATTAGATTTTCCAAAAATTAGAGTTATAATTCAAGATCCCGCACTGCCATATGGCAACGGATCACCAATCGTGAGTGCCAGAGATTATATCGCTGATGACGAAGCATTTATTGTTATTTATAGTGATGATGTGGTTTTCGGAACTTCAGATACAAAAAGCATGATCGATACTTTCAAGAAACATCCTGACGCTAAAGGTGTAATTATGGCCCAAGAAGTTGATCCAGGCGTGGTCGATAAATACGGTATTATTTCATTAAAAAACAGTGATAAATTAGATAATATTGTCGAAAAACCTGCAATCGGCAAGGCACCGTCGACACTTGCGTCATATGGTAGATACTTGTTAACACCCGAGATATTTGATTCCCTAAAGCCAAATCATACCGGTTTAGATGATGAACTATGGACAGTCGATGCTATAACACGAGCCGCTGTTAAGGACGATGTGTATGTTGTTAAAACTAAGGGTCAATGGATGACAACCGGTGATCCAAAAAATTATTTTCTAGCTCATCTCAAATATGTAATGGATCACGAAGGCTATTCCGAAGATGTTAGAAAAGCTATCTCAAATAAATAGCCGATTATATTTAAGCTCGAGCAATTCAATAGATTTAGGTATGTTATAATAGTAGTGTAGTAAATATAAGGAAATATTGAAAATATGGATGCAATGCAGATTCTAGTAGTTATCCTGTCTATCTTTCTAGCAGTTTTTCTGTTGCTGGCTATCGCTTTGGCTGTTATGTTAATACGAGTGACGAAGCAAATAAATGAAATTGCGACATCCACAAAATCGACTATCGAAAAATTTAGTTCGTTTACTAGTTCGGCAATACAGATGGCATCGCCAGCAATACTTGCAAAATTGATAGCTTCTCAGATGAATCGTTTTAAGAAGAAACATAATAAGTAGGAGGAATAAGATATGTCAAAAGGTAAATTTGCACTAGGAGCATTTTTGGGTGCATCTATCGGTGCGGTTGCGGCTTTACTGTCAGCTCCAAAAAGTGGTAAGGAAACTCGAGAAGACATTAAACGCAAAGCAAATGAGTTAAAAACCGAGGCACAAAGCAAAGCCGATGTCGCTAAAAATAAAGCTGGGAATATCAAGTCAGACGTTGAAGCAAAAGCAAAAGATTTTGGCGATCGAGCCGAAAATGCTATTCAAGGTGCACGTGACGGTTTCAATAAAAAATAAATTTGTATAGTATGATGAAACGAGCACAGCCTAAAGATACTGTCGATAAAAAAGATGATTTGGTATCTAGTAAAGCTGTGCTCGATGATATATATGACAATATGTATCGAAAAAGAAAATTAATTTATGCAGTCAATTTTGTCCGCGGTATTTTTTTTGGAATCGGAAGTGCGATTGGCGGTACTGTAGTGATTGCTGTTTTACTATGGGTTTTAAGTTGGCTTGTCGACTGGCCTTTAGTTGGTGATTTGATTAAGTCTTTAAACAGTTAATAAGACAACATATAAGACAAGGTTTTTACGCGCTTTAGGGCGTGATTTTTGCTATAATAATACTCTGATATGAACGATAAAAAATCTAAATTGGTTGCCACGTCATTGAAAGCTTCGGATTATGTGCATTTACATAATCATACTCACTATAGCGTACTCGATGGGTTAACGAAGGTTGATGAGCTTGTAGACAACGTCAAACAAAAAGGTATGAGTGCTGTCGCTATGACCGACCATGGCACGATGTCAGGTACGATTGATTTTTATAAAACCTGTAAGGCTGAAGGGATCAAGCCGATTATAGGAATAGAAACTTACGTGGCCGCTCGTACTATACATGATCGTGATCCTTCCAAAGACAAACGTCGCTTTCACCTAGTACTGCTTGCGATGAACCAGACCGGTTATCGAAATTTAATTAAACTTTCGACCATCGCCAACCTAGAGGGCATGTATTATAAACCTAGAATTGATCATGATTTACTAGAAAAATATAACGAAGGATTAATCGCTACCAGTGCTTGTTTGGGTGGTGAAATAAGCGAGCCGCTACAACACGACGATTACGATAAAGCTAAAGAAATAGCTAAATGGTATAAAAAAGTATTTGGTGATCGATATTATATCGAAATTCAAGATCATGAAGCTGTTCCCTTGCAGCATAAAGTAAACGAGTATTTGTTCAAGTTAGCTAAAGAGCTAGATATACAATGTATTTTAACTAGCGATGCCCACTATGTGTATGCCGAAGATCAGGAGCCTCATGAAATATTACTTTGTATCGGTACAGGTGCCTATTTAGCCGATGAAAAGCGGATGAGCTTGGCTGAATTTCACCTACATGTTACCGATCCTATAGAAGTTATTGAACGTTGGGGAGATAAACACCCTGAAATTATCATAAATACTAAATCTGTGGCTGATCGATGTAACGTTGAGTTTGAGTTTGGTAAGATATTGATACCGATTTTTCCGACGCCAAAAGGATATAACGAGACCAAATATTTACACAAACTGGTCTGGAGTGGTCTAGCTTATCGATATGGTGGAAAATTACGGCAAGACGCTGAAGAATTAGCTGAGTCGGCTGTTCGCAATCTACTTACTAAAGAAGTGGTTGAGCGTGCTGATTATGAGCTAGGAATAATTCATAACATGGGATTTGATGGTTATTTTTTAATTGTCCAGGATTTTATAAACTGGGGCAAAGACAAAGGTATTATTTTTGGTCCAGGGCGCGGTTCGGCTGCTGGTTCTATAGTTGCTTTTGCTCTTCGTATAACCGATCTTGATCCGTTAAAATATGAGCTACTTTTTGAGCGTTTTCTGAATCCTGATCGTGTATCAATGCCTGATATCGATATCGACATACAAGATACGCGTCGCGACGAAGTGATCCAGTACTGTGTCCAAAAATATGGTCCTGAGAGAGTAGCCAATATTGCAACTTTTGGCAAAATGTTTGCCAGAAATGCCGTGCGTGACGTAGCTCGAGTGCTGCAAGTACCATATAGTGAAGCGGATCGTTTAGCTAAGCTCATACCAGCACCGATTCAAGGTCGTCATATACCGCTCAAAAAAAGCATTATCGAAGATCCTGATTTAAAAAAGGAATATGAAACTAGTCCAACAGCCAAAAAAGTTATTGATTTTGCCATCAGGCTAGAAGGTACGATTCGGTCACACGGTGTCCATGCTGCTGGTGTAGTGATAGCGCCGGACGACATAGTCAAATACGTACCACTCGAGATGGCCCAAAAAGGCGTGGTAGCCACTCAGTTTCCTATGGGACCGATTGAGGATCTTGGTCTACTCAAAATGGATTTTTTGGGTCTTTCTAACTTATCGATAATTAAAAATACTTTACGGATTATTAAAAAAGTCTACGGCCAAGATATTGAGTTAGATAAAATTCCACTTGATGATATTAAGACGTTTGAACTGTTTCAGCGTGGTGACACGACAGGAGTTTTCCAGTTGGAGTCGGCTGGGATGAAGCGCTATCTCAAAGAACTTAAACCATCAATTTTTGATGATATAGTGGCAATGGGTGCTTTATACCGACCAGGCCCAATGCAATTCATCGACGAATTTATTAAACGAAAACATGGCGAAAGAAAAATAACTTATCCGCATGATAGTATGAAAAATGCGCTTGAAAGTACTTATGGTATATTGGTCTACCAGGAACAAGTTATGCAGATATCTAAGGAAGTTTGTGGCTTTACGGGTGGAGAAGCTGATACTCTGCGAAAAGCAATCGGTAAGAAAAATGCTGATCTTATGGCAAAAATGAAAGACAAAATGATTGTTGGTGGAGAAAAAGTTTCCGGGATTGATCGTCAGTTAATGGAACGATTCTGGAAGCAACTCGAAGATTTTGCAGCTTATTGTTTCAACAAATCTCACGCCGCTTGTTATGGTTTGATATCATATTGGACAGCTTACTTAAAAACTTATTACCCTGATGCATTTATGGCTGCGTTGATGACAAGTGACGCTGATAATATCGATAGACTTGCGATTGAAATAGCCGAGTGTAAATATTCAGGCTTGATAGTTCTGCCACCAGACATAAACCAGAGCTATGCTGAGTTTGCGATTGTTCCTAATGAAAAAAAGATTCGTTTTGGTATGGCGGCTGTCAAAGGAGTTGGGGTCGGTGCAGTTGAAGAAGTGCTACATGCTCGTGACACAGACGGTGAGTTTAGTAGTATAAGCGATTTTTGCCGTCGTGTCAGTACGAGTAAGTTTAATCGAAAAGCCTGGGAATCACTTATCAAATCGGGAGCATTCGATAGATTTGCTTCTCGTTCAGATATGCTTTTCAATCTTGATACTATTATAGCTTACGCTTCCCGTGTTCAAAAAGAGGCCAATACCAATCAGGCAGATTTATTTGGTGGTCTATCCGATGCCGTACAGGTTCCAGATATTATTATCAATAATGCTCCCGAACAAACTCCTGAACGCGAGCAACTTTTGTGGGAAAGGGAGCTTCTGGGGTTATATTTGAGTGCACACCCACTAGATAAATATGATGATTATTTTGCAGAGCAAACAGTGCCATTGGCAAGTCTTCAGACTGGTCACGACAAAAAAGCTGTCGTGGTCGGTGGTGTATTATCATCAGTTCGAACAATCTTAACAAAAAGTGGTAGTAAAATGGCATTTTTGAAACTCGAAGATAAATCGGGAGAAGGTGAAGTGATCGTGTTCCCGAAAACATTTGAAATTATAGGTTCAGATATAACTCAGGACGCCGTAGTAAAAGTTAGTGGCAAAGTTTCGAGTAGTGATCGAGATGGCAATTTATTGGGTGAGGCAAAAGTCATAGCTGACGAGGTAGTATTTGTCACCAATGATGAATTGGATAACTACAAAAAAACTGGTAAAAATATGAGAATTCCTAAAATTAAAAGTCAAGCAATCATGACTAACAAGGCTAAAAAAAATAGACAAACATTTGATATACCGGGAGTAGAAAGTGCTAACGTTACTTACAGTCCAATCGAAGACGAACCAGCGAAAATTTTGTATATTCACGTCAAAGATCCCGATAACCACAACCTGCTTAAAGATTTAAAAATTCATTTAAACGATCATACGGGCTTGAGTGAGATTATTTTGGTGCTTGGAGAAGATAAGAAATCTGCTCTACGTTTGCCTTATCGTGTTGAGATTTCGGAACGATTAATATCAAGTGTTTCTGAACTGTATGGTAGTGATTGCGTTGTTGTGAAATAATTCTGTCACAGTAAATAACCAGCGTTGGCACTAAGTATGAATATTAGAGCTGTTCCAATTAGTGTTAGATCAAGCATCGGGTGATGGAGTGCCAGTTTTTTACCTTTTTTTAGTAGATGTTTCATACGTAGACGATGAGTCATGGCGTAACCGGCAGATGATAACGTAACGATTCCTAAGCTAGCATAAACAGCTGCCGAAGAATTACCAGTTGAGAGCTGTTCGAGAACACTGACTGCTTTAGATTTGTTCTGTAGGTTCGCGGTAGGTGAATCATCAGACTGCTTAGTGCTAGATTTATCAGGTTTGGGTTTTTCTGTTTCCGCAACTGGCGTTGAAGCTGTTTCTTCAGCTTGAGTATCGGTTGTGTCAGGAAGATTACTAGCTGACTCAGTAGTGACAGTGGTAGTTGGTGTAGGTGTAACAGTGGGTGCTACGACAGGAGCAGTCGGCGCCGGAGCTGGTGCTGGTACTGGAGGCGGTGATACAGGTTTTCCGTAGTGTGCTACTACAACAGTATTTTCGCTACCCTGATAATTAACGCCGTTAGCAATGCCAAAACCAACATCAGCATAGTCACCTAATATATTTTCACGATGGGTTGTACTATTCATCCAGCCGGTATTTACTTCAAACCCCGTATTAAAACCGTAGGCTAGGTTTTCACCAGCTCTGAGATAATTGTAGCCTGCCTGGTTGAAAAAATACCACGGTTCTGTACCGTCAGGTGCGACATGCGCCCAATAGTCAAAACTTATCATGTGATTAGCTTTTGCCTGAGCTGAACTGTTAAGTTGACCGTTGAGCTGCAAGGCAGGTAAGCCATTGGCTTGTCGTGACATATTGGCAGCAGTCAATAGGTCGCCGATCGACATGTTGGTCGCGTATGCTAAAACACTACCAGTCGAATTATTTGATTGACTAGCAAGTGTTAACGCTGTTATGTTGGAGCGTGCTAACAATACGGAAACGAGCAAAAGACCCGAAAGAAGCATACGTGACAAATGAAACAAGGTATGATTTTGGGGATTTTTGTCTATCATGGTGCTAAAGTCTATTATATACTAAAGAACAAGAAATTGGTAAAGAGCCATACCAGTTGCTACACTAACATTGAAAGATTCTTTTCTGCCGACCATAGGGATTTCGACTATATCGTCACATAATTCAAGAATTTCTGGCTTAATTCCATCTACTTCCTCGCCTATCATCAAGACGATTTTTTGCGGTGCAGGATATGTCTGAAGCGGTGTGCTACGGTTGGATTGCTCAAGTCCGACTATGCGGTAGCCCGATTCTTGCAGTTCGTTTAGTGGTGGATTTGATAAAACTCGAAACGGTACGATAGTTTCGGCGCCGAGAGCCGTTTTGTGTATCTGAGAGGTTATTTTTTTACGTATATGTGGTAGCCGTGAATCGTCAGGTGTCGTAGGGTATGGTGTGTATCCACTGATTATAATCTCTTCAACTCCTAGGCCTTCGGCAGTGCGAAAGATTGATCCGATATTGTGGGTTGACCTGATATTGTGGGCGATTAGAATTACTGAACGCATAAAACTTAGTATACAGCTTTTTCTTCTGTATACTCATCATAAATGCGCTATAATTATAAACATAAACATGAATAATGATGAGCAGTTAGACGCTAGGCGCAATAGAGAAGAAGACGCTACCAAGCAACGTGCGGTGCTACTAGGCATTAAATATTTTGATACTCGTGGGGTAGCAACCACCTCACCACTCATATCGGGCGTTCTAGAGGGTTATGAGATGCGTGAGATGCATATCGTTCCTCTGCAAGTAGGTAGTGACTCGACTAGCTTTATATTTGCTATTACATCAAAAACTCCCCAATCAGAAACCCGTGATTTGTCAGCTATTTATCGACGAGATGGTAAGATTATTCAGTTTTATTTGATATCCGAATCAGGTTATAACGAATACATAATTCGATATGATCCGCCAAAAGAGGTTGAATATGATAATGTAGTGATTGCTTCGGGAGGTGATAGTGAAACTATAGCGTCTGTGTCGAAAATCCTCGACGGAGTCAGCAGTGAAAAGATACTTGATTATTTGATTGAACAGGCTGATATTTTGGGTTCTAGCGATATTCACGTAGAAAATCAAAGAGAACGAGTACGTATACGTTTTCGTATCGACGGTACTCTACACCCGGTAGCCTATCTTACACACGAGAAATACCACGTTATCATGGCTTCGCTCGGCTCGCGCGCTGATATCAGTACGGCGGCAGTTGATGCACAGACCGGTCATATGCAACATCCTTCAGTTCGTAAGCCCGGTGAAATACTAAATATGCGTATTGAAACAGTGCCGACGGTGTATGGTATGGATGTGGTAGTACGCCTTTTTATGTTTGATCAAGATCTGCTGAATCTTGAGAATCTCGGCTTAGACCCAGAACGCAGATCTCATGTCGAAGAGGTGATATCACACCCGCACGGGATGGTTATGATGGTTGGGCCAACTGGTTCAGGTAAATCCACTACTCTCTATAGCATAATCAATGCGCTCAATGACACGACGAGGAAGATTATTACTCTCGAAGACCCAGTAGAAATTGCTCTAGAAGGTATCTCGCAAATTCCAGTTGATACCAATCGTGGCAAAACTTTCGGTGAAAACTTGCGTGCTATCATGCGGTTAGACCCCGACGTCATAATGGTAGGTGAGATTCGTGATGTTGATACTGCTAAAACTGCTATTCAAGCATCGATAACTGGGCATTTAGTACTTACGACTTTTCACGCTAGTTCTTCGGCAGCTGCTTTTGCGCGTATGATTGATATGATCGGACAAAATCCGATTTTCTCAAGTGCTGTCAAGATGGTAACTTCACAGCGTTTAGTACGTAAACTCGATGATGCTTCGAAGGTACCCTACACGCCCGATGAAACAACTAAACGCTGGATTCGTGAAAATCTAGGTGTTTTACCTGATAATATTACAAAACCTAACCTCGATGATTATGTGCTTTATAAACCAGGCAAGAGCGAAGAAGTACCGCTTGGATATAAAGGACGTATTATTGTCATGGAACAGATGATTATAACCGAAAAAATTGGTGAATTTATACGTGGTGACGCTATGGATGTAAGTGTTCAAGCTATCGAAAAAGCTGCCGTGGCAGAAGGTATGGTGACAATGCTTCAAGACGGTATCCTCCGAGTGCTGGCAGGTGAAACTACCCTAGAAGAGATCAACAGGGTTATTTAGTTACTATGAAACAAACCTCAGCCCTAATTAGAAATACCGAAAAAATGGCTCTACTCGCAGGTGTATTTCAGCCACTAATGATACTGCCACAGATATCTACAATTCTTGTTAATAAAAGCGCTAACGACGTATCCTTGGCTACCTGGGCTGGGACACTGCTTTTAGGATTACCTATTTTGCTGTATGGCATCGTTCATAGATTACGTCCAATTATAGTCACGCAAATTATTAACGCAACACTACAGATAACTGTGGTTATAGCAATTATTATCTATCAATATTAGACGATTACTTTTACTATTGCCGGGACGAGTTGTTTGTTGAAAACTGATGGGATTATTTCATCAGCGGTCGGGTTTTCGATTAAACTGGCGATAGCTTTAGCGGCGGCTAGCTTATGCTCGTCAGTGATTTTTTGAACACCGTTGTCTAGGGCGCCCCGGAATATTCCAGGGAAGGCAATAGCATTGTTAACTTGGTTAGGAAAATCACTTCTTCCGGTGGCTATGACAGTGACACCGGCTTTTTTGGCGACATCTGGCATAATTTCAGGCAGAGGATTTGCAAGTGCAAAAACAATCGGGTTTCTAGCCATTGTTTGTATCATTTTTTCGGTTAAAAGGTTCGGTTTACTGACGCCAATAAACACGTCGGCATCAGCGACAGCATCTTCAAGTGAACCAGAGATGGAAGTCGTGAGATATGGCAGAAGGGCTTTTTTTTCGTCGTTTAGATCATCTCTCTTAGTCGATAAAATTCCCTTGCTATCGACAGCGATGATAGAGCCTACACCGTATTTATGCAAAAGTTTCATGATAGCCGTTCCTGCAGCGCCGGCGCCGACAATAACAACTTTACAGTTCGCTAGTTCTTTGCCAACGACTTTCATCGCATTTATAAGTCCAGCCAAGGTTACTATAGCTGTACCGTGTTGATCGTCATGGAAAACTGGTATATCCAGCTCAGCCTTCAGTCGTTCTTCAACTTCAAAGCATTTTGGAGCCGAAATATCTTCAAGGTTGATGGCCCCAAAACTTGGTGCGATTGCTTTAACTACATCGACGATTTCGTCGGCGCTATGAACGTCGAGTACAATCGGTACGCTATCGATTCCTGCAAAATTCTTAAACAGTAGTGCTTTACCCTCCATAACCGGCATAGCTGCTTTTGGTCCTAAGTCGCCTAGGCCAAGAATTGCCGAACCGTCAGAAATAACAGCAACTAGATTATTGGTCCAGGTATATTTCGGTAGTGTACTGGGATCTTCGGCGATTGCACGGCTGATTGCGCCCACTCCTGGGCTATAGTAAGCGCTTAGTTTTGTCTTGTCTAGTTCGGTTGTATCGCGTAGCGCGGTTTTGATCTTACCTTTATATTTTTCGTGGAGTTCTAGGGCTAATTCGTCATAATTCATACCATTCATTATACATCTTTTCTTTTTACTGTATCTGTGGTACAATCTTAAATTGATTGTAAAATATTAAACCAATAAAGTGAGAGAGTTATGAGTTTTGCTATTATCGATAAGGTCAACCAAGAATTCATGAAAAAAAAGGTCGTAGACGTTCGCAGTGGCGATACAGTTCGCGTCCACCAAAAAATCAAAGAAGCAAACAAAGAACGCACTCAAATTTTTGAAGGTGTAGTAATACGTTGTGATCGCAAAAATAGTCTGACTAGCCGAATAACTGTTCGTAAAATAGCTAGTGGTGTCGGTGTCGAAAAAAGCTTTTTGCTACACAGCCCGCTCGTCCTTAAAGTAGAAGTTACCAAACGATCCAAAGTTCGACGTAACTATCTCAGTTATCTGCGTGATCGCGCTGGGAAGAGTGCTCGTCTATCGGCTGTAAAATTTGACCGTGAAGGCGTAAACGACGTTCGTGACAAAGAAGCTGAAGCCGAAGAAGCTCGTATGAAAGAAGAAGCAGCCAAAGAAGCTGAGGCAAAAGCTGCTGAAGAAGCTGCCAAGCAAGCTGAACTTGACGCAAAGGCTGAAGCTGTTGAAGCTGCACACAAAGCCAATAGTTAAAACCTAAAACTGAAGTACAAAAACAAACTCTCGCGTTATGCGGGAGTTTTGGTTTATTAATCTAAATAAATTGTAGAGAAAATGACAGAGCAGGGCAAGAAGGAGCGCCTGGGCGCGGGGCCGAAGCCCCGCGCCAACTAGCGAACTTCTTCTGTGGCGTATACACTCTTCACCAGAAGTGCGTACACGCACAATTCACGAACATCCCTTCTTGTTGGTTTGGAGCGGTTATCTTTGTAGTAGTCTGTGAGGAGGGCCCGGCTCTCGAGCCAGGAGGTGAGGGAAGCGATGCTCTTGTGCATCCTCAATGGGATGTGCCAGACAGCTGACCAGATGAGGTGGTCGTGTTCGAGATAGCGCTCCCACACTTCCATCTTCTTCCATCTCTCGGAGTTTTCCAACTTGTCGATCCGCTTCTTCAGCTTCCTGGCAGCACGATTGACTTGTCGCAGTGCCGACCTTTCTTCGTTGACCAATAGCATTTGTTCATGCCCCTTTCGTTCGAATGGTCTCGATACATGCGAGATATCACACGCATTGAGACCAGTCGAACAGTTTGTTCCTGCTCTGTCAAAGTGCTTCGGAGAATTTATCTCAACGAAACCCTTATATCATAACACACACAATCAAAAAGGTCAAGTTTACTAAGAGAAATGTGCCTAGATTGCCAATAACGTTTATAATCTATTTACATGATAGTTGGAATTGACGAAGTCGGGAGAGGGCCGTGGGCGGGACCACTGGTTTTTTGTGCTGTAGTTTTGGGTGGTGTAGAAATCGACGGTCTGACAGATAGCAAGAAACTAACCGACAAAAAACGGCGCGAACTTGAACCGAAGGTGCGTGAAAAAGCAAAGTCGATTGGTCTTGGCTGGGTGCATGCTGACGAACTGGACGAAATCGGTATGAGCCAGGCCTGTTCACTGGCTTGTCGGCGGGCACTTGAACAAATTAGCGTACCGTATCATCAGATTATTCTTGACGGCACGGTTAATTTTTTGCTGGATACCGGCAAAGCACCCTACGTGACTACTATGAAACAGGCTGATCTGTTGGTTCCTAGCGTCAGTGCAGCTTCGATAGTCGCTAAAGTAGCGCGCGACAGCTATATGATTGAACAGGCAAGACTGTATCCTCAGTACGGCTTCGAACATCACGTCGGTTATGGCACGAAGCTTCATCGTGAAGCAATTGAAAAATACGGCGTGACACCACTACATAGACGAAGTTTTAGCCCGATAAAGAAATATTTGGAAAACGTAGATGACGTATCTTCACTTCATCATGATACGACTTATACTCAAACAAAAACGACGACTCGAGAAATCGGTAATGCTTCTGAAAACCTAGCAACTGATTATCTGTCGAAGCGTGGTTTTGGGATCGTCGAACGGAATTGGAAAAAGACACAGTGCGAGATAGATATAATCGCAAAAAAAGACAACGTTCTATACTTTGTTGAAGTAAAACATCGCAAAACCGACCATCAAGGTGGAGGATTTGCCGCGATTACGCCAAAAAAACTTCAACAAATGAAATTTGCCTCACAAGTATATCTTCATTTTACTGGACAAGATTTTGCTGATTGCCGGTTACTAGCCATGTCCACTACTGGTGATCCTCTAGTGGTTTCAGACTTTTTGGTGATTGACTAGTTTTTGTAGTTACCAGATATAAGCTCGTCGAGCTAGTGGTAGATATAGTTTGTCAGTTTAGGTTACGTCATAGGTTTTATGGTCAGGAAATTGCTTAAAGTTATAAATACTGAACAAGTTGCATTAAATGCAATTAAATAGTAAAGTAATATTGACTTTGGGAGTAAGGTCCTAAGGTTTTTCCAAAAAACCATGCTCCGCAAAGTTTGGAGCTCGACGGAAGGTAGAAGCGATGGATGACGCAAGGCGCGAAGCCATCAGACAGGAAGTACTCGCCAGAACGGCTGAAGAAGCTGATGGCGAGATCCGACGCAGGATTGCCGAAGAGGAGAAGGCAGAATTGTGCAATAAGCTAAACGCACGTATCTCTGAGCTCGGCAAACAACTCAATGAAGCGGGGTTCAAGAGCGTTCCGCTTGTGATTCTTCAACGTCGCACTTGGGCTGACATAGTCAACCGAGAGCTCGTGGAGTCGTACGGTACGTTCCCAACGCAGTTCCTGTGTCACATCGACCTCCTCAGTAGAGTGCCTGACCTCACTCGGCCCCATAGTGGCGTGCCGGACCAGTGCTTTGGGCTTTCGGAAGCAGGTGAGGTCTTCGTAGGCTTCGCCGACAATCGACAGCCTGGCGAGAAATTTGACGCCGGTGGCAAGCTTCACCACTACGCCAAGGTACTCATCGAAGTCATGGAGCAACGGCTCTCTGAACTCGGAGATGCCACTCAAGGAGCTTGAGCTCCATTGGCCCGCTAGTGCACACTAGCGGGCCTCGCTCATGCCAAAATTACTTTAAATTTAAGACAAAATTTTATCACTTCTGCACTAAACAGGAACTTATCGAATCGATCAGTTGTATTTAATAGCTTGCTAGTTCGTTTGCTACGTCTTAGGCTTAACTGGCTTTGATATTACCAAATCTTAGCGCGGTTTTCTGGTGGTAGATATAGTTTGTCAGTTTCGGTTACATCGTAGGCTTCATAGAACGTGTCGATGTGACAGACAACATAGTTGACGCGAAATGGGCTAGGTGGGTGTGGGTCAGTTTTGGCAAGTTCTATAGCACGTTCCAAGCGGGTAGCGCCACATTCACAGCGAGCAAAATTTACAAACAAATCAGGTAACGAAGACTGGAACTCTTTTGGGGTTGCGGAGTGCTCGAGGGCTTCTACAGCCAGCGCTAGACCACCGATATCAGCAATCGCTTCACCTAATATTAATTTGCCTTGTAAAAATATACCCGGCGCTGCTTCGAAAGCGTCAGCCTGACGCACGATATTATCTGCTAGGCTGGTAAAGGATTTGAGCTCGTTGTCACTAATCCATTGGTTGGTGTTACCCTGTTCGTCGTATTGGGCGCCTTGGTCATCGAAACCGTGAGTCAATTCGTGGCCGATAACAGCGCCGATTCCGCCTAGGTTGGTGGCCTGTGACGCGGTAGGGTCGTAAAAAGGCGGTTGCAATATAGCAGCTGGAAACACAATCTCTAGGCGATTCGGGTGATTATAAGCGTTGACTGTCTGGGCATTCATGTACCATTCTTCGTTTGGTGGTGGGGTGCCAATTTTGGCAAGCTCTATATCGGTATTTAGTTCGCGAGCCTGCATCAGATTGGCAATCAAGTTGTTTTGACTAAAATCCAGTGACGACAAATCCTTCCATTTACTCGGATAGCCTACGAAAACCTTTATATTGTTCAGTTTCCGATGGGCGAGTTTTTTTGTATCAGGTTTCATCCAAGTTAAACGGTCTATCCGTACATGATAAGCTTCACGGATCTGATTGACTAGTTCGGTAACTGCTAGTTTGGAACTTTCTGGGAAGTGGCGAGTAGCATATTCACGCCCCAGAGCTTCACCGATTACTAAACTGTCGGCTAATATAGTAGCCCGCTTCCAGAGGGGTTTTTGCTGTTTCATACCGCCGAGTATCATTCCGTAAAAAGCAAAGTTTTTGTCTGATCCGGCCTGGTCGATCCAACTAACGAAACCGTTCAACAGATGCCAGTTTAAATATTCTTTGATAATCTCAATCGGCGTTTTATCAAGTAGGCCGAACATAGCATCGAGATAAGTTGGCTGGTCAACGACTATATGATCACTTGGTTTTTTCCAGCCCAGACCGTCGAAGAATGCTGTCCAGTCGAAGCTGGCATAACGTTTTTCTAGTTCTGCTAACGTCATGCGCGTGTAGTTGCGCTGGACGTCGCGTAGTTCAACGTCGGTCCAAGAAGCTTTGGCTAGTTTGGTTTCAAAATCGATAATCTCTTTAGACTTTTTTGGCGCTAGATTTCCTACAACTTTACCAATAGTTTCCAGATGGTTAGTGTAGGCAGTACGTATTTTAACCATCCGTGTGTCTGCCTCTAGGTAGTAATCTCGGTTTGGTAAGCTTAGTCCAGCTTGATGAATTCGCAGGACTTGCATCTGAGAGTTTTTGTCGTCGAGTTCTGTGTATTCAGTAAAAAGTGGCGCAAGGCCTAACCTATGATGACGACCGATCAGACGGGCGATATCGGACTGGGTAGAAACTTCGTCGATTAGCTGTTTCTCAACTAGTAGGCTGTCGATATGATTTTGGCCGTGCGAATCAAATGTCAGAGCGCTTTCAAAAAAACGCTTCAAAGTTTGTTGGTCACGAGTTATCTCCCGGGTATCCATAGCTGTTAGATCGTTGACGATTTCATGGACAGCTCGCCATGAATTGTCACGTAATATATCAAAAGTCCCCCAGCGGGTTTCACTAGCTGGTATGGGGTTCTTGGCCAACCAAAAATTGTTTACGTAACCATAGAAATCATCTTGTGGGCGGGTTTTAGTATCGAAGATTATTTTTTGCATACTAACTATTGTAACAGATGTCTTACCCTAACTTCCAATATCAAACGCAACCGCTAGAATAAAACATGTAATCAGGAAAGGATTAACATGAGTCATCTAACGGCTGCGGATCGGGGCAAGATTGA
>RZYF01000071.1 GCA_010014665.1 Candidatus Saccharimonadota bacterium | reverse complement strand
GTACGCTGGGTTATATTATAGCACATCTTTGGAGCTTATGGTAAATAGTTTTAAGAAGCTTTATTGTTGTAGAATTTATGGTCAGCCTGTTCATAATAACAACAATAGTCAAACTAAGGGGGCTAGATCAGGAGAAAATAGATGAAAACTGGAAGATAGTTGCTAGAATCTTGTAAATAGTCTCGAAGATATGACGAACCCACCCTTTGGCGAGCATTTGTGCCGATAGCTGGTGTCATCGAACGGGCTCGTCGTGGGGTGGGCTGTATTCCGGGCGGTCTGGGGGTGAGGGCTAACCCTTGATCTTCTGCATGCCGTCGATCGTGGTCTCGAGGACTTTGATCAAACTCGCTGTTGTATCCGACGGGAACTGGCTGTTCTCGTATTGCTTGTGAACGAGGAACCGCTGGAAGAAGTATTTCACCCTCTGCCTTGCTTCCTGCATCTTCCCCTTGGGGATGTCGGATTCCCTGGGTAAGCCGTCCACGTACTCGAGCTTGTCGAGAACGTACTCGCACGCGTCTCGCTGGATACTTTCGGGTAGTTGAATGCCGATTTTCCAGACCAACTCATCGTAAGTCACGTTTTCTCTTCCAGTAGACAATGGGTTTTAACGTAGAGTCTATATTAACATAAAACAATATAAAGTCAAAACGAACAAGCAGTTGTGGTATTCGCTTCTTCTATAATCCATTCTGCTGTACAGCAGAATGGAATCTATCTTCTACTACACCTCTACACTACTTTTTTCGTCTAGCGACGCGCCTTTTTGCTGACTTGGCCGGAGATTCAGCTAGAAGTTTCTGGGCTTGTTCGTGTGTCACACTGGTAGGTTCAATACCTTTAGGAATTTTGGCGTTCTTTTTGCCGTCAGTTATATATGGTCCGAATCGGCCTTTGAGGATTTTTATACCGTCACCGAAGTCAGCGATGTTTTTTTCGGCTTCGGTTTTCAGTTTTTCGGCGTAGAGTTCACGAGCTTGCTCCTCTGTAATGGTATGTGGATCAAGCGGTTTTTTGATACTGACATATAGTTTGTCGACCTGTATATATGGACCAAAGCGTCCGATGTTGGATTTGATTTCTTTGCCATCTTTGGTAATACCGACGGCTCGTGGTAGCTCAAAAGCTTTTAGTGCTTGTTCTAGAGTAACTGATTCGACACGGGCGCCGTGTGGCATAGGTGCGAACTGGGGCTTGTTTTCTTTGTCTTCGGTAGAGCCGAGTTGTAAAAGTGGGCCGAAACGTCCGAAGCGTGCAAATATAGGTTTGCCGGACTTTGGATCGATTCCAATTTCTGTTGCTTGAGCGACAGAACTACGGTCGATATCGCCAGAGTTTTCGATGCGCTTATGAAACGGTTCATAGAAATCTTGGAGCATTTTGTTGCGTGGTAGCTGATTGGCTGCGATTTCGTCAAAATGATGCTCAACGCTTGCAGTGAAACCGTAGTCGACTATTTCGTCGAAGTGGTCGGTCAGGAAATCGGCAATCAGCTCGCCGGCGGGCGTGGGGACTAGTTTGCCACGATCGGCGCCGGTTTTTTCTGTAATGGTCTGTTTAGTAATACGATTATGGCCGCTCCCGTCGTTGCTTGCGCTGCCTTCGGCGTGCTCAGTACGTAGGTCGCTGGATGCGGGTCCTGTCATCTGGTCCACCCCTTCTTCTGAAAAATTAGAGAATTTTTCAGAAGCGGGCGTTGCCCCGCCAGATGCCACCCGCTTAGTTGGCGATTCCAAGCGTAGCTCGATGATTTTACGTTCGGTCCCCTCACCTTCACCACGTTCGACGTAGCCACGTGTTTGGATGGTACTGATGATAGTTGCATAAGTGCTAGGTCGTCCAATCCCGAGTTCTTCGAGTTTTTTGACAAGCGAACCTTCTGAGTAACGAGCTGGTGGTTTTGCGAATGTTTGACGCGCTAGGGCTGTTTGGAGCTCGATTGGGTCGCCAGATATTAGGTCTGGCAACAGATTGTCTTGTTTGTTGCGTCCATAAACTCTCAGGAAACCGTCGAAAGTTATAATTTCGCCTTTGGCGATAAAAGAAGCTTCTAGATTTTGGATTTTGGATTTTGGAACAATATCAATAACTATTTCGGTTTTCTCGAGTCTAGCTGGTGCCATTTGGCTGGCGAGCGTGCGTCGGCGGATGAGATCGTAGAGTTTCTGATCGTATTCGTTGCCTGAAGCCCGTTCGAGGCTCATGTCGGTTGGACGGATAGCTTCGTGAGCTTCCTGGGCACTGGCACTTTTGGTACGGTAGGCGCGAACTTTGACAAACTCTTTGCCATACGTTGATTCTATATAGCTTGCGGCGCTCGCTATGGCTTGTTTGCTTAGATTAACACTATCAGTACGCATGTAGGTGATTTTACCCTCTTGGTAGAGCTTCTGAGCGGCCTGCATGGTAGATCGCGTACTAAAACCTAGACTAGAATTGGCAGTCTGTTGCAATGTACTGGTTGTAAATGGGGCGCCTGGGTTGCGTGTACCAGGAGTTTTCGTAACAACTGAGACGCTGAAACTAGCATCTACTAGGCTTTCTAGGAAATTTTGAGCGTCCTGCTCGGTATCGAATCTTTGGGGGAAATCGGCTTTGATTTCTTGGTTGTCGTGTACGAACACAGCCGTCACTCTAAACTGGAAATCGCTCTTAAAGCTGCGAATTTCACGTTCGCGTTCGACCAGTAGTCGCACCGCTGGACTCTGGACGCGTCCGGCGCTTTTGCCACCAGGAACTTTTTTCCAGACTACTGGACTGAGCTCGAAACCTACCAAGCGGTCCAGAATCTGGCGGGCTTGTTGGGCCTCGACTAGTTTCATGTCAACCGTTCGGGGGGTTTTGACGGCTTCTTCTATGGCCGATTTGGTGATTTCGTGGAAAACAATGCGTTTTGTAGTAACGGGGTTTAGTTTGAGAACTTCACATAGATGCCAGGCTATAGCTTCCCCTTCGCGGTCTTCGTCGGTAGCGAGCCAGACTGTTTCGGCGGTTTTGACGGCTTTTTTGAGCTCGGTTATGACTTTACGTTTTTCACTGTCGACTTCATAGACAGTTTCAAAACCGTTTTTTACATCTATAGGTGGTGTGCCATCTTTGGTTTTTTTGACGATACTGCGGATATGACCGATGCTAGATAGTACCTTAAAGTCACTACCGAGATATTTCTCGATAGTTTTGGCCTTGGCCGGACTCTCTACTATAACTAGGTTTTTGCTCATAATATGTTTACAAATATATCTCTTTGGCTTATTTTTGCCGAACAACGCCTCAATATATAGCATGGGTATTTAAAAAGCAAATGGATTCGGG
>RZYF01000012.1 GCA_010014665.1 Candidatus Saccharimonadota bacterium | reverse complement strand
ATGACTGGTTTTTTAGTTTGACTGTTCTGGCTGGTCGACGTCACTTTCGCCTAGCTGTGCTTCTAAATCTTTTACTTCCCTGTCTGCAACTTCATGAAAAACACCGGCAATCTCTCGATTCTGCCTCAGAAACTCTAAATACTTTTCTAATTGTTCCCGTTGATCCGGATCAGATCCCTCTAACTGTGTTTCTATGACTTTTAACTCTTCGTCTGTTTTCTCGATATAACCGAGGTTTGTTTTTCGTTTCTTTCTCCAAAAATCTAAACGTTGCTCTAGTTGTTCCTGCAACGCCTCTGGTGTCAGTATAACTTCTTCGTGATCAATATTTACGTCTTTCTGTTCCGGACTGGAAAAAGCGACTTCAATCATTATCCTCCTCTGTCGTTTCGACTATTTATTTTCTTAAGTTTATTGTTTGAATTGTCTATATTATATCACTTAACTGTACCTTTATTTTTCATTCTCACAGCATAAAGTAGCTTCACAGTAACGTCTAGAAACATTTATCCAGTCTCCAAACAGACTATTCGTAATTATAAAAATAAAAAAAATAACGGCTATTTAGCCGATTGAATTAGTCTACGAGGCGGTAGAAGGCCAGCGCCGCGTCTCCGTAACTACGATTGTCCACCACAACAACTCCATTAACGGTCGACGCTGACTCCCTACCTGGGTATGATAGTACCATAAGCCCTTTGGGATTTAAATACTTTACCAGTCTAGATACTGTGGATAACTGCAAATCGTGATACGGCGGATCAGCTAAAATTATGTCAAAATGCTGATGTTTTGTAGTTTTATCCCAGGATGCTACAGAGGAACGAACTAGTTTTGCTCTATCAGCTACGTCTAGTGTTGTAATATTTCCTACTATTATACTTTGGGCCACTTTATCGCGTTCGATGAATGTTACATAAGCTGCACCACGACTAAGTGCTTCGAGACCTAGCGCACCACTGCCAGAAAAAGCATCCAACACTGTTTTACCTGATATATCACCGAGTATATTAAAAAGCGATCCCCTGACCCGTTCGCCCATTGGATGCGTAAGACTACCGGCTGGTGCAGTTATGCTCCGTCCACCGAATTCACCAGCGATTATTCGTAGTTTCATTTCTTTGTCTGTTTTATCGCATTGCTATATGAACTGTACCAAGCAAATATAACCATGCGAATTATTTCTGGTATTAGTTCGTTTGTAGTTAGCTGGGCTAATCGATGTGTCCAACCACTACGTTTATATATCTCGAACATTTGTAAATCATCAATTGATCGGATTGAATCGACATATATCGACTCAAACCCGACTTCTTCGAGTTTTTGTATCATCTGGTCTGGTATTTCCAATTCTGTAAACTGCAATGGTTTTACCACGGTCGCTACACCAGCCTCAAACATCATATGAGCTGTCATCATACCGCCAGCCCCCCAATACTGCCAATTGTTCTTGAGAAACTTTTTGGCTGAACCGCCACCCGGCATAATAACTTTGCGATGTACACTACTCGGCATATTATCGTTGCCACGAATACGTTCAAGTTCTTCGTTAATTAGCTCATGATGAGCAGGTGTTAAACCGTCCGTAACTACGTGAGCCAACCAAGCTGCTTCAAATGACGCTCGTTTTATATCATTTTCCACTAGCGCGGTTGTTAAATTACAGCTATGGTCGCGAACATAGCCCAAAAACTGTTCACTTGGACTCTTGGGATCGACAAAATGCCATGGTTCGTCCACACCTGGGCTTTTTAGTTTTATTCCATCAGGTCCTCTGATACCTTCAAAATGCAAAATGTCAGCAATTCCCGGAAATTTCAAATCTGGTTGCTCATATATCTTGAAATATCGTCGCGCTACCCGATCGATTTTCTGGTGTACGCCGATATGACGACCTGATTTACCAAATTTGGGAAGTGGGCCAAAAGAATACATAAAATTAGAATATGGAATATGGAATATTAAACATGGCAAAATATGTGCTAAGCTCGATATTCATAATTCTATATACCTTTTCTAATTTAGAGTTGTTAGGCGTCGATAACGTTGAACTTGTTGCCATAACTGCTTATATTGTACCAAATCTATGGTTTTTTGGCTTAATAACCATTCGGTAGAGCGTTTAACGCGCCGTAGCTGAACTGCGTCATTAACGTGGGCAAACTCGAGGTTTAGGTCGCCGTGTTGCATCCGACCATAGATTTCACCGGGACCCCGCAGCTCCAAGTCACGTTCGGCTAAATAAAAACCATCGTTGGATCGTTCCAGTTCACGCAAACGTCGAGACGGTGCTTTCGAATCGCTGGTCACCAGATAACAGTAACTCTGTAGACTACTTCGACCAACCCGTCCACGTAACTGATGTAACTGTGCTAAACCAAACTGGTTAGCGTCCTCAATAACAATAACCGTGGCATTAGCTACATCAACACCTACCTCAACCACAGTGGTGCTGACGAGAATATCTATCTCGCCGGTTGCAAACTTTTCCATAACGTGGCGTTTGTCGTCCGATTTAAGTTTCCCGTGCAATAAACCGATGTGACGATGTTTAAATACAGTTTTCTGAAGGCGTTTGTACTCAGCTTCGACACTTTTTTGCTCCACATCAACAGTATTTTCGGCGATTAGCGGACAAATCACATAGACCTGTCTTCCTTGAATTATTTGAGATTCTATAGCTTCATACATCTGTGCTCGCGAATTTGGCGAAATAATATGGGTTTCGATTGGTAAACGATTTTTGGGCTTTTCGTTCAATATTGATATGTCAAGCTCACCATATATCGTCAACTGTAAACTCCGAGGTATTGGAGTAGCGGTCATGGCCAGAAGATGTGGCATTTTGATGCTTTTTTCGAGTAGTTTAAGTCGCTGATCGACGCCAAAACGGTGTTGCTCATCGATAACCACAAAACCTAGTTGATGAAAAACAACCGAATCTTGTAACAGCGCATGAGTGCCAACCAGCACATCAATTTCGCCTTTTTCGAGTGCTGAGAGTAAATTTTGGCGTTTTTTGCCTTTTATCGAACCAGTCAGTAGCCCTACTTTAGTCTCTGAGCCCTCCAGGAGGCTCTGTAGCGTGTCCGCATGTTGATTGGCTAAAAGCTCTGTTGGTGCCAAAAAGGCCGTTTGGAAGCCCCTGCGAGCAGCAATATAGGCGACCAAACCAGCCACAACAGTTTTCCCTGAACCTACGTCACCCTGCAGTAGTCGGTTCATCGGTGTACCGCTAGCGAGGTTCTGGATAGCTTCCCACGCAGCGATACGTTGAGCGTTTGTCAGGTTAAAGGGTAATTTAGATACGAAATCCTGAGCATCACTGGCTGAAAATTCAATTACGTGAGCTTCGAGAGATTCGTTGTCAGCACGATTGATCAAGCTGGCCAGCATAAGCGACAGTAGTTCCTCGAAACCCATGCGACTCCTGGCAATATCTAACTGGTGAGCATGTTCTGGAAAGTGCAGCGCATGCACAGCATCAGGATACGCCATCAATTTCTCCCGCTCTATTAACTGGTCAGGTAGAGTCTCGGGCAGCGACAGCATATAAGGGCGGAGTTCAAAAAGAATTTTACGCAGTGTCTGAGTTTTTAGACCTTTGACCTGTCGATAGACTGGTACGATACGCCCACCACTAACTTCGTCACCACTTGCCAGTTCGACACTAGGGTTCATAAGTTGGTAACGTCCGCGCTGAAAAGCAAACTCGCCAGATACTAAAAACTCAGTATTGGCCTTCAGCTGAGCCCCTCGGTAGCTTTGATTGAACCAAACTGCAGCCACCTTGCCTGTTGGATCTACAAATGTAGCTTGAGTTATACTCATGCCTCGCCGTACCTGACGGCTACTAACTGATTCAAACTTACCCCGCAAACTAACTTTGCCAGGCCTTAACTCAGATACACTTATAACCTGCGAATAATCTTCGTAACGGTATGGAAAATACCTAACAAGCTGCCGGACAGTCTCGATACCAGCCATATGCAACTGCTCAGCCGTCTTTGGCCCAACACCTTTTATACGCTCGACAGGAGTCTCAGATTCCATAAGGCATAGTATATCAGCCAGGTACTATTTCAGTCTTTAAATATTGTGCGTAATACTATTTTACAAGTATAAATGTGTTTTTACCTTTTTTGATTAGGCTAGGAACAGGTACGTCGCAGTCGTCATATCTTTTTTGGCCATTTACGCTCACGGCACCACTGTCGATTAAACGACGAGCTTCGCCGTTACTCGAAACAACGCCCGTACTGACAAGCGCATTGACGAGACTAGACGAAGTCGCCACCGGTATCTCGAGAGCAAGCATATCAAGTTCGATGTCGAGTAATTGTTCGAATGGTGTGTCACCGAATAAAGCGGCTGTAACATTACGAGCTTGTTCAGCTCGAGCTTCGCCATGGACTAGCTTGGTTACCTCGTAGGCTAATACTTTTTGCGCCTCACGCTCCTCGGGTTGGCTAGTAGCTGTGACAGTTAACCTCTCAATTTCTTCACGCGGCAGCAAGGTGTAGATTTTTAGGTAATCGACTACCCCGATATCATCGGTGTTTAGCCAAAATTGGTAAAATTTGAAGACACTGGTTTTGGCTTCATCTAGCCAAACTGCGCCCTCTTCACTTTTGCCAAATTTCACACCGGTCGATTTATTGACAATAAGTGGCGTTGTGAGTACGTAGGCCTCTGCGCTCTCAAGTTTGCGTATCAGCGAAACACCAGCAATACTGTTACCCCATTGATCAGCGCCTGCAATCTGCAGGGTAGCACCTTTTTCCCGGAAAAGATGCAAGAAATCATAACCCTGGATGAGAGAATAGCTAAATTCGGCATAGCTTATACCCGCCCCACCCTCTCCTACACGGCTCTGGACAAATTCGCGGTCAAGCATCTGCGTTAAACTAACGTTTTTGCCAATAGTACGCAGAAAATCTAAGTAGCCAATATCTTTGAACCAATCCATATTATTAACAAGATCAAACGTTTCACCGTCAAAGATTTGTTTGTACTGCGCCACTAACCCATCGACATTGTGTTGAACTTCTTCGGGGGTTTTAAGATCGCGCTCCTGCTTTTTGCCATCAGGGTCACCAATCATACCGGTTGCGCCACCGACAAGTAGAATTGGCTTATAACCGTGATTTATAAAATGCCGGATCATCATAGCCGGGGCCAAATGACCGATCGTCATGCTGTCAGCGCTCGGATCAACACCCCAATAGAACGTTCGAAGCTCAGTGTCTAAGTCTGATATGTCGGCAAATGTCATCTGATTTACAAATCCGCGCCAAGTTAGTTCTTCAGAAAGTGTCATGTTTAGTTAATTCCTCTCGTATAAATTATCTGTTAAATATTGTAGCACGCAAGACTGAGAGCCGTAGGCTATATAGTATTAATTATTCATCCATAGATACATAACTAAGATATTTATTAATTATAATTTCGGATAATTAGAAATTATTATTCCGTAATAACTGTATTCAGCCACCTCCTTCTATTATTCATGAGCATTAGTGCTATAATATATGTTGAATGTTCGTGTCATTTTTAGGAGGAGTCTAACAATTCTATGAAGAAAAAACGTGGGTCTAAAAAGCTCAACGTCTACGCCAATTTGGCCAGTCGACAAAAAGCAAAGCATGACGTTAAAAAACGTCGTAAAGCTGAATATCTTGCTACCCTACCGAAACACCCGTTGAAAAGAACGTTATATCGTCTGCACCCTAAACGCTTTTTCAAATATTGGTTTAGTAAAGAAGGTTTGATTATGATGCTCAAAATCTTTGCTATAGGTTTTGGGATCTTAGTTCTGCTAATTGCCATGTTGTTCTTATATTATCGACGCGAACTAGACGCAATACGTCCTGACGAAATCGCAAAACGCGTTCAGACAACTGTTACTACCTACACTGACCGCAACGATATAGTCTTATGGGAAGACAAAGGTGACGGCAACTACAAACTGACCGTCAAAAGCGACGATGATATCTCTAAATACATGAAAGACGCGACTGTCGCTATCGAAGACAAAGATTTTTACAAGCATGGTGGTGTTAGTGCCAGCGGTATAATGCGAGCCGCATGGTCTAATTTGACAAATAAGTCAACCAATGTTCAGGGTGGCTCAACTTTGACACAGCAACTCGTCAAGCAGGTATTTTTTGCTGACGAAGCAGGTAACCGCGGTATGTCTGGTGTACCACGCAAAATCAAAGAGGTAATTTTGGCCATACAAGTCGAGGGTATATATAAAAAGAACGAAATCCTACGGCTTTATCTCAACGAATCACCATACGGCGGTCGTCGTAACGGAGTTGAGTCAGCTGCTCAAACCTACTTCGGTAAACACGCCAAAGATTTGACACTGGCTGAGAGCGCTCTACTAGCAGCCATTCCTCAAAATCCATCGACATTTAATCCGTATAATCCGGACGGCCATAAGGCCTTGATTGCCCGTCAACATACCACTCTAAACTACATGGTCGAACAAGGTTATATAGAAAAATCTGAAGCCGAAGAAGCCAAAAAAGTGCCTATTCTCGACACTATTAAACCCGAAGCCGATCAGTTTGCAGGTATTAAAGCCCCTCACTTCGTCCAGATGGTAAAAAGTGAACTAGAAACCAAGCTTGGTAAGAAAACTGTCGGAGACGGCGGAATGACTATCAAGACTACTCTAGATTATCGGGTTCAGGAAATAATGGAACGCGAAATGACCGATTTATTTAACTCCTACAAACCAGCTAGTGCCAATTTCGACAATGGTGCGGCAACTATGGTCGATTCACAAACAGGTCAAGTTCTAGGACTAGTCGGCAGTCGTGGTTACGATTATCCGGGTTATGGAGCAGTAAACGCTGCAACGTCGTGGATTCAGCCCGGTTCGAGTATTAAACCATTTGTCTATGCTTCTCTGTTCAAGCAACGTGAAGGTACAAACTGGGGTGCCGGATCTATCCTAGCCGATAGCCCGATTCCACAGTCTATTTATCGTACCGATGATGGAAAATCTGTCAACAACTTTGACTTTAAGTTTCGAGGTAATATACCCATAAGGTCTGGTCTTGCCGAATCGCGTAATATTCCGGCTATTACGGCAATGTATATTAATGAACGCGACAACGGTAACGGCGACACTCTAAAAACTATTCAAAGCTTAGGCGATAAATCCTATTGTTCGAGAAATGATACTGTCGGTCTAGCTCTGGCAATTGGTGGCTGTGAGCTCAAGATGATCGAACATGTTAATACTTTTGCAACCATTGCTCGTATGGGTGTATACAAACCAGTATCATCCATCCTAGAAGTACGTAATTCAGAGGGTCAAATAATAAATCAATGGAAAGATGACGGCAAGCAGGTAATCGACCCACAAATTACCTTCATGCTAGCGGACATACTTAGTGATGATGCAGCCCGAGCTCCTTCGTTTGGTCGAGGCTCGAGCGGTTTAAATGTCCCTGGAGTAAAAATTGCTGGGAAAACCGGTACTTCAAATCTGGGTAACTTTTCAAGAGATCTCTGGATGAACACTTTTACACCTAAAGCCACTCTTAGCTTCTGGGTCGGTAACCACGATTCAAGACCCATGACGAGCGCTTTATCGACTCTAGTCGGACCATCGGCAGGAAATATTATGCGTGACGCGCACCTTGGAGTCTTCGAAAAAGACGGCTCATGGAAATCAGGTGATTGGTTTCCGCAACCAGCTGGAATCCAGCGCTTAACAGTTGGTGGACGTAGTGACATATACCCTTCATGGTACAGTAAACAAACCGCTAATGTGGGCGACGAAAAAATGACATTCGACAAAGTCACAAAAAAACGTGCCACTGACTGTACTCCAGAATCGGCTCGAATAGAAATTAACGTCAGTTCAACGAATAACCCACTAACAAATAAAAAGACCTATATGGCATCAGACGGGTACTTACCAAACGAGCAGGATGACTTACATCGCTGTGAGGACCAGATGCCGTTTATAAATACCATTTCAGTCAATGAATCGAAAAATGATATCGTTATTGATGTGACACAGGGTACACATGCATTACAAACCTTGAACGTCAATGTCGGCGGCAATGATCTTGGCTCAATTGCGGTTACTTCAAGCGGCAAATATACCGTAAGCTATCCTAAAACCATAAAAGATGACCAGACAATTACAGTCACCCTAATAGATACCGCACTCTACAGTGCGAGCCCTCTCACGATTACCGCTGAGTTCTAGAAATCTAGTTATTAGCTAGATCAACTAGACGGTCTTCTTGGCTTGGTTTGCGGTTATGCTTACGTCCGGTTTGAGTTTTCGGGGAAACGCTTCTATCGCTACGAGCTACCCTATGATCAGTTTGGCGATTATTTCTATCGAAGTTCGGTTTCTTGGCTGATAAGATTGGCTTTTTCGTTTCCCTAGACTTAATGTTTGGGATATCATTGACTAAACGTGCGAAAAGCATTTTACCAGCTTCGGTTTGTAGTACTCTCGTAGCCTCTACCTGTACGTTTTGACCAATTCGTTGTTTGGCATGATCAACTACCACCATAGTACCGTCATCGAGGTAACCAACGGCTTGATGCGAATCTTGTCCCTGCTGTTGTAATTTGATTTCGATAATTTCACCCGGTAAATGTGTTGTTCGCAGCGCATGCGCTAGTTCGTTAATATTCACTACTATGACACCTTGTACTCGAGCCGATTTATTTAAGTTGTAGTCTATAGTACATAATTTAGCGCGCCATTTTTGAGCCAACTTCAGTAATTGTTCATCGACACCATTTTGATCAATCAGGCCATCATCAATTACCTCCACGTTCACGGTCTCTAGCGCTTGTAACTGATTGATTATATCTAATCCAAATCTAGCTCGTTCACGCTTGTCATGGTCTGCTTTGTCAGCCATAAACTGCAACTCGCGGACCACACTAGTTGGTACTACTAGTTTTGAACCAAGTAGATTAGAACGAGCAATTGATAAAATACGGCCGTCGATTAATACACTAGTATCAATCAACAAGCTATCCTCACTAATTTTTGCTGGTTGTAGCGTCCGAAAAGCCAAATAGCTCGTTTCGGCGAATATTGCTACTAATATTATTGTTATGAGTTCCATAATTTTTTTCAATTTTCCTTTATTATTTTGTTAAAAATGTGTTGAGTGCTTCGCGCAAATCGGCTACAGATCGTAAGAAGCTGTTCTTGGGTTTACTAGCTGGGGCTATAGCTCCTAAGAAACCGAGTTTTTTAGCTTCTTTGGCGCGGCGATCGCTGGCTGCTACACTACGAATTTCACCAGACAAACCAACTTCACCATAAACAACTAGTTTTTCGTCAAGTTTGCGCTTGGCTGCCGCTGAAGCGATTGCCATACAAACCGCTAAATCGGCTGCAGGGTCCTGCAAGCGCAGACCGCCAACGACGTTTATAAATATATCACTTTCCGCCAATTTAAGCTTGGTTCGTCGTTCCAATACCGCTATGAGAACATTTAACCGATTTAGGTCAAATCCGCTGGCGGTTCTTTTGGGATATCCGAAATGTGTAGGATTAACTAAGGCCTGAATCTCTACTAGCAAAGGTCGGTTACCTTCTAGAGTTGCCAGTATTACTGAGCCATCTTCCTGTCCACGCTCAGCAAGTAACTGTGCTGATGGATTATCGACGTGTCTTAAGCCATCGCCCTGCATCTCGAACAATGCTACCTCGGCCGTTGAGCCAAAGCGGTTTTTGACCGCCCTAAGCAGTTTGAAGCCTCCATAGCGATCGCCCTCAAACTGCAGCACAACATCTACCAAGTGTTCAAGGACCTTCGGACCAGCGATACTACCCTCTTTAGTCACATGACCAACTAAAACGACAGCGGTATTAGTCGCTTTAGCAGCCCTGATGATAATATTTGCCGAATTAGTGATCTGGCTAACCGTTCCTGGCGCCGAAGTGATTTCAGCCATTGCCATAGTTTGCATAGAATCAACTACCACCAAATTGTATTCACTAGTTTTGACAGTTGCCGCTATATCATCAGCACTAGTGGTGGTCGCTAGAGAAAGTTGTTCTGGCTGCTTAGTGCTCAAGCGATCTCCACGTAATTTAACCTGACTAGCTGATTCTTCACCGCTAACATATAACACTGGCTTGGTTTGACCAATATACAGAGCTATCTGCATAAGTAGAGTGCTTTTACCGATACCGGGCTGACCCGCCAGTAAAATAACACCACCTGGGATCATACCTCCTCCTAAAACATCATCAACTTCACTAAAACCGGTCGCAATGCGTTGCGATGATTGTTCGGCCGTCACATGTGCAAATTTTTCAGCTATTAGTTTACGTCCAGACGAACGGTCAACTGCAGCTTTTTTATCGACTGTAGCTATTTCTTCAACCAAAGTATTCCATTCGCCACAATTTTCGCAGCGACCACTCCATTTTGGATAACGGGCGCCACATTGTTGGCAAACATAGAGTGATTTTAACTTAGCCATTCTTATAAACTCGGCGTATCTTTCATAGGTATTATATTGCTATCTAGGCTTCGATTTAAATCTTCGGCTAGAAGATTCAAATTCTCTAATTCTTGCCGTAAAAGATTATACCGTTCAATATCACTATTGATTGATATTTGATCAGCTTCTAGATTATCTATATTATTCAACAGATCGTTTCGACGTCGATTAAACTCACTGACTGTAGCCTCGCTACTATCTGCCCATGAGTTAAATAAGTCTATTTCTTTTGTTAAATCGGCAAAATTTCGGTCATAAGCATCTGAGCGATTAGTGATGACTAATGAAAGCTCATCCATCTCTGATAATATGCTTTGCTGTCGGGTTTCGATTTCTACAAATACTGCTTCGTATTGCTTTGTTTCGACAACCAGTGCCTTGCGATTAGCAAAATAATTATCATAATGAGCTTCTAGCTCCGGTGAGATGTCGACAATTTCGGTTCCAATGATAGAATGGAGCTCGTTTGACATAACGTCAGGGTCGGATTCATTGTAGTAGGCGAACAAATCCTTGAGACGCTGTTCTGTCACCTTGCGGGCTTCGATATTCAGCAAATCAGTTAGACGCGTTTTTTCATCTTGGCTAAGTCGATCCCATACAGCATGCAACATTTCGTGAGCCGTTGTCGCCTCGCGCACACCATCGAGTCGTGAATCTGTAACGTCATATATCACAATCTGCTTGGTAATAGGTGAATAACAACCTAAAACTATAGTCTTTTCGTTCTGCAAAGATCCACAATAATCATTGAATTTATCTTTGGCAACTACTTTGGTTTGCGAAGCGTAAACGTAAAAAGTTCCTTTTTCGTTCAGGTAAGTACTACCTAAAACTTCATTTAGTTGTACTGAGGGTACGAATTGGCTAGCAACAATATAATCAACAATGTTTTGACGAAAATATAGTCCAGCGAACAGTGTCGTAACAGCTAAAATACCAACAACACTCCAAAACCGGCTACGACTAGGCGACTTTTGGGGTATTGATCGGTTTAGGTCTTGTGGATTTATTTGCACTTACTGCCTTCTTCTGTTTCGATATAGCTTCTATAACGAGTTTATCATGTTTAACTACCACATTTAGAATGTCACCACTTCTCCACTGCGAGTCCAAAATACCTTCCGCGACAGCATGTTCAACTTCGTTCTGTAGCATTCGACGCAATGGTCTTACGCCATTTTTTTCATCGAATCCTTTATCCAATAACCAACGCTTTGCTTTGGGCGATATAACTAAACCATATCCTTTGTGTTGCAGACGTAAACGTATATCGTCGGCTAAGAGATCGAATATTTTTCCAACCATAGATTGTGATAAAGCATTAAAAACCAGAACATCATCAAACCGCGCCAATAACTCAGGTCGCATCACATCGTGAAGCGCTCCTAGTGCCACTGCTTCAGTCTGCGCATGAGCGTTTTCTACATCCATCTTGTCACCTACACCAGAAAATCCTAAACTGACTTCACGTTGCATCCGATCGGCACCCAGATTACTCGTCAGTATCACTATAGTGTTAGAAAAATCAACCTGTCTACCTTTAGCATCAGTCAATACCCCATCTTCAAGTATCTGCAATAACATTTGAAAAATATCTCGATGTGCTTTCTCGATTTCGTCAAATAGAACAACACTATAGGGTTGACGACGAATTTTGTCGGTTAACTGACCGCCGTCTTCATAGCCCACATAGCCTGCTGGCGAGCCAACTAAACGTGCGGCTGTATGACGTTCGCTAAATTCACTCATGTCAATTTTTATTAAACTCTTATCACTGCCGAAAACTTCCCGAGCTAGTACTCGTGCTAGTTCAGTCTTACCAACCCCAGTCGGACCCATAAATATGAATGATCCAATTGGCCGCTTACCTGACGAGACTCCAGAGCGACTACGTCGTACAGCCCGCGACACTGCTTTAATAGCTTCGTTTTGGCCAATAACGTATTTGGCAAGCGTGGTTTCTAGTTTCTTGTATGCGTTAGCCTCAGCTCTCTGTAGCTGCATAACCGGTACGCCACTCATTTCGGATACTGCCCGGGCAATTGTTTGGTTAGTCAAAGGTACTGGTTTGTTCGAAGTACTATTATCTATACGATCCTGCAAACGACTTATACGAACTTTATACAGTGCTGCTCGTTCATAATCCTGCTCTTGAACAGCCTCATCCATCCGTTCAGTCAATTTGGCTAATTCTTTTTCGTCTTCGCGACGTTTAGGCGATATTTTGGCATGTTTCACACGTAGCAGCGCCGCTGACTCATCGAGCACGTCTATAGCTTTGTCGGGCATAAACCTATCGGATATATATCTATCAGCCATATATACGATGTCGTCTATGTTTTCATCGTTTATACTCACGACATGATGCGCCTCATAATAAGATTTTAGACCGCGTAAAATGGCTCTCGTGTCAGTCAGTGAAGGCTCGGGTACGACTATCGGCTGTAGGCGACGCTCAAAAGCAGCATCTTTCTCGATATGTTTACGATACTCGTCTAGGGTAGTAGCCCCGATCATTTGTAGTTTACCTCTTGCCAAACTAGGTTTCAATATATTAGCAGCATCCATAGAACCTTCAGCGGCACCAGCACCAACTATCAAATGTAGCTCGTCGACAAACAGGATGATATTTTTGTCTTGCTCAGCTTCAGAAATCACAGCTTTTAGTCGCTGCTCGAACTCACCACGAAACTTTGTACCCGCCACCATGCCGGCCAAGTCTAAAATAATAATTCTCTTATCGAGCAAATGACTAGGTACGTCTTCGTCGACTATTCGTTGCGCCAATCCTTCAACGATAGCAGTTTTTCCGACCCCAGGTTCTCCTATAAGTATTGGGTTATTCTTGGTGCGACGTGACAGTATGGTTATCATGCGTAACACCTGTTTGTCACGCCCTATCACTGGATCAAGTTCACCTTTTTTTGCATCGCGCGTAATATCACGACCAAATTTATCGAGCGCTGTATGTTGCCCCCGCGAGCGTTTGACCGATTGGCTGGTTGAACTCTGCTCAGCTTCGTTTTGTTGGCGTGATAGAAAGCTTTCGAGCTCACTCAATATTTCGTCGACCGATATGTTCATATCTCGTAACAGCACTGTGGCACGAGCGTTCTTCTGACTTAGTAAACTAAACAGTATATGTTCGGTACCGCAAACATCTTGACGGAATTCCTGAGCGATTTCCCAGCTCATCCTAAGGGTTAGTTTCGCTGTTTCGCTTAGACCTTTTTGACCAGTATTGATAATTATCGAGCGTGGCGTCATATTCAGCGCAACTCTGGTCCGCTCAAAAGTCACACCAGCCTCTGTAAGTACTCTAGCACCGACTGAGTCGCTCTGACTAAGCAAGCCGAGTAACAGATGTTCAGTACCTATGTAGGAACTGCCCAGCGAACGAGCCAGCATATCAGCTTGCTCTAGACTCGATCTTGCGTTATCGGTCATAAACTGTGATAAATCTTGAAATCCTTCGGGCATAATAGTTGTCCCCTCCCTTTACTTTCCTATGAAAGCTATGTGTCTCATTATAGCAAAACTAGCACTCGCTAGTCAAGAGTGCTAGTTTCTAAGATTCTACTTCTTATTCTGCGACTTCTTCGATCGCACTCAGTAAATCATCTTCGATATTTTTACGAGATTTCGGTACATCTTTTTTCTGTGGCGCTGCCGATTCAATATCAAGCTCATATCCCGTCAATTTCGAAGCTAGACGTACGTTTTGTCCCTGTCGGCCGATAGCTATACTTTGTTGATCCTCGTTTACAAAGATCTTGGCACGCTTAGTGGACTCGTCTAACTCAATTTTAGATATTTCAGCTGGGCTGAGAGCGTTGGCGATAAAGTTTTTGATATCGTCGTCGTAGGTTACAATATCAATTTTCTCTTGATCACCAATCTCATTCATAACAGCTGTCACTCGGGTACCGTGGCCACCGACAAATGTACCAACCGGATCTATACCCGGTACAGTTGATCGTACTGCAATCTTGGTTCTCTTGCCTGCTTCTCGCGCTATTGCCTTGATCTCAACTGCACCAGTTTCCATTTCGGGAACTTCCTGACGAAAAAGATATTCGATGAAGGCTTCATTAGAACGACTAAGTATCAGTTGCGGTCCGCGATTTTCACGATCGATATCCTTTAAAAATAATTTGATACGAGATCCTATGCTATAGAATTCACCAGGTATCTGCTCGCTTTGCGGTAGTATACCAACTGCTTTGCCAAGCTCGAGGCGAACCACGCGTGGCTCAACACGTTGAACTATACCAGTGAGTACTGAGCCAACTTTGTCAGAAAATTCACTCATTACGACTTCACGTTCAGCTTCACGCAATTTCTGTAACACCACCTGCTTAGCGGTCTGGGCTGCCACCCGACCAAAACCAGTAGCCTCGAACTGCTCCTCGACGACATCACCAACCTTAGCGCCTTTCTTTATTTTTTGCGCTTCTAGCTCAGTTAACTGATTGGCATCGTTTTCGACTTCTTCAACTACGTCATACATAACAAATACTTTTGCTGTGCCCTTGATTGTATTTAGCTCAGAGCGTACGTTTTGTTCACGATCACCGTTATCACGTCGCCAAGCAGCGGCTACAGCTTGCTGGACTATGTCAAGCACGATATCTTCAGGTAAATTTTTTTCTTCGGCTATTGAGCGAATCGCCATGACCAGCTGTTTGAGATTTAAATCTTGCATTTTAATTATTCCTTTCTTTTTCTATGCCTTGATATGAAAAACTCCGACCTGTCGGCCGGAAACTACTATCTTATTTTAACACTTCAAGTTATTGTGTCAATATCTTTTCATTATATATCATTATGGTATTTTTGTCAAGTACCTAAATTCTAGAACCAAACGCAACCTGACCTAAGTCTAACTGTTTTCCAGGGTTTTGCACAAGCCAGTCATAAACTTCTTGTGGGGTATGCCAGTTA
>RZYF01000070.1 GCA_010014665.1 Candidatus Saccharimonadota bacterium | reverse complement strand
GGCACTCGGAAGTAGTGACCCCTGTTACTGCAGTGATAAGCGGGGTAGTATTTGCCACCCTTACCACGGCTTGCGCTGCCTAGCAGTGTATTTTTGCATTCGGGACACAGCACAACCTTCTTATAAGGAAAGTTGGGGTTATTCATTACCTTATTCAAAAGATGCGGCTTCGGAGCTTTTCGGTGAATCTCATACTCACCATCTTCCTCGTTGTAGCCAATATATTTCTTGTTTCGATTCGCTCTGTTAAATAAATCGATACTCACGATCCCATCGAAGGCGCATTTAACAGGCTCGTAGTCAGTCCATTTCTCTACGTTAATACCAGCGTAAATCGTACTTTGCAGCATTTTCTGCATGCTTTTGACGGTGAGTGGCCAACCTCCTTTCTTGCTAATGACTTTGCTCAGGTCGTCTTTGTTATGGATGTAGCTAACGCGTGTTTGGTATCCAAGATCATTAAGATGATTAACGATTTCAGTATCCGTCAATAGCCCTTCGGCGCGTAGTTCAAACATCTTCCTGATAAATACCGCTTCTTTTTTGTGAGGTCGCAAGACGGTGCGCTTACCTTGATTGGTGTCAACTTTTTCACTGAAGTAGCCGAAGGGTGGTTGGCGCATCCAATAACCATTCCTCGCATAGCGGATCTCAGCACCGATCATACGGCTCATGATGTCGCGCAGCTCATCTTTTGAACGTTCTGCTTCAAGGATCTCGGATTTCTTACTGGGGCTGTACACACTCCATTTATATTCGAATCCAAGATGGTCGAGTGTATTCACTTGCTGGGAGCTGATAACTCCGTATATGTCGACGAGCTGCACCTTACTCGCTTCAAGCTGGTTCTTTAGCATGTCGTAGCTCAGTGAGCCGCCTCGTGTAAATCGGTCAATCGATTTGATGACAAAAAGATCCACAGCGTTCTTCGGGTCTTTGCAGTAATCTACGGCTTCCTGCATCGGCTGCTGTTCCTTGCTAGCCGACTCCATGAACACAAAGTACTTTTTTATAGTAATGCCTTTGGTCTCAGCGAATCGTTCTATTTGCTCTTTCTGTGCTTCTGGGGAATCGCCATCGGTGCCTTGTTTGGTGGTAGAAACACGTATAGCTGCGACGGCATTTTTGCCTGCTAGTTCGGAATGCATAGTGCAGCCTCACCCTCAGTCAATTCTTCTTCGGCTATTTCAAGTAAGAGGGTCGCTAGATACGCAAGCCTATCTGCCTCGTCTGCGTAGGCGATTTCTGGTGGCATTTCTTTGTTCTTTGAACCTGTAGGCCTGCTCATATCTACCCTCGTATAGCTTACCTTATAGGGATAATTATACTACACTAATAGGGATAACTACAAGCTTTTTTATTATAATTCCCAAATTAGAACTTGTTGCACTTATCACCCCTGTTGTGTTGCATTTTATTGTATCTCTCTTTTATACTATGTATACTTTATGGACAGACAACTCAATAACAATCAAATCCAAAATCTCAAAACCGTCCTTAAGTTCCGATATGTCACTACCGACAACCTTGCACGCCTCGAATCAATAACATCAAACTCTGCCTACAGTGCTCTAGAAATCCTAACCAAAGCTGGCTACTTAGAAAAGATATATGAAAAAAGTTATCGACTTTTAAATAAATCTGCTCGGTACTTTTTGACCCAGACAGCCTTAATGTTTCTGCGCAGCCAAGCCGACATTCAGCTTGATGACGCTATATGGAAGAGCCGTAAAACTGATGGCAAGAAAACGCCAGACTTCATCGACCTGCAGGTTGCCCTCCACGCAGCGTACAATGGCCTTGTGGCGCGTTTTGGTGACAAGATAGTTATTGATACCGCCCTAGAGCTGCATGGTGCAGAAGGCGTAATCAAGCCCTTGCCTGGGTTACTGGTGACGCCCAAAAAAGGTAAGCGTTTTTTTGTTGAAGTGGCCGACAACCAACACTTATTTTTTATCAGGAAGCGTATCCGCAAATACATAGAAAACTACGAGTCTGACGAGTGGGAGTGGGACGTATATCCAGACGTGTACATTATCCGATCATCCGCATCTGATCGCACAAGGCTACGTAAGTTTATCTACGCGCTTATGGAAGACACTTATCTAGACGATACCGATTTCACATTTCATGTCGTTGCAAGTGTAGATCAGGTCAGAATCTAGACAGGGGGGTGACGATTGCATGCAAGCAGCGCGCGCATGTAATGGTCACAGCCTGGAGTCGATACCTGCGTTTCATTTGTTACCGAGTGCAGCAGGCGTGTACATTTTCTGAAAGAATATGTGCCGACTGATGTGATTGGTGACAAATATAGATCAATAATCATCTCTCTGGACGTGATCCATTCTTACGCCTGAAGCTTTAGCTGAGGGTGGAAGTATGAAGCATGTCGTTTGTATTGCATCTGCTCGATGGGATTATGGCTTATAATCAAATGAGAATGAACAACAAACACCCTAAGTTGCACCATATTCTACGTGGCGTTCTCGTATGGTCCGTTGCTTGGATATTCACCCAAGGCATTTTCATAAGTGATATCCTACAAAGCGCACCATCGAACCCAAACGTAAATTATATGCTCGCTACAATCTGGGTTCTTATAGTGCTTATTCTATGCGTAGCGCTATTGCCCGCGTATCGCAAGAAGTCGCTGCCAAAATCTAAACTGCTATGGCTTTACCTTATACCGGCCATACTGCTCGTAGCTTTACCCTCACACTATGCATTAGCGCTCAATATCTGGGTGTATATTCCAATGATTGTTATAACAGTATTCTGGCAGAGCTATCTCACTTTCGGCATGCTCCAACCATATTTATCAAAAAAGCTAGCACCTGGCACCGCCGCTGTTATCACCGCCTTGGTATTCTTAGCGGGGCACCTTGTATTCTTCTTGAATGATCTGCTCAACCCTCAGGTTTTGGTGATCGGGCTAGCCGCCTTCATATTTGCGTTTTCTCGAAAGTACACGGACAATATTTATATTGCAAATGCTATTCATATGATTTTCTATTTCATTTAAACAGGCAGTTTTATGTCATACCCAGGACAAATCTCTACAGCCCCGGATAGCTCACCGGACGGCCTATCGTCATCTCGTTGTATTCATCGATATACTCCAGATCCTCCATGCGGTCTTGGTAGTAATCCCGCAGCCTCTCCGCAAGCCGGACAAGCTTGTCGTCATACTCCCAATCTTCAACAGTACAACTGTTACCAACGCCGCCTAACATGCCACCACCTAAGTAATTTTGGTAAGCGCTTAGGAACTCATCTTCATAGCCAAAAGCTGTTAAATCCAGCTCTACGCCGCCTCCACGCTCACTAAA
>RZYF01000069.1 GCA_010014665.1 Candidatus Saccharimonadota bacterium | reverse complement strand
GCTAAATAAAGAACACCGTCAGCCAACTGATAAAGGCCATGAACCCTCTGAAGAGGAGTGGGAAGATATTGAACGTCTTGCAGACCAGGCGGGCTTTCCTTATAACGAAGCGCGTCAAAGAGTTTTAGGAAGACAATTAGATAATTAAATGTTACGAAGTTGACGTACGAAAAATTTTGGAATATTTATTACATAATTTGATGTGACCTAGATCACATCTTCTGTTTGTATATAGGAGTAAAATACTGGATATAAACTAAGCAGGAGGCTGATATGGCTCAACTAGAAGAAGAACAGGCAACTCGTGAAGTACGGACAACTGATGACCAAGTAGGTAGCACTAGGGTTCAGCGCCAAACAGTTAGTGAATCAGCATCGGTTCCTGGAAACATAATTATCAAGCGAGTAATCTGGTATGTTGCAGGATTTATAATCGTACTACTTGCGCTTAGGGTTATTTTATTTATGCTAGGTGCTAACCAAGGTTCACCGTTTGTGGATTTTATATATAGTTTTTCAGGCTTATTCGCGGCGCCATTTAGCGGCATCTTACCAGCACCAACTTATGGTGAATTTGGTATAGATAGCGCGAGTATAGTGGCGATGATTGTATATGCGCTGGTAGCTTGGGGTATTGCGAAACTAATTATGCTAGGTGCTAACAATCCAGAGGCGTAGATTTGGGTAATATACAAAAAACAGCGTCCAACAATGGGCGCTGTTTTGGTGTCTGTTCTGGTGGGGGTGGTTGGAATTGAACCAACGACCAACAGGTTATGAGCCCGCTGCTCTGACCCCTGAGCTACACCCCCAGGACTGGATTAGTATAACAGATAATGATACCTCGGAACAATGGCAAATAGTTTTCATTAACGTGGTATAATATTCGGTAAATGATAAAAGCAAAAATCTATGCAAAATCTTAATCTAAAAAGTATTAAACAGATTCAAAATAAACTAATGTCTTTTCTGACAGTTCAAAATATTGGTTTGATTTTTGCTGGGGCTATCGCACTTAGTTGGGTATGGGGGTCGGTACAGTCTTTGCAGAAAAACTATCAGCACCAGCGTTTAGTAGACGCAAACAATCAAAAAATTGAGCTAATGAAATTGAAAAACCAGAACCTGGGCTATCAGAAAGCGTATTTTGACAGTAATGAGTTTTTGGAGCTTGAGGCTCGGGAGCGTTTAGGCTTAGGGTATCCAGGTGAAAAGCTTGTTATTTTACCTTCATCGCGTGATATTGTTGACATCGCTACGCAAGCTAATTCTGACGAAGACGCTGAAATTATCGAAAAAAGCAATTTTGCAAAATGGATGGATTTTTTCTTTCGCCGAAGAGGTGTGTAGTTTTATGCGGGTGTTTGACTAAATGCCAAAACTACAGTAGTATGAGGCGAGCGTTTTAGCTTAGATACCGCGGGGTAGAGCAGCCTGGTAGCTCGTCTGGCTCATAACCAGAAGGTCGTAGGTTCAAATCCTGCCCCCGCTACCATGAAAAGTGCCGGTCTTAGAACGGCTTTTTTCATGGTTATGAGCTAGGGTTGGAACCTACGACTTTTTGCGTAGCAAAAATAGTCGCAAGGTCGCGTAGTGTAGTGAAGTTTTCTAAAAAGCTTGCTATTTAGAAAACGAGCAAGCGGAGGAGCGAGCAGAGCGAGCGATAATCCTGCCCCCGCTACTATGAAAATTTCCTCATCGAAAGATGGGGATATTTTCTTGGTATAGAGACTAGATTGAATCTACGACTAGCCTATTTCTTGATTCTAATATTCCCGCAGGCTACCCGAATGGCTTCGGACCAACTTGGAAAGGCATGTAGAGTTGATGCAACTTCGGCAGCGGTCAGGCTGTATTGTATAGCTAGAGTTAATTCGTGAATGCTTTCGCCAGCATGAGGCGCGGCAATAGTGGCTCCGATGAGCATGCCTTTTTTGTCGGTAATGACTTTTACGAACCCGTCGCGGATATTGTCAATGTTGGCTCTGGCGATTATGTGTATTGGCGCAAAACCAACCTGGATAGACAGATCACGTTTTAAACAATCTGCTTCACTCATGCCAACGCTCGCTATTTCGGTGGTGGCGTGAGTTACACGTGGTACGGCTGAATAATCCGGTTCGAGACGACGTTTCGGGTGCAGGAGGTTGTTGGCAACTACTCGACTTTCGTACACTCCTGTGTGCGCATAGGAAAAACGGCCTAAAACGTCACCTGCCGCATAAATACCACGTCTAGATGTTTCGAGAAACTCGTTAGTTTCGACTCCGTGTACCGAAAACTCGACATGAGCATTTTCGAGCCCTAGATCTACCATAGGCATTCGACCGGCTGCTAATAGTACTTGGTCGACTTTTACGGATTTTTCTTCGCTACCAGAAATGTAGGTGACGCGGGTCATTATGCCTTCTCGGGCAATTCGAATAACTTTGGAACGAGGCAACACACTCATACCGCGCCTGGATTTAAACTGTGTTTCTATTAGTTCACTAGCTTCGATATCTTCTTTTGGCAATAGACGGGAGGCTTCATCTGCTATGTAAACTTTGGTACCAAAGACTGAAAAAAGTTCGGCAAATTCACAACCAGTTGGTCCGCCACCTATGATGAACAATGTCTTTGGTGGTCTTACTAGGTCTAGCGCTGCTCGAGGTGTTAGGTGAGGTGTTTTATCGATCCCAACTACAGCACCATCCGCTGGTTGCGCACCCGTAGCGATTAGAAAATACTTAGATTTGATTTGGCGTTGGTCAATACTGATTTCGTGTGGTCCAATAAATCTGGCTGTGCCGTGTAGTGCACTGATACCTTTGTTTTGATAATAGCGCTCGGTGTTGGCTACGCCGCTTCGACGCATGGCGGTGTTTTTCCAAGCGTGGACTGAAGGATAATTATAGCCAATAGCTCCTGATCTTAGCCCAAGAGCTGGCCCATGATTCTTAGATATATCGTACACATCGGCTGCCCGAAGCAATGCTTGCATCGGCACACTACTCCAGTTTGCTACTTCGCCACCGTAGATGTCATGCTCGACTATGGCTACTTTCCACTTATTGTCAGCCATAATATCAGCCGCAATACTGCCTCCTGCGCCGCTACCGATTACGACCAGGTCATAATCAAATGATTTAGATGCCATAGCTTGAGATCCTCCTTGTTTTTGATCGTTCAGTCATTTTCATAGCATTGCCTCACTGCTTTCGTACACATATGCAGCATCGGGATGGTATTGTTCAAGAGCGTTTGAGGCGACTGATTCGATATCACGACTAGTTACTATCGGTTTGCCAATCAACCAGTCTATGACGCGACGACAGACATTTTCGGCCGTTAGGTGGGCTTCACCCTCTGGGGCGTGCACTGTACGGCAGGCCGTAACA
>RZYF01000068.1 GCA_010014665.1 Candidatus Saccharimonadota bacterium | reverse complement strand
GCCTTAGGGTGATAAATGGGCTTTCAATAATAACGCTTTTTCGAGCAGAGTAAAGGTCTTTCTGGAACGCGCGGTAAAAGGACTGCTCGTCATACATCTGGGTGCCGCTGGGACTACTGAAGATATTCATAGCCAGCCTCCTCTTCGTCATAGACTAGCTCGCCATTGACGTCCTTGATGCCGAGCTTCTTCAAGTTTTCGACGAGTTTTTCGATGGATTTCAGTGTCTTGTCGGTTATTACAAAAACAGGGGTAAAGGTGTTCGCAACTTCACACTCCGTCCCAGCCAAGTATTGCAACCAACAAGACCAGATGATGAAAATTATCTACCATCAAAACAATCTATTGTATTTACTATATCTAGGTGCTTAAATACGCACAGTATTATCTAAAAAGAGGCATCAATGAAATCTAATATTAAAGAGCAAGGCAACATAGCGAGCATTGCAATCATTGTTTCAGTTGCCACTCTATTAGGGCTACTCGGGTTTATCTTTTATCAAAACCTTATTGAAACTAACGCTATAACTGAGGAAAATATCGACACGATCAAATCGCAAACTTCAGTTGATGTGGCTAATACAGCTTATACTACCCCAGAGGGCTTCAAGACATATAAGGCAAAGTACTTCACTATTGATTATCCAGTTGATACGGAAGTAGAAACAGCTGAATACTATGGTTACGCAGAGTACGTAGATTTTGTTGATAAGGATAATCTCATAGTAGCTAGTGTAGGCGTCTACAATGGTAAGGTTGATAAATACGGCGGTCAACCTCCAACATTAATTTCATCTCATTCAGTTGACGATTGGTATAACGAGGCACCGGGCGAAGAGCATAAAGTGGCAGAAAGTGGCTCACTTCTAGCGGAGTACACTTACAAGCAATCATATTATCGAACACAGAGTTTTTACCCTGTAATTTATATACTAAAAGACAAGCTACTCTATTCAATCAATATTGAGTCTTATGATGGAGGTATAGGTACCTATGAATACTCCACGACTATAAAGCAAATGCTTAAATCATTCAAAGTCTCCTGACGGTGGTAGGCTGCGCTTAATTTTGAAGCAAGCAGATGAGGCTCTAGCCGATATTTTTCCATCCCAGTCATGTAAAACATAATTCCTGTGAACAGTTTTTGTACGCCTACAAAATGAAATCGATACTCTAAGCCGTAGCGTATTTGGTCAAAAAATAATTATTGTTTAGTCAATCTTTTTATAGACAGGCTAATTATAAAAAACACAATACTCAGAATGAAAAACACTAAGAACCAACTTCGATCTGTTGCGATAAGCGTTATAGTGCCAGCTACAAAAAAGATGATGTAGGTAATCGTAAATAAAATTCTTGATATTGTGGTGCTACTCATATGTATATTTTATCTTTTCAGTCACATTAATGCCATAGAAGGCAGTAATTCCTTTACTTGTCGTGCGATGTGATTATCAGTCCAGGAGTCCATCAATCCTTAAATAAATAATGCAAATAAATGTCTTGTGACGAATCATAAGATATAATTGTTAGAATGAAACGTTACAAATTACAGCTAATACTCATTGCTATCGGCACTGTTCTATTTGGTATTTCTTTCGCATTAACGACAATCGATAAGCCAAAGCCGGCTGCCCCGATCTGGCCAAGTTACTGCGAGCTGGTAGATGGTTATTACTACGTAAAAGGCAGTCTAAAAAAAGAGATGTGCACTCATGGTGATGCTGCCCCTGCTGTCGGGTCGACGTATACAATGGGGATGTACATGAAAGCTTTAAGCTTCCTTCTCGTCTTCATAGGATTATTTTGGTTAATAGTTGGATTTGTTGCTACTAGAATTCAGCTACTGTTCCACAACAAAAATACTAAGTCTTAAATTTCAAATTCTTGTAACTTTATATAGTTATGAAATTTAGCAATAAACTGTTTAAAGACTAAATGAGCTTAATTGTTGACCTTTTTTCTCAAATAGTATTAGCTTTTGGCGTACAATAAGAAGTTTATCATTCTTCTTGAAGTCACGCTTTGCTTGCATTAGAGACTTATAGTTAGCTGCTAGTCGTCTTTTGGCTTTTTGGATTTCAGCATAAGTCCAATAGAAGAAAACACTAAACCTAACGAATAGTATAGAAAAGGGCTTGGTTTAGCGGCCAGTAAGCTTATCGTGCCTGCTACTAGAAAAATTGCGCCACTTATTATAAAAAGAACTCGTGTTACGTTATTGTTGTTCATAAGCGTATTTTATCATATCGCCATAAAAAGTGCTGAATAGCAATTAGTATTATTTGCTAGGAGTGCAAGAGGCCGCCTTACATAGTCATAGTCACATTGATGTTGACCTATGATAGGTTCGTTCGTTTTGGGAGATGTTGGGAAATTAACGAAAAAAATACTCCCGAAATTGTACCCGCAACCACTCCTGCGAGTAGGTTGAGCTGTGCACCGGCAGCGTTGCTAGATGCATCAACTTTGAATAGGTAAAGCGAATCTAAGCCCAGCTGAAAGTTGCCGGTAAAACCCGTTATAATCAAAATCATTGGAACAAATAGCTGTATCGCCAAGACAATGCCAATGCTAACGGAAATAGTTTTGCCCCATGAGCTAGGCTTTCTTGACCTTGACTGCGACTTCTTGCCTAGCGTGTGAGCGTTTTTGTTACTTGAGTAAACTTCTGTGCCACTCTTGGTATCCTGAACCATAACGTCTTTATAGCGAAGATATTTCCATAACTTAGCTGCTATCCACAGATCACCAACCGCGCCAGAAAAGTTAGCCAGAAACCCCACTAGGAGCAGATCTTGATACTGTGGAAATACTACCCCTAAATACACAAATACTATCGATAGGACAATGAATGGCAAGTATGCGGTAATGAGCATAGCTTTTAATGGTAACTTTTGATAAGAGGTGGCATATGCAAATGGGATTATGCCGACTATACCCACACCGAAGGAAGGTTTGGCGCCACCTATTAAAAACCCGAAACCATGTAACAGTTCGTGAGCGATGATTGTAGAGACATAGACTACAGGTGCCAGCACCAAATTTGTTGCTATTTCGCCCGTACCCCCAACAGCAAAGTCGAAGATTGCCCCGCCTATAAATAGCAAAAATACGGCAGCTACCGTCAATTCAAACGACAGTTGTGTAGTGAGTGAAATTGTTTCTGTTTTCTTCATATATTGAGTATACCAAACATTCTCTGCATGCTCTTTGTACAAGAAACGTAAGTCATGACGCTCTACTATTGACAAACATGTAACGGAACCGTTACAATATGTAACGTAAACGTAAACGTAAACGTAAACGTAAACGTAAACGTAAACGTAAACGTAAACGTAAACGTAAACGTAAACGTAAACGTAAACGTAAACGTAAAC
>RZYF01000001.1 GCA_010014665.1 Candidatus Saccharimonadota bacterium | reverse complement strand
GAACAGAAACAAAAGAGCTTTGTGGATGTAGGTTTACACAAGAATAAAGCCAAACTAAAACACCAAACACTTGAAACATGGAGATAAATATGTATAATGTAATCAATCAATACGGTATGTCTGGAACAAGCAATCATATAAGCGTTGAACGTGCGCTGAATGAATGCAAAAAGCGTGAAGGATACGGCTGGATAGTCGTTGATCAAGACGGGTATCAATGGGATTTTGTAAATCGCGAACCAAAAAGATTAGAGAAGGTGGAAAAATGAAAATAATGTTTACTTGCATACTTTTCACAGCAATTATGCTAGGCATATTAACAGGTTCACCGCATTGGTGGATGTATTCAGTGTCGTACGTTTTAACCGTTGCCGTTCTGGTAACATTGTTTAGCAGTAAAATCACAAAATAAAGGAGAACAAAATGAAAGCTATCGATTATTTAAACGCAATAGATGAATTCAAATCGGTACATGAAGACACAATTTTGTCGCATAATAGCTTGTCACTTTCTGAATTGAAGTGCTGGGAAATAAAATGTTTGGGACTTATAAAATTGGTGTCGATGGCCGAGAGAGTTAAAACGGTAATTGAAACAAGCTTTGTAGGCCCATATGATTATTATATTAAAATCCAAAGCAACCGCGTTGATCTGAAAATGGGGTTTAAAAAGGATGACAACCCTCTTGTAGTCCTGAATGACGAACTACAAGCAATACGTTATCGGATATATTGCCTCAAAGAATTAGACCTATAAAAAAGGAGAAAGAAAATGACAACTAAAACAATGAACCTTGCACAGAAACTTGTTGAACTTCGGAAATGTGTTCCATACCTCAAGAAAGACAGCAAAAGTTACGGTTATAACTACGTAAGCGGTTCTAACGTGTTGGGGACTATTCACGAAAAGATGAACGAGCTTGGTTTGCTTGTTTATCCTGAAGTTTCAGAAGGATCAATTCAGCAAGAAGGCAAATCGTTTATTTTCACGTCTAACATGGCATATGTGCTAAAAGACGCAGAAACAGGCGAAGAAATGCGCGTTCCGTTTTACTGTACTGGCAAACAGGATGACCCGTCAAAGGCGTTTGGAAGCGGTTTAACGTACTCTGAGCGTTACTTTCTGCTAAAGTTCTTGAATATACCAACGGATGAACTTGATCCTGACGCATTCCAGAAGAAAATCGAAAAGTCTGAACCAAAAATTAGCCGTGAACAGGCACAAGAGCTAATTTCAATTGCCAAGGAAAAGAAAATAGATGCTAATACTTGCAAAGAAATTCTTAAAAAGCATGGATTTGCGCTCACGACTATGGTAAGCTTATCCAAGTTTGAAGAAGTAAAAGCCGATTTTGTTGCTTTTAAGGAGTCGTGATATGTACACAGACGAAATTGACGAGGTGGAAAAACAGTTTCATTCTGACTTGTTAACTAATCATGAACTTGCTAACAAGTTGGGCGTTCACGATGAAACTGTGAGAATTTGGCGCAGAACTGGACGCATCCCGTTTTTGCGACTATCGGAAAGAAAATATAAGTACGAGCTTCACAAAGTTGTTCGTGCGTTACAGTACGGCAACTAAACTAAACAGAAAAGAGGAAACAAATGGACAAAATGAGTGTTACAGGAAAGTTAATCTTCGTTGGCGATACGCAAGAATTCAAAGGTGGATTCACTAAGCGTCAATTCGTCATTGAAACCGAAGAGAAATACCCACAAACAATCCCGTTTGATCTGGTCAAGGATCGGACTAATTTGATCGATAAATACACAGAAGGGGATCGTCTGGAAGTGTTTTTCAATATTCGTGGTAATGAATACAATGGGAAGTACTTCGTTTCGTTAAACGCTTGGAAAATCAGTACAGAAACAGGCGATGATGAAGTTAGAGCTGAACGTAATCAGGACGTTCCAGACGACGATATGCCATTCTAAATCAAACAACCTTGCGGTGTATAGGTTAACCGCATGAGGTGATAATGAAAGAACTACAGCAAGTAATTGAGAGTATACACGCATACGCTATGGATAAAGGATTTATTAAATTATATCGCAAATATCAGCAAAACGAGTCCGTGTTGAATAATGATTTCGAAGTGCTGAAGCGTGGCGAACACACAACCGTGATTAAATGTGGTGAATATGTTTGTGAAGTATGGATGGCGAACCTTCAAGAAAATACTGGACTATATCGGATTCATACAGACATTGGATCAATAGTATTTGACGGTGTTGGAATGGCGTTTAAAAAGCCTGCAACATGCAGAAAGATCATCAACATGCCAACAAGCGAAGACGAGAGCAAAGCACTTGTTGAACGCAAGAAACAACTCGAAGCAGAACTGGAAAAAATAAACGAAAGACTAGGAGAGTAGTCATGGCACATTTTTACATTGACAATCAACGCTTTACGGAAGATCATCCTTTGTGGCCTAAAACCAAGTCTGGAAAACCCAGCAAGCGTCCAACACTGGAACAAATTGAACAGGCAGGTGCTTGCGTTGGCGTTACTGACAGCATAAAGATGGTTGAAAACACTGGATGGATGCCTAAATACTTTGGCGATTTGGGCATTAGTGCTGGATTATTGTGCAACTCATACGATAATGCCAAGGAACTATTCGACCAAACAAGCATAGAAGCGGCTGAGCGTGGCACTGAATTTCACGATGCTATTGAACGGTATTTGTGGAAAGGCGAAGAGCCAGACGATTCGATTATTCTGAACGCTTGTCGTGGTATCGACGAATTCCTTTTCACCCACGAGATACTTCCAGACGAATGCAAGCTTGAACACTGTATCACGCATGACATGTTGACGTGCGGTGGCGTTGTAGTCAGCTATGGCGGGACGATGGACTTATGCAGTGATAAGTTTATCGTTGATTGGAAAACAGTGAACAAGCCACGTAAACCATACAAAAAAGAGCTGTTGCAGTTAGTTGCATATTCCAAAGGCAACTTGGACAAACGCATGATAAATTTGTACATCGATAGTGGTACTGGTAAGGTCATTAATGAATACGAATGGAGTATGGAACAAAAACATTTTGGCTGGAGACTGTTCCAAGATGTAATGATGATGAACAAACGTTTACGCGAGTTAGACAAAATGATTTGAGGATGATATGACTACAAAAGATGAACAAGAAATGATGAAAAAATCATATGCGCTTGGATTTGATGAGTGTAAACATTATTTTCAACACATGTTAGATGAATTAGACGGAAACTCAATGTCTGAAGTCTGTAATGATACCTCAATATGCGATAACGGAGGAACAGCATTTGACTTAATATGTCACGAAACAAAAAACACCGAAAAGCAACGGCCTAACAGAATCAGCGATGGATTTCTTGAGCTAGAACGCGAAATAACATGCGGATCATATATCGGTTGGCAGGATCAAAAGTGGCATCTGTTTTATAAAAACGGCGAGTCTGTTAATGATGGCAGACAATCATTATTTGAACTTGTTTTATCGTTATCGGAGAACCAAAATGAAGATTGAAAACAGTTATGTATGCCCATACATGCTTGAATTCGCAAAGAAATGTGCAGGGTTGCCGAAAGGAAACTTTGCAGAACCTAAATCTTTGTCGTCGCTTGGCAGTTGCGATTCTGGATCAGGGCATGACAAATTCCTTAGCGGAATAGATGTTGTTGCGCTTGTAACGGCGTCGCAGTCGTGGTGGTTGCAGTGGGACACGTATCACTTCCAACAACGCAACCCTGTCTATGACAGCATCAGTAGTAGCAGTAAAATGCACACGATACTAAAGGACGATGTGCGTGTTAAATGCTCTAAATGGACATCGAGACAGTCTATCAAAACGTTGGAGACATTAATAAGCACATACAATGATGTAAAAAATGGTCACGTTAGTTTTGAAGATGTTTTTGCTTATCTGTCAGAAAGTCATGAAGTTAAACCTATCAACCTGCACGAGCTATTCCAATGCATCGTTCACAGTTGCCCATCTGGTTTCGAATTGACGGCTGGTATTAAAACTAACTACATGCAGTGCAAGACTGTGTATAATCAGCGCAAATGGCACAAAATGGATGAGTGGAAAGTGTATTGCGAATGGATTGAGTCTTTACCTGAGTTTAGTTATCTTGCAGTGTTAGGTGGTGAATTGTGAAAAAACAAAACATAGACAACGCAATTAACAGATTAGCTAAAATGATCCCAAATGGTACACTGATGGCCGAAACTATTCCTGCTGATTTTCTTGATGCAGTTGCTGATAGGATCGATGTACTTGAAGAATTTGCCCGCATACAATACAGAATACATGGGCATGAGCTTCGTGAGTATTCTGACGGATTAGAGTTTGAAAAAACATTATATCGATAGAGATTAAAACAAAGTCACCCGTGGCGGAATGGTAAACGTACAGTAATATTCTTTAGGCATGAAGAAACTGTTCATGATCATGACATGGTGCAGGTTCGAATCCTGTCGGGTGCTTTAAATAAATGGGTAAGTCATGAAAGACAAAACAGTATTTGAACGAGTAATTGAAATGAATCAGAAGTGCGATATTTGTGGGTCAATCATGTTGCCAATGTATGGTGGTGGATGGGACAATGACCGCATTGTATGCACGAATAGAGAATGTTGTGCTGAAATAGAGTTCCCTACAAGCACAGAATATATTGAGAAAGGAGGTTCTATGGAATAGTGAATAAATTTCTATAAACATCACACACACAAAATAGACTTAGGTCTAGCTGGAGAGCAACTCCCTTTCGGTGGATGGTTAACCGCCCATTTTATAATAAAGAAAGGATTAAACCATGAACACAAAGTATTTAAAAAGCAAAAACTCCGGTACGGCACTTACAATAAGCGCAAACGAGAACAGAAGCAAAACGAGAATCTACCGGAAGTGGAAGATGATACTGAATGAATTTGAACGTAGAATCAACCACAGCCATGACGACACCATGACCATTGTGAATCGCGACTTACTATATAGCATACACGACGAACTGAAAACACTCGTTGCAAACCTTAAAGCGGAGCGTGCAAAATGAACGACGAACCAACATTTGCCGACATAGAAGCAATACTACAGATCACAAAAGACAAACTTGATCGTTACAAAGACATAATCCTAAGTGAATGCAAGGATATGTCAAGTCTGCAAGCAAGGCACATTGCTTATAGGTTGTTGCATGAATCAATAATAATAGAAGCTGAAAGGTTAACGAGATGAAGACGCTCAGCAAATATGAATGGTGGGAGTTGTCAGACGCAAAAGTGGCAACACCACAGTTAAACATGACTGTTGCAACAATCAGGGCACGTAAGAATGATCCAATATCAGGAACAAAGGAAAGCGTGCTGTTAATAGTATCTAACAACAATACTCAGTACGAGGTAATGATTCCAATCGATTCATGGAAACAGATTACAACATAAAAGAAAGGTTGAAACGATGAAAAAGTGGTGCGAAGACTGTAAATATTTCATTAACGGTTTCGATATCAGGAATTCTCTCCATGTTGGACAGGTGGACATCATCCAGAAAACTTAAAAATAAGAAATAGCGATAAATACAAAGAGTAGAGATGTTTAGTATTCAAAAGAGACAAATACACATGTCAAGATTGCGGTGTTGTTGGATCAAAGCTTAATGCTCATCATAAAAAACCATTTTCTAAATATAAACTAGAAAGATTTAACATAGAAAACGGGATAACATTGTGCGTTAATTGCCACAAAAAAAGACATGGTGTAAAAAATGGATAAAGGATTTATTAAATTATATCGCAAATATCAGCAAAATGAATTTTGGACTGAAAGACGCGAGTTCTCTAAGTTTGAAGCATGGCTCGATTTGCTTACTACTGCAAAGACTGTTGTAAAAGAAGACGATAAGCCATTGATTCTAGGAAGCGAAGAAGTATGGGTTGCAAGAGGTCAAGTCTGCATGTCTATGGTCACACTTGCTTCGCGTTGGGGATGGTCAAAAAGCAAGGTTAAGCGTGTTTTAGATTTGTTTCAAAAACGAAACATGATACGTTTAAAAGGTGAAGCGAAAATGACACGGATAACTATTTGCAATTACGAGACTTACAACGAAGTGCGAAACGCAGATGAAACGCAGATGAAACGCAAACGGAACGGAGATGAAACGGAGATGGACACAAATAAGAAGGTAGAGAAAGAAGAGAAGGAAAAGAAGGTAAAGAATAACAATAATATATACTCTGCCGAGTTTGAGAGTGTGTGGGAGTCATACGGTTATATTGGTACAAAAGCCGAATCATATCGTCACTGGAAGAAGCTGTCTGATGAAGATAAGAATGCTATCATCGAGTTCATTCCTAAATACCTAGAAGTTTATGACAGTGGCTACATAACAGGATTCCACAAAATGATAAACCCTAAAGACAGATTATGGGAAGACAAGACGCGCGAAGTTGAACGAAGACTTGCTATCCGCAAACCACCACAGCAGGACAAAATCACAAACCTATTTGCACAAATGAACGAACAGAAACGAGGACTGATATGAAGCACATAGTTGAAATTCGGGTATCACCGTCAAGCAGGGTGCGCTCGTTACGTTGGCGAAGCTGGCACAAGTGGAAAGAGTACAGTACCGCACAATGCCGAGACCAAGCTTTGAAAACATTAACCGCAAAACAACAAAAGAATGTTCCGCTTTTCGAGTACCGAGCAGTGGACAAGGAGGACTGATGAAACTTATTAACGATGATTGCTTAATTGCAATGAAGGACATTGAAGACGGAAGCGTAGATATGGTTCTTACCGATCCACCATACGGAACAACGGCATGCAAGTGGGATAGCATCATTCCGCTAGAGCAGATGTGGAAACAGTTGAAGCGGGTTATTAAGCCTAATGGTGCTATTGTTATGACGGCAAGCCAGCCGTTCACGACAACGCTGATTGCTTCTAACATGAAGATGTTTAAGTATTGCTGGGTGCGGGATAAAAAGCTAGGGGGAAATTCAATGTTGGTAAAATATCAGCCTTATCGTGTGCATGAAGATATAGCAGTTTTTGGTGATGGGAAAACAGAGTATTATCCTTTGATGGAAACTAGGGGGAAGGAAAGAATTAAGAATGGTAAGACAAAAAACAGCGACAATGCTTTTAATGTAATTGGTGCTGAAAAAGTAATAAATAATGTGTATTATCCAAGGTCTATTTTGGAGATTTCTAATGCCAAGAGAACGGGAAGAGTACACCCAACCCAAAAGCCAGTAGCCCTGATGGAGTACCTCATCAAGACCTACACCAATGAAGGCGAGACTGTTTTAGACTTTGCAATGGGCAGTGGCACGACAGGAGTTGCCTGTGCAAACCTAAACAGAGACTTCATCGGCATAGAGAAAGATCTTGACTACTTCAACATTGCGAAGGCTCGTATTGAAAATGCTATTACTGCCAACAAGGAGGACAAATGAAAGAACGACCACTATGGGCACGAATGTACGGCATGTGCTGGACTACATACATTGATTACAACTTTGTTGATTCATACCTTCGCAACCGTATCAAAGGATTTAGCGACAGCACCATGTGCAATGCTATCGAATGGTACTATGATTCAACCTTCGATGCACCATCTGGAATGCGATTGATCCAAGTGTACTATGAATACCTTAACCACCTGAAATCCAAGGAAAATGACGAATCGACGAGAACGGCATTTAAACATGCCTACAACGCATCCTGTGCCGACATCGACACTTTATACTTCGAAGCACTAGAAGTTGACGATAGGTGCACGGAAACGGCCAAACAACACGCTGTCGACGAGGTATGGGATCTGATATGCATGAGTTGCAAGTTCAATGATGAAAATTTAAACACAGAAATGTTTGAAAAGTTGTACGAGTATGCTAAACATGAATACGGATTTGATAGAAAGCCAACATCACAGAAAGGATAGATTATGCCAATATTGAAATATGAATGCGTTTATTGTGACGCATGTTTTGATGACGTTGATTCATGTTCCAAGCATGAAAAGTCGTGTTGCTTCAATCCATGCAGGAGGACATGTTGCGTATGCGTTCATGCAAGAATGCCTGAGCATGGAAGGAAAACTTTTGATTGCAAAAAACTAAACAAGCGTATAAGATACAAAGAAGATTGCAAAGGTTGGGAAGCTAAAACAAAAGGAAAGAACGATGAAGATTAAGATTAAACTGTTACACGAGACTGCCAAAGTGCCATTCAAACACCACGACACAGACGCATGTTTCGACTGCGTAGCTACTGAGATGGAAGAACTTCACTTTGGATATGTTAGAAGCAAGCCGATGGTTGTTAAATACAAGCTTGGAATTGCTTTCGACTTGCCAGCAGGTGTATGGATTGATCTGCGTCCAAGATCAAGTGTTTACAAGACGGGATTGTCACTTTCCAACGGCTGTGGAGTTGGCGACGAGTCTTACACAGGTGAGTACATGGCAATGTTTTACAACATTCATACTGAACTTCCTAACTACAAGCTTGGTGATTCTGTGTGCCAGATTAGGTTTGTCGGAGTGAAGGAACCTGTTACCGGATTTGAAATTGTTGACGAACTACGCACTACAACCCGTGGTGCTGGTGGATTTGGGAGTACAGACAAATGATGTGCTATAAAGATCGTACATACTGCCAGTTTTGGAAGGAATGCAAGTTTGGCAACGGTTGCCATCGTGCATTAACGAAAGAGGTTGAAGAGTTAGCACCACAGTGCGGATTGCAGATTTCACGATTCGTGTCAAAGCCGGATTGTTTCAAGGAGAAAGGTAAAGTTTATGAGAAACGTTAAACTTAAAGGCAGAAAGTTACTTAATGCTGATTACATACATCCAGATATTGTAATTGCAGAATTTAACAATGACTACTGCAAACAATCACGTAGAGACATAGTAAACGAATTGAATTACGGAAGCAGGATGCTTGATATATATGAACAGCATCGAGATAACATGTACATAGCAAATGTTGTTGAGATGCTTAAACTTATGGAAGATGTATATTCTGGTTATATCTATGAAAGATATGAAAACAGGATAGAAAGATAGTAATGAACGAACCAACATATGAAGAACTGTTGATCTTGGGGACTCTTCTAGAATACTGGGAAGAGTCCCATTATATGATCGACGACACAGGTTTAACCGCTGATCATTTCGAATCAGATGTTTGCGGAGAAGTATTTAAAGCAATCATTCGCGTGTCCGAAAATGGAGATCAACCTCACCTACTGACCGTTGTCAAAGAACTTAACCAAGAAGCGTCAGAGGTGGCGCAGATTGCAATGGGCAACAGCGATATGGGTGAATCTAAGGCTTTGTTCATGAATACGTGTAGAAGCATAATAAACGCTTCCAAAGAGAGATTACTTAAAAACAAATTGTTGCGACTCATACAGGATGATGGTTACGAAAATATCATCGGACAGCTTGGTGATGTGTATGACGAAGCAATTGTTGGTTGTGGAAAGGATGAAACAATAGCAGACATATGCAACAATGTGATACACGATTATGATCACGGAGTTGTAGAAGGATTGCCTAGTATGTTTGGCAAGCTTAACCGAGTGATGACATATCGTGGTATGTGTGTCATTGGTGCTCGTCCCGGTGCTGGAAAGACAACCTTTGCTTTACAGGAAACCGCATCACAACTTGGAAGTGGAAAACGTGTAGGCTTTGTTTCGGTTGAAATGCCTGCGTCTCAATGTATTCAGCGCATAATCGCCAACGTCGGCAATGTTCATGGATACAGGATGATGAATCGGAGACTAACGACAAGTGAAGCAAACAAAATGCGAGAAACAGCTAGAGAGTTGTCCAACATGCCATTGTTTTTTGCTCCAGATGAAACACAGGATATTCACAAGATATGTTCGTGGATTGAATATGCTGTCAAACGGCACAAGGTAGAGTTTATCGTTGTTGATTACTTGCAGTTGATCAAGGGCAGATTCAACAATCGTTACGAAGCTGTTACAGACATATCAAACAGCCTTGCACGGTTGCAGAAGAAACTGGGAATACCGTTTATGGTGTTGTCGCAGTTACGTAGACCACCAGGCACGTCAACGGTTAAGCCACCAACAATGGCCGATTTGCGCGAATCTGGATCAATCGAGCAGGATGCTACATCAATTATCCTGTTGCACAAGAAGTACGAAGACAAAGACATAGTTGAACTGAATCTCGAAAAGAATCGTCATGGTCAAACTACACGATTCAAACTTGATTCTCAGTTTGCATACTACAGATTCATTGAACGTGATGAAGATTATTGAAAGGAAGAAAATGGAAAACAGAAAACTTGAACACGTAACTTTGACAGCAGTTGTAAACGGAGAGCCAGTTTTAATTGCCATCAACGATGAACAGAAAAAGCTACTTGTTGACGTTGTACTTCCATCTTTATTTTGTGGACATATCAAGGTGATAAAGCTAGACACAGAAGTTCACAAGTTAGGAACTTTCACTTTTCAGAAGTAAACAGTTTACTTTTTCTACAAGATATGATTATATGATTGCAGAAAGGATGCAATATGAAAAGCGATGATGAAAGCATTGTCCGCAAATTCTACAGTAGGATGATCGAAACTGCAATCAACGATTATCGTAGGTTTGTGCGCAGTGGTATTATAGTCAATGGAGTTCCTCTTGACTACTATACACTAACACCAAGAAAAAAGAACGTATGCCATAACGACTCGTTCAGTGTTGAATGTACAATTGGATACTTAACTGGGCGTGCAATATGCGAACACATAATGTTGTGCGGTTATAGACATAATAGACTGCACTTTCTACACAAGTGCGGTATAACAGAACTAGATAACCTAATTATGGAGAAAGAACAGAATGAAAGAACGAATTGAAGAGATTAACAAAGCTGACGCGGAAATGATTGACTGCCATTGCGATTATACAAGAAACTTAATTAGAGTAACATCCAAAATTGTGGACGCAGGCTCACGTGACGACTACGATTTTTTCCTAGAAGCACTTGAAGAGTTCTTCTCGTTTGTATACAAATCAGCATGGATTCATGGCGTAAAGCATGAGCGTGAAAGAGTGGTAGACAATCACTGTATAGCAGAAGATCACGCAAAGCATCTAATCTATACTGTTAAAGATGGTCTTAAATGGAAAGATGATTCTGATGAAGAGCGTGGTGAAGACACGGAGCTTAAAGACAAGGTTCTTGTTGAGTGCTGGGACGAATCAGTCAAATGCGCTACACAAAGGAGGTTTTTTGACATGAAAAAACGGATGCACATTTTCTGTGATTGGTATAAGAAATGGAGACGAGTTTGACCATTATATGGTAGTTCCGAGATCAAAATGGACTAAGCGTGAAAAAGAAATGTATGAAAGGCTTGCGAAATGATTACTGTAAACAAAGCAGAATTGATAGACGCATTATCGGCAACTGCTTGTGCTATTTCTTCAAGGCCAGCTATTACTACACTGCAAAATGTTCACGTTAGCATTAGCAATACATGCATGACTCTTACTGCAACAGACTTATCCATTGCAATATCTCAATCAGTTGATGTACAATCAACAGATTGCTATAAGTTTGCTGTAGATCACACAATGTTTTCCAAGGTTGTCAAAAGTGCTGCTGGCGAGATAGAGCTTGAAGTTCTTGATTCAACTGTTGTTATTAAATCAGATGGACGAAAGATAAAGTTGCCAATCATCAATGCTGAAGACTACCCAGAAGTTGTCATGGATAACGCTGAAGTCATTACTGAATGTTCTGCAACCGAGCTGTCCAAGATGATTTCTAACACCGTTTATGCGTGTCACACTATGGAACAGGATGTGAAGAATTCATTGCACTTCATTTTTGATGATGGAGTACATATAACAGGAACAGATGGTTACAGAATGGCAACATCAAACATTACTTGTGATACTAAACGTGAAACAAGTGCAATGATTTCTGCAAAGCATTCAGAGTCACTATCAAAAGCACTTGCTGGAAAATGTAATTGCACTATTGCATTGTCGGATACAAAGATGGTTGTGCGTACCGATGATTTATGCGTGATGATGTCATAAAAAAATGGAACATATCCGAACATTAAGCCAATAATTAATCAGACATTTAACCATGAAGTGAATGTAATTTCTAATCGCATAATGGATGGTGTTAAAAGTGCGTTGCTGATTTCAACCGAGTCAGATTTCAGCATGAACTTTATATTTGGTAAAGACTTAACCATCGTTTCAACGTCAGATCATGGCGATATTGAGTTCAAGACAGGAATTGAATGTGATTTTGAACTGAATGCAAAGTTTAATACACGATTCATCCATGCTATATTTTCGCACATAGATGATGCAGATGTTAAGTTCAAGATCATACTCCAAGGTGGTGGATCATTCCTGCTTGTAGAATATTCGACAGGATTTGCATTTGTAAGTGGAATGAGAACAGTATAGAAAAGGAATGAAATGAGTGGAGGACACTTTGATTATAAACAGTACAATATTGATGATATTACAGACGAAATAGGTCGTCTTATAGAGACTAATGATTCAACTGAAAAGGATGAATGGGGATACACCATTGGACGACACTATGATGCAGACATATTGGGATACTTTAAAGATGCAGTTACAATTCTAAAACTTGGATCTTTACTTGTAAAAAGAATAGACTGGTTAGTGTCTGGTGATGATGGGCCAGAATCGTTCAAGCAGAGAGTTGCAGAAGAACTTGCTGAATTATATAAGAAAGGAATGAAATGAATATATTTTACACATCGCATTGCCCAGACTGTTTCAAAGCAAAAGATAAACTGGAAGAAGCAGGAATTGAATACGAAGAAGTTGATATTACAACACATGAAGGTTATGAATCATTCAAGAAAAACTTCAGAGAGTCTTATCCGAACAGCAAGCTGGAGATGCCGATTCTTCACGGAGATATGCCGTGGGTTGGTTATTACGAGATTGAACTTGGAATAAAGGAAGGTGAGATATGATCCTGTCGAGTATTGTATTTGCAATAATGTTTCTATGCATTGTCGGACTCAGCGTTCTTCATGTTTTCGATGTTGGATTAATTGAAGAGATGAACGCTAAAATAAATTCACTTAAAAAAGAACTTGCATCAGAACGATTCAAACTGTATAACATTCAGAAAGCAATAGAAGGAGAGAAATGATTACACTACCACCACAAGCTATAGTCGCAAGATTCGTTAAGGAAACAGATGCAGAAACAGGAGCAGAAGTAAAGTTGTTCCGCGAGTCATGCAAATTATCACAAGCAGATGTTCAGAAGAAACTCAACGAACCTGCTGGAATGTTGAGCAGAATTGAAAACGGCAAAGCAAAGGCAACCATCGTATTCCTTATCAAATTCCACAGAGCATGTGTTGCACTTGTGAATGAGAAGAACGATGAAGCGATCAACTAATTATTCAGGTGCGGATACGGGCGGTTGGCTAAATGCATGCGACAGCCTGTTTCTATGTCGTTATCGTGGTCTTCCATGCGAGGTGTGCGGTGCTACGTCCGGAGTGTACAACAGGCGTAGAATACGTTCAATGGGTCACCATGCGTTGTCAAAAGAATTGCACAGACTGTTCCGATATGATCCACGCAATATCATTGTGTTATGTCCAGATCATCACCTTGGTTCTAGAATGTCTCCACATTCAAAGGATGGCGTTGCTGTTAAGTCATTCTATGACTGGCTAAACAAGAACAGACCAGAGCTTTCGTTGTTCATGGACATGCATCGTGATATTCGATTCGATGGACAGTATACGTACAGGAACATGTACAAGTTGCTCGGTGGAGAGGTAGTAGAAAAAGGTGCTATGAAGTACTGGAAACCTAGTCGCCATTCAGTAAAGATTTCTGAATTTGAAGGCAAAGGAATGGATGGCAAACTTGCACAAATATTGAAATGTGTTCAAATAGCAAATGAGTGAAATGACCGACATGTATAAGTGTGATACTTACGGGCATGTAATACACCCTTACAAGCGTTTGCGCTACTTGTATGATACTCACAGCATTGGACGTATCATGAACAACGACAAGGTGATTGCAACTCTTCGCAGGAACACACTCAAAGTTCAATGCAGGTACTTGCCAGTAATTGCACGTGAATATGAAGTATTGAAAACAAGTAGTATTCAGCACTACAAGTTTGTTTCAGGTGCATTATGTTTGGCCAATAAGTCGCGTGACCCTGTTGGTGCTGTACGATTTGAAAAGATTTACAATGGCGAGAATGCAATCAAGTATCGTCAGTTTGTGCGCATTGATGAACCAAAAGTAATAAACAAATGGATGAAAACTACTTATAACAATGCTCTATTTGTAACTCGTGATCAAGACTTCTACAATGAACGGTCTGAATATTGCCACAGATTGGGACTTCACTACAATTTGGAAACAATGAAAAACGAGGAAACAAGGATGTTCATCACGCAATCGGAAAAAGAGTATGATGAAATTGTGTGGAACATAAAACAGTTTAACCAGTCCGGAACGAAAACATTGATATACAAGTCTGGATTTGTTCAACAGGATGGTGCTAATCAGAGGTTTATACTTGTAGAATCTGTGCCAAGGCGTATAGTAAACAGGATGAAGCGTGAAAGCAAAATGGTTGAAGAGCCAAATGTGCGAAAAGCAAGCAAGTTCATTGTAGACGGAATGATGAGAAGATGGTAATAAGTGGAACTATTTATGAAGTACAACATTGAAGACTGGGAACGAATTATTTGGAGAGAAGAAAACGGTGCGGATAAATTCATTGAAGAGTTTTTGCATGATGAAGATGACGCAGACATAATACTTCATAGTGTTTCATGGACAAGTTGCGATATGAAAGTAGAGTGCGGCTTAATATATCGTGAAACAAAAAGTTATGAGAGTGTTACTTCTAGCTTTTCAATTCGTCTATGGGAAGATTATTACAACAAGAACAAATAGATTTGCTACATAGAAAGGAACAAATGAAACTTTATCACGCTACTACTCAGAAGAAAGCAAAGGCTTATAGAAAAACAGGATTCATTAAAAGTCCTGTGCGTGGATTCACTACTCAAATGGGTGCAATGGCATGGGCTATGAAAGTAGGCAGAACGGTAATCATTGAGTTTGAAGCATGCAATCCATATAAACTTCCAGACCACCACAATCAGTACGGTTATGCATGGTGGAATGATGGTGACATAAAAGAATGGAAATGCGTGTTTTCTGCAAACGGAGATGCGTGATTTGTATAGACAGTGTATTGTAAATTAAGGCAGGTTTTTACGCCTGCCTTTTTTATTTACTTCTTTTCACCCATAATCGCTTCTTCAATAGGGAACCCAAGGAACGTAATCTGTTCATCTCTTGTCATTTTACCTACAAAGTTCCAGAAGTCTTGCATAACAGCCATTGGTACCTGTGTTCCTACAGATGCCATACTCAATCCAGCTTTGAATTTCTGTTCTGTATTTCCTGACAGTAACTTCGACATATCACTAATAGTCCTGAATGTACTAAATTCAGTACCGTATGTGCGACCACTTGCAATTGCAGACGACAGGAATGATCCAGCAACAGGTATCATACTGAACTGATACGCGAATATATCACGCCACAGTTGCTCTTTGTCTTCTGGAGGCTTCATGCCACGTCTAATCATTCCGATGGCTATAGCAGGCATTACAAGCCCAAATACGACGAAGTCTGGAATGGACACACCTTGTTGAGTTCTTGTCATTAGTGCATCAACAAATTTCATTGGATCTTTTTGTTGCCACGCATCTGTTGCACCATGAAGCAATGGTCTGAACAATGTGTTAACCGTCTGATTCCACAACGTTACAGGATAGTTATTGAATGTAAACAGTAGTCTACCCATTGCAGTTTCAGTTTGCGCTATGCTCTTGCTGTACACATCACCTGCTGGCTGTGAAGCATTAACAGCTCTACGTGCAAATCCAGCCGCATCTTCTTCGCATTGCTCCTGCGTCATTTCTTTTGTCTGATTTACAGTCATTTGGAAATCAAATGCAGTCTTGAACACGGCCAAACATGTAGCCATATCGATTGCTCGCAAACTAGCACCTGCAATCTCGCCGAGCTGAACATCCTTACCTTTGATGTTTACACGTTTGGCAAGTACAGCTTTGAACTGAGGACTGTTAATCATGTCAGTTTCTACAATGCCAAACCGATGCCATAGACGAGGAAAGTATTCGTCGATGATCGACACCAACTCTGCGTCATAATCTTCCATGAAATCACGAGCTTGCACGAATCCTTTGGTAGCAATTCCACGACTCATATAGCTCAACATTTTTGCAAAGTTGGCAGACATCATCATAACTTTATGTGGAGTTGTAAGGATGTCATTCATGGTGATTCGTTGTCCAGCTTCGCCCATGTATGCAACTCCAGCAAATCCTGATAGTCCCTGAATTGCAGACGTAGTTCCGCGCATCATAATCAACGGAGGCATTGTCCAACTCCTCATGGTGTCTACAACTCGCTCAACACCTACTGCGCTTCTTGAACGTCCGTCATGGTACATATCACGACGAATCATCGACTGGAATCTACTATGCCATTTGTCATCACCAAAACGGTCGTACATTGCACTTGTTACGTCTTTATCATTAATAGCTTCCAATGCAAGTTGTGCTTTGTGTGACCTAGCAATATAAGACGCCGCCTGTTGTTGGTAATTGTTCATCGTTGAAAGTGGATTAAGAATGAGTACACGTCCAATTTCACCAGCAGAACGTTTCTTGATCTGCTTATCTTTACCTCTGATACCTTTGTCGCGCGAAGCAACGATGTCTTCAGGAGTTAAGTATCCAAGCTCTGCTGATAATGCATCATTCTCCGACTGCATCATAATTCCATCGTATGCAATTGGAACATAGAATGGAATCTTTGACAAGTCTTGACCAGTGCGGACTCTGTACTCTTCGTTCTGTTTAACCCAAGCATCAGTATAGCCACGAGACATCAGCTCGTTCATCTTCTTGATCTGGTCTGCTTCGTATGTACCAGACGTTTCTACATACTTAACGACTTCATTGATAAGATTCTCAGACATGACGTTGTATGACATTAGCTTCTTCATCTGATCCCATGACTCAAACTGCTTCATTTGTTTAGCAGTTATCTTTTCCAAGTATTCCTGCGACTGGAAACGATCTAATGCGTTCTGCCAATACTCTACAGCTCCACCTTTTTGCTTAGCTGTTTCAAGTTTTGCCTTTGTACGTTCAACTCTGTCTGCAATCTCTTCACGAGCAAGTACTCTTGATCTGCGTTGCAACTCTTGTCGATTAAGATGTGAACGATATGCAAATACAGCATGACCCATGTTTAACCACTTGTCACCAATCAACAAACTATCCTTTCCGCTATTCCACAACCGTTCATCGATGCCCAACTCTTTGATCCACTTGTTGTTCAGCTTATTGAACTGTTCAACAAGTCGGATGAAATGCGTATGGTATGCGTCACGGAATTTAGTGAACTGATTTGAGAAGTATCCGCCAGCATCGTCACCATCGAATATGCTGAACATCGACCAGTCAGTTGAAACTTCGGCTTGGATTGAACTGAGTTTGTCGCGTAACTTTCTAGCCGCAAATGCAACCTTGCTTTCATCTTTGCCTCGGAAACGCTCGCTACGTGCTTTACGAGTGCCACGAACCTGAGCCTTCATCTGGTCTTTCATGCTGTCAACAAATGCTTTGTCAGCCTGTTTCTGCGCTTCGTGTTCAAGTTCTGCTTGTGTAGGTTCTGCTTTGGCTTTCTTCTTAGTAGACATGAAGCGTTCTGATTGTTCATCTTTTGTTGCTTTGAGAATCTGCGTTCCTTTGACCCGCTCAACGTTTCCTTGTCCAAATATTTCTTCAATTTCAGACTTGTAAAAGTTTAGATTTTCAGCAACTTGATATGCATCACGACCACTAACTTCTCCAGACTTCGGTGCTTTGTATGCAGAAACATAAAGCGATCCACCATTTTTAAGTGAATCATATGCTGTAGCAATAGCTGAAAGTCTTGATTCTTTTTCTGGAATAACATTGAGTACATTGCTTAAGGTTGCTGTATCAGCCTGTCCATCTTGGAGCATTTTCTGTGCGTTAGCATTGTGCTTTTCATCACGATTGAATCTGTCCCAAACGATATTATTGACACCTTTTGTCTTTAACCAATCGGTTATCTGGTCAAATCTTCCACCACCTATATCAGCATTCTTTTCTCCAAGACGAATCTTTCCATCTCTGAATGCACTAAATATTATCGGAGCCTTTGATTGAGGGTCAACGTATGAAATTGACGTAGAAGCAGATGATACGTTTTGCTGATGTGTACTCCATGCCATACGTTTAATATCTTCTTTCTTGGTAGACATGAAACGGATGTCATCGTTTTCAGCAGAGAATGTTCCTACGTTTCCTGTTGCAGATTTTATCTGGTTTTGCGAGAAAGCTACATAAGTAATAGTGCTTTCATCATCCTGAGCGTTTTCGTCCCACCATCTACCGTGCTCATAAACCGATCCATCATATCCAAGCTCAATCATTTCGTCACGAAATTTCTTTTCTCCCTCGAAAGTCATCGAGTTTTTAGCAATCAACTTTTTCCAGACTGAATACGGTGATGGATTTAAAATGTTTAAATAAACAGGATAAATTTGCGGAGAACCATGCTTACTAATAGAGTTCCACTGATCTGCATATAGTCCAGCAAGCTTTGGGCCAGTAGAGAAATGAAAGCCATACCCAGCCCCAGGACGATTTATTTTTTCAATATCAAATGCATCAAATGATACACCAGTCCCATGATAAACCACCATCGGTTCGCCGTTCTCATCTACAACCTTGCTGGCATTCTGTGTATTCTCCCAGTCACCAAACCAATTCTTGAATGCTTGTGTACGTACTTGTGCCCACTGACGTTCGTTTAGGTTAGACTGGTTGCCATTAGGAGCAAGCATGTATGTGCCACGAGCTTTGGCATTGGAAATGATGGTGTCTATTTCGGATGTGCGCATCATCCGTTCATCTTCGCTCATGTCCACATCGTCAAGATTCTTTGCTTCATTAACAGCTTGTGCTCGTGCTTTATTGCTTTGTTCACGGCTTTTAATGTCTTGCACAGTTCCCAATATGTCTGCAATCAGGCGATTATCCAGTGAAGGATTTGCAATGGAACCAAGCAGGTCTTTCATTGTGTACTGTTTGCCATCAATATCAACTGTCTGATCCAATGTTGCTTGGTAATCCATTCCTTTGGTATACACCTCTGCATCAGCCCATGATGTTGACATGCTATCACGCAACATATCGAATGCCTGTTTAACATTGGCATCCATTCCATTCATGTTGATCTGCTGTGTGGCTAGATACTGCATAAACGTGGCTACAAGGCGTTCCTCGGCATCGTTAGTCCATTTACCTTCTGGTGACACTCCGAAGCTTTTACGTAGTGCTAAATCCATTTGTGTTGGCAACAGATTCATTGCTACAACATGGTGCATCCATTCGTGGATGATTACATCTGGTTTTGCTGTGGAAAAGTAAACAGCAGTACGATTAGCAGGATTATACATTCCCCATACACCATCAAGTGCGTTCGGAATTGCCTGCTCAGTAGCCATGAAACGTTCATTAGCGTTGTCTTCTGCTTTCTGCGCCTTGTGTGTATCGACCAATTCCTGACGTGTAGAAGCCAACACACGCTGGTATGCATTGAGTTGAGATTCTTCCATTGGCGTTATTTCAACAAGCTTAACTGTTGCATGAACAACGCCATCGTCAATCTCGTAATGAACTCCATCCATATCGAATCCATTGACTTCAGCCTGTTCCAGTTCTTCTGAGCTCAAGCTCATCAATGATGTCTTTATCTTGGCACTTGTCTGATCTACACCACTCAGTTCTGTTGTTCCTGTGTCTTCAACCTTCTGCATTCGTTGAGCAATATAGTCTTCGAGAGTTTCAGCATCGATCTCTATTGATGTTTCAACCTGTTCTACTTTTGTATCTACACCTTTGTATTTCTGCTCAAACTTTTTCTTTGTCTGCTTTCCAGTTTGTTTCTCTGTTTTTGATTCAAGCTTGGAAATTTGCTTCTCTATTTCGCCGTTTAACTGTTCAGCATTTGATCCAACAATGTTTTCGTATAATGAATTTGCAGTTTTTGCATCTATTGCTCCTGCACTTTCCAGCGAACGAACTCTTGCATATGACTGTTGTTTTGTTTCTCGAAGTTGCGCTTTGTCTATTTGTGCGCGCTCATCTTGTACTTCTTGCAGGAATATTGATTCTTCTATGTCAGCAATGTACTGTTGCATGTCTCCAAGTGTTTCAAGCGTAGTCCCAGCAACTCTTTCGCCCATTGCAAGTGCTTGTTCGTCGGTGATGTTGCCATCGCGTAATAGCCCTTTAATACGCTTTAACGATGATTTACGCTCGTAGTCCAACATGTCTGCATTAGATTCAATGGAATCCATAGCACTTTCAGCACCAGCTATATCTTGATTTTGAATCATGTCCAATATCTGAGCACGACCTTCTTCTCCAACAATCATGTTTTCTGTTAGATTATCAAGACGGTTAACAGCATCGAATCCAGTTTTGGAAATGTTATTTACTTTCAGATTGATAACTTTTCTAAACTTGCTCAATTCAGCAGAACGAGTAACATCGGCACCAGCTTTTGTATCGACCAACTGTGCTTCTATTTCTTGTACATTCTGTGCGTAAATATTTACATCTTCATCGTTTAACTGCTGTCCTGTACGCAATTTGTTTGCAACATTGTTAACATTCTGTATACGAATACTTTCTGTTGCTGGCTTCAAAAGTAGTGGTTGCTGTGTAGCTTCTGGGAGAGCAAGACGTTCTTGTTGCATTACTTCTGCTACATCTTTTGTGGCAATTCTTCCATCAATATTCACAGTGTCTTTCTTGATGCTTTTAACATTGCCTTGATCATCATTCAACGTAACTTCATTCGACGTTCTGGAAGCATTCTTCTGTGCCTGTGCCTCGGCATTTCGACCTTGCACCTTTGCAGTTATATTGAAGTATTTATCCAGTATGGAATATACAGATGTTGTGCTTCCTGCTTCTGTAGCTTTAGTCAGTTCGGCATTTAACAGTTTGTATTGCTCTGGGTTCTCAGTCTTCATGCGTTGAATGTCTTGTTCAACACCGACCATTCCCATTCCTTCAATGAATGCGGAAGGATTCTGTTTGAAATTGGACAACGAACTGAGACCAATTGCTTTGTCGAACATCGTGTATGCAACAGCTTGTGCTACGTTGGCATCGAATCCTGAACGTGTGAGATTTCCAGCAAGTCCATCTTCGCTAATAAATGCTTGGCGTTCTGCTTCAAACTGTTCTATACCAATCTTTTCCGACAACTTATCTGCAATACCAGCTTGAATATTGTCTTGCGTGAGCGTCTTTTCAATAGTTCTGTTTTGGTGTGCAATCGCAACTGATGGTAAAAATCCAAGGAACATACCACCAATAAATCCATGCACCATCTCTGTTAGATACTGTGAAACTTCGTCAGGCTTTTTATTTGCAACTACAGAAAGAATATAATCATCCAATCCTTTCTGAGCACCTTCTTCTACTCCTTCTTCAATTCCAGTAGCAATCATTGTTCTAACTACAGACTTTCGCAATCCTATAGATGCTGTTTCTGTTGCCATTCCAAGTTTTTTTGAAAAACTAGAAATAATAGTTGGCAATGCTCCTATACCATTCTTTGCACCAAGAGCTTGTAATACTAATCTATCTGCACCAATGCTTGTTTCAAGTACAGCAGTTCCAGCCGCCATTGTTGATGCTACAAGACGTTGATTGTCATAGCTCATGTCTGGAGCATACTGCTGAACTAAATCAAGTTTTCGCCCATACTCCTGAACATACATTCCACCCATCATCGCCATTCCAGCAAGATGTGGTTGTCCAGCAAGAGTTAGTCCTGCGGCTGTAGCAAAATTTAGCACGTTCTGTCCAATAGCCTGACCACCAATGTTCATAATAGTGGACGCCATGCTGTCTCGGTCTGACGGTTGCAACTGCTGGTTTGTTTCTATTGTTAGATTAGCAAGTGCTTCAAGATCATATGCTCCCAGCGTGTTGAATGTACCAGCAGCCGCTGTCATAAACCCACTTTTAACACCAGCAATTAAAGATTCACCCATTCCTTTTGGGTCTGGATCAACATATCCGTATCTCTTAGCGGCTTCGGATGCATAAAAATCAGCACCTGCTTCCGACATATAACCATCTGTTCCAATGAATGATCCAGAGGTGAGGTCTGAAAGATGTTGTAAAGCGTCTACATCAATAGGTTCGTATTCAGCCATGTTCTTTCCTTATCTATCCGTTACATTCCTGATTCTTTTAAAACATTTTGATACTCATTTACGCCCCTCGTATATGATTCGATATTAGATAGTTCAATATCGATCATTCGCTGATCATACTCTTCTCTAGTAGCTGGCACAATCTCTGTTCCAACTGTTCTAGTTGCTCCAAAATATGAACCAGAAATAACACCAAGCTGATATTCAAGACTCGATTTGAGATCGGAAATGTCTTTCATGTATCCGTTATTACGGTCAATAGTAGCACCATACTTTGTTTCTGATTCTTTCAGTTTGCGTTCTGCTGCTCGTAGATTTACTATTGAATCTTCAAGTCCTCTTGCCCACTTTCTGTATGTTTGCGCAGATTCCTCACGTGTAAGATAACGCCTATCACTTAATTTAGACCTGTCTATAGCACCATCAACTCCTGACGCATATTCATACGTCCACTTGTCTCCAGAATACGTACCACTTGTCTGAGTAATATTTTCCGTTCCCATTCCATCAAGTCTAGGATTGTATTGAATGTTAAGAGCAACACTTGCGGCTTCTTCATTAATCTTCTTTGCAATATCCTTTGGCTTATCCTCTGGTTTAACACCAGCTAGTTCATAAACAGTTCCTTTCGCTTTAGATGAAAGTATAGATGTTTCCTGAGCTAATGAATTAATGTTTTTGCATCTCCATGAATTGATGTTTGCCTTTAGCTGAACCATCTCTTTTTGGTTTATTTTCCCATCCTTGCTTTTTTCTAGTAATGACTTAGTTACAACATCGATACCTTCTATTTCTTTTCCTGATTCAGCCATGTCCGAGATCATGATATTAGTCTTGGCAACCTCTTGAGCATTTGTTCCATAATAATAAACACCAACATCCTGTGCTTCTATTCCAGCAAGCTTGCCATCTTCTTTATATATAGGAACAGGATTTTTTACTCCATCACCAATTTTGTATTTTTCACTATTGTTGGCAATAGAAGCTGTCCATGCAACATCATACGATTTAGCTTGGCTCCATCCTGTATTGCCAAATATTATCTTCCCAATTTCTTCTGTTTGCGCTAGAGATTGTGGAGTGAAACCATTTGAAGGATCAGTATAAAATGCAATGATGTTCGGATTAGAAGTTGTAGCTATAACTTCTCCGTCTGGTTTTGTTTTTGATACTTTTGTTGTGTCAAAAAACGATGCGCTATTACCATTTATTACCTCACCTAAACCGCTTCCTACACCATTAACATGCATACGAATTGGCTTATTCGCCATAGTTGAGTCAGTCATTGCCGCGTTTACGTTCCACGGGTTTGCTAATGCAGTACCCTGTGCTTTAGCTCTTGCCTTTTTAAATTCTGTCTGCAATACTTGGTCATCATAAATAGACTTTGCTTGTTGCCACGAAGAAACACCTGCTTTGATTTTTCCTGTAACAGGATCAATTACTGATTCAATAACTGCTCCTATCTTAGAATTTGACTCCAAATAGCTTGCGGCCGCTGTTCTGTTGCCCTTATTATAAACAGCTTTGAATAACTCGAAGTCAGATTCAGGATTTTGCATCAATGCTGGAAGATCGCTAATTGATATATCACGAGTTTTTTTAATGCCATCACTATCTACATACTCAATAGGAATCTTCATGAATTGCGCTTTGTTTACGTTTCTGAAAGTAGCCATTAATTCTTCATCTTTACCCATTGCTTGAAAATTTCCGTGCTGTACAGCAAATGAATTAAATTCATTTAACCTATTGGCTATATCAAGAGGATCGCCACTCGTTACAGCAAATGAAAGCATTTCAAGCTGACCTTTAGCCGCTGTCTGAATCTCTTTGTCTGAATATTTCTGAATAGCCTCTTGCTCTGCACGTTGCTTTAAAGCCCATGCACGATCTTCCTGTTGCTGGTTGAATTGAAGCTCTGCTCGCTGATCTGCAACAGCCTGACGGTTCATATTGTATGCATTAATGCGCTCACTGTTTCTTCGTGATTCCACCTGTCCAGCTAGTTGTGCTCCAGCACCAACAGTACTGCCAAGATTGATCAACATGTCGCCAAATGTTTGTTGTGCCATATCCGTTCCTTATAGTCCTATTAAAGTATTTAAATCATCAATAGTGTCGCTAATATTCTTCTCTACATTTGTCATATCAATTCCTTGTGCCGCACCAGTAACTCGAGCGGCTAGACTACTGGAAACAGTATTAGCTATTAGTTCATTAATATTAAATGTCATCTGTCGATTAAATTGTGACTCTAACACATCAGTCTTGCGTTGCGACAGCATTAATGTCTGAATATCACGGGAGTATGTTTGATCAAACTGTCTACGAGCTTCCGTTAGTTTTGAAATTGACTCAGCCATTGTAGCACCAGCAGATTTTAAACCCAACGATGTCAAACCTAAATCTCTTGCAGTTATGTATCTAGACTTCTGTCCAAGTCCAACGCCACGATCCTGTGCCGTTTGTGCCGCCTGTTCAGCAACTATATCCTGCACATCTTGTGGCAACTCGCCAGTCATGTATGTTTTTGCAATGCCAGTAGCTTGTCCAACCAAATCGTCAAACGTCTGGTTCAAGTCCATTCCACCTTCTGGAAGCGTGGAAAGGCTTGCAGTGTCTTGAAACTGTTGTTTATATTCGTCTGTAATAGCCGATGTAATAGCCATGATTAACCTTTTGTTATACTTCCTGATTTGTAAACAGAACCCGGAGTTGTTGGTGTGGTCGAATCTGAACCTGGAACACTACTGCCATATCCAGCGTTCGCTAAAGCGTTCCAATATCTTATCTGTCTATCAGCTTCCTCTTCAGGAGAAAGTTCGTCTTCTTGGTTAATATAGTTCATGACAGTTCCAACACCTTGCACTGCAATGCTTGCTCCTGTTAACAGTTCCATTGCATTATATCCAGTTCCAAACAATCCAGAAGATGCTCCTTCACCTGACGATAAAGCAGATGCTTGTGCCAAAGACGATTCTGATGATCCAGACATCAGCCTGTTTGTCATCATTCCTGAACTAGAAACCTTTGTAGTTGGCATTTGTGTACCACCACCATACCTACTAGCCATTCCTGTTTTTGCAACTGCATCTGTTACGCTTCCTGTCGTACTCGATCCAGCAACTTGAGATGCACCAGTAGTGTATCCATCTGCTGTTATTCCGCTTGTCTGACTTATATTTGATCGTCCAGCAATTGACGCCTGCTGTGCCACACTGCCAACAGGAGCCGTATTGAACCTGCTTCCCCACATGCCGTAACCAGTACCATATGTTCCACCAGCAGTCCAGTCAACGCCACCAGTCTTTTCCCATGCTCCACCATTTTGCGACCAAGAAGCCGCACCAGCCATTGCTCCAGCTATTGCTCCTGATTTAGCCGCATTGCTCCAATCTCCGCCCTCAGCTTTTGTTACAAGCGCATTACCAACTCCGCCAACAGCCGCCGCATATCCAACATTTCCAATTCCTGCCGCATATCCTCCAATATACCCCTTTACTCCAGAGTATCCAGCTTCCTGAAGCGCGTCTCCCCAATCATGATTCTTTTCATATTCTTCTGCTCCACCCATAATGGCCGCACCAGCCGCCGAACCAGCCGCCGTGCCAGTTCCAGCAGTGAAATAAGCGGCAATAGCACCACCAACAACAGCACCGATGGTTGCTCCCCATCCACCAAACATGCCAGAGTCACCACCATCACCTTCATCTACGTAAAGCTTTCTTCCATTGGAATAGCCAATATGTTTGTATTCGCTACCCATGATCTGATTTGGGTCTACGGCAACAATGTCTCCAGCTGATGACGATTTGAATTCTGTAGAAGTAGTATTTCCTTCTGCAATCCAGTTGTCATAACCAGAAGCACCAGCATCCACCTTTGCCTGAATAGTTCTGTTTTTATATTCCTGACTTCCAAGTACGGCATCCCATACGTCGCGAACATCCATTCCAGAATAACTTGCAATACCAGATGCATCAACATCTCTTCCAAGTGCGTCTCTGTATATATCATTAAGTTGGTCGATACTGGCCATAATTACCTCACATTATAAAGCTGTTCTTGAACCCGTGTGCTGGCTTTACTTGAACGATTGTTTGTTTTGCCTGAACATTTCCTAACTGACGATCCAATAACTGTATTGCTTTTGCTTCATATCTAGCCGCATTGTCAAACCGATTGGCTTCTTCTTCACGAATTGCTATTGCCATTTGTTTGATAGCCGCCAGATTCTGTATGATCAACACTTCGTCATCGTCAATCATGTTTACATGCTTCATCTTGCACTGGCAAAGAATGTTATTGTACGCAGTATCGTTCCCGCTATTATCAATGCATGCACCGGCAACACGATAACGTTTGTATCCGGGATATTGCTCATTGGGTGCATACTTGCTTAGAAAGTAAATTTCAGGAGTTTCAGAATCATACGACATCAATGTTACATATCCAGTGGTCGTAGGCTTTTTAACATATGTAATATCACGGAATGATTTCGTGCTTGTTATCGGTGTACCAACAATATGTCCATCAACTGCACCACTGAACTGTTGAATAGGAATTTCTTCGCTTACTTCAAGTCCAGTATCATCGTGACCTTTTACGGTTATACTTCCTTCACCACTAGAAGTTGAATATACAAGCAATGGCAAATAGTCTGGCATTTCATAGAACGTAGGCCATCCTTCTCCAAGGTCTACCAAATCCTTTCCAGTATAGCGTCCATTGGTGTTTATATCGCCAACACCACCTTCCAAGAACTCATAGGCTCTGTTGTGTACCATGCTTGGAACACCGTCTATATCGACGTTTATGACCCGTTCTACGTTGTATGGCATTGCAATGCTGTTATTGTTTACATAGAAGCGAATCTGTTTTGTAGTGTATGACCAATCAGCAATGTCCATCAATCGTTCGTGGACTTCGTTAACCCTCAATGCAACATTTTCATTGTCGTAGCATTTACCGCCACCAACAAACTTTGCTATCGTTTTCTTTGCGTCTAAAAATGTGTTCATCATATTTCCTTAATGAAATCATCCAGCAGTATTTGGTCGTCTGTTGGTTCAAGTTTGGTAACAGTTTCAGTTCCGTGACAATATGATATTTCTGAAGAATTTGGGTCTGCACCAAATCTTGCTTCTATAATCTTCATTGTACCAGTCCATTGTAAACAAAATTGGAAAGAAGTTCCTGTAGTTACAAGCCTTTCATTGGATAAATTGCATGCAGCTTTGTCAGGTGTCAATAAAATTCTGTATCTATTTTGTGATAACCCAGTTGAATCTGCTTTAATTTCAATAGTTGTACATTTATTCCACAACTCATAGCCGTCGGCTTTGTAATATGCAGTTATGGAAACATCACCAATTACATTCTTGATCCATAGTTCTATTCCAAGAAATTCTTTTGCGTCGAATATTCCTGCAACATCAGCCAGTGTGAATGTATAACCTTTTGTATAAAGCCTTGATGTATCTGTAGTTATAGCATCGTTGGCAAGCGTGTATAGCTCGTATGCGCCATCATTGTTGTGCACTATTAATGGAACTTCTTTACCATTGATATATCCTTTGGCAACAGACATGAAGTTGAGTCCAGTCCATATTCCATCCCACATTGCTCCAGACCCTTGTCCAAGTGCTGAAACGGATGCCATGTCCATCACGCCCAAACATCTGAATGAACCATCTTCTCGCCCACCAGTAGTGAACATCATGCGGTTATCAACAAATGTTGCGGAAACATATTTCAAATCATCATCTTCGTCCATATCAAGTGCGTATTGAATTTCCGTACTCATTGGCAAGCATGACAAGCTTCCAGTATTGCCAGTTAGTGCTGTTCCAGTATAGCTCATCGTTCGCAGTCCATCAGTTCCACGATATGCGATGTCGTTATTTACTGCTATGACAGACATTGGACTCTTTGTTCCTGTTCCGGTACCAGTGAATAGTACCTGACCAACAGTGTTATCTGTTACTGTTGTTCCATCGTATATCAAACCAACATCGTATCCAGAGCATCCATCACGACCAAACACGATTAATGATCCAATACCAGTGCCAGTGGATGCGTTACGCAAGAACTCCATGCCGCCAATGAACCCTAGTTCATTCTGCAACATGATTGCTCCACCTTCATTTATGATGGTATCCTGCTCGAACTTTATGACATCAGATATAGCGTTGGCTTTGATTAAATCTCCAAACACAAATTGACGAATGCCAATGTCTTCAACCCATGTGCTTGTTACTGTGTCCCACACGCGGTCTACAGCTACATATGCACGACCACGACCATAAGCCATGACTGTTCCACGCCTGAATCTGTATTGTTCGTCTAATCCACTTTGATCAACAACATTTGGAGATGCAATATCCATATCGATAATGATAGGTTCATCAATGCCATTCTGTACTACAAAGTATTTATCAACTTGCCGTAAGTATGCTGTATCGAAATCAGTTGTTGCAAATGTTGCATGTGTTGAAACTACTCCAGTTGAAAGCACCATACTCTTGATTATGCCACTAACAACGAATACAAGCCTGTCAGCACCATTTAAACGATACACAGCGCATCCTTGCCATGAACCCGATGAATACATGTCGTATACTTTACTGAATGCAGGACGTGTGCTTACGATTCCTCCACGGCTGGTCACGTTTAGTCCACGGCTATACTGTGTATCTGGAAGGATATTTGGATCAACGCTATAATTAGCACCTTTCAATAAACTGACAAATCCATCTTGTAGTTGTGGTTGCATTACGTCACGATGTCCTTTGCAATATTAATAGCTTGCTCTATAGTTTTTGCTATTCTTTGTTTCCACAGGTGAGGATTGTGATTACGACGCACTTTGTATTCAATGTATGGAATCCATCCAAACGTCATAGTTCCTACACCAAGAATATGTGCTACACGTGATGATTCGCCACATAGTATCGATGAACGAACAAGATCATTGTTTGCTGTTACGAATTTCTTGCCCATTAAGTAATCCCAATCATGTATAGCACAAGGAATTGCAGACAATCCATACTTTGTCAACCATCTACCAACAATCGGAACACTGTAACCATCCATCACAAACCCGCATGGAACACGCGTAAGGCATCCATGCTGGTCGAAGTAGTCAACGTGCTCGCGAAGCCAGAAGACTCCACGAGCAACTTCTTCCATCTGCAATATTCTGTGCGGATTTGCAATTACACTAATCATTACCAGCCTTGAATTCAACCGCTTTCTGCATCTCGGCAACCTTTGCCAGATTTTCGGCAAGAACAGGATTTTCTGCTTTTACCACCTGTTCAATTTCCTTGCTGGGCTCCGCATTGCTCCACGTGGACAGCAGTTTCAGACGCATATCCTTGGCCATTTCGGACGCACTCTGCGCTTCCTCTTTTGTGATTACTCCGTCTTGCAAGTAGTTTTCCGCAACGGCCAGTGCCTCTCCGGCATGACCCATGGTCTTTACGACCTTGCTGTACAGTTCTTTGTTTCCTGCATCGTTAACAAATTTATCTAGGATGTAGTTGATCACGTAGACAAAGACTGTGTCCCACGGAATACACTTCATGGCTAATGCTAAGGCCGCCTGTGCAATCGATTTCATTATTCAGCTCCCATTGTTGTGGTTGTGGTGGTTGTATTCTCAATTCGTGTATCTGTAGTCGTCGGGTTCTTGAATGCGGCGTTAGCAATCACAGCGGCGGCGACAACAGGCGTTTGTGCAATGAGTGCCTTGCCAACTCCGGCAGCTTCTTTGATTGCGGTCTGCGCCGTCGTTTCGATAGGCGCGAGTGATGCGACGGGCTGGGCCATCGTGATGCGAGTTGCGCCAGTAATCATGAAGGTCACATTTGCCCCTACGATTTCAAAATTTTCGACGTTGCGCTTCTGCGCAATATACTGACCCTCGCGCTGAACATGCTGTTCCGGCGTCCATGTTGTGCATCCGGCACACATGGCAACGCTTAATAATCCTGCAATCATTCTCATGTTAAAATCTCCATTTGATTTGTATTCCAAAAACCGTTCTGCTCACCTGTTTCTTTACGGCGTCTTTTAGGTCAACGGGCATATCACGGGGACTGATATGTCCAGTCCATTTTGACGGGAGGAAAGCCACTGGCCTGACGTGCTCTTTAATCCATGTCCATGCGGTCATATTTTCAATCCTAATTCGTGTGCGATGTAGGCGAGAAAGCCGAGAACGAAGAACAGTATTGACCGCTCAATGATCGTCCACAACAGCGAGTCCTTATGACGCGACGCAAGCTTTTCTGCATCCATTCGGTTACGTGCCCATATCACGATCTCTGATACATCCTCCATCAGTTTAATCTTCTTTTCCACTTCCCTCACGCGCTCAGAAAACGATGGATTGCCGTTGCTTTTAAACAGCGCGTCATAAGCCTTTTCGCCCGTTACGATTTTGCAGTTCTGCGCGTTTTGCATCTGTTCAAGCGTGATGATTCGCGCTTCATTCTGACAGGGCTCACCCATAACGCAACATCCTGTCTATTAGTTCACAAATTGCTGTAACGGATTCGTGCCGCAAATCTTTGTGAAGAGTGGTGATGAATACATTGTCCATGCGTTTTGCAATATCTGGATCAACCGACCAGCCGAATATAAGTGCTTTCGGCTGAATCCGTTGTATATGCTTGGCCGTGGTAACACCGTCCATGTCGGGCATACATACGTCCATCAAGATAGCATCATAATGCACTGACCGACACATCTCTATAGCCTCCGCCCCGGAGCGAGCTACGTCTACATCTATAAGGCCAGAGCGTTCGATGATCACTTTCGCAGACAGCCTGACGGACTCGTAATCATCTACAACAAGAAAAGAGCGTTTCATTTCACATCCTCCGGCATCTGATCCCACGGGAACGACCATACTGTTCCGTCGCCTGTCCATTCCGTGATTTCGTCAAATCCCTCGATCAACATGGTCATTCCAGCCCACCGATCTGCGGGTCGGTCATGCCGTATTCGATGCGGAGTCTGGTATAAAGAAACTGCACCTGCTGCGCCTTGGCTGTGAGCGTTGTGTCCTCTGGATGCGCTGACCAGTATGCGAACATCTGCGACATGGCCGTTGCTGGCTGGATCGGGACAGGTATGCCAAAGTCGGCAAGCAGGGACGCAAGGTTTGCAAGGCAGGTGTTGCGGTCGGTGATCTGTGCGGGGGTTAGGTTTGCGTCGCGGGCGGTCTGCTGCTGTGTCGTTATATCTGCAAGCGCATTTGTCCATGAGCCGGGCTGGATGGACATGATACGTGTGTTGCGCAACACAACGGTCGGGTATTGCGGCGGGTTGTAGCTTTTAAGCTCCGGTGTAAGACTTTGCCAATCGTCATAACTGTACGCTTCAATGTCAGCGGGCGCCCAAAATGGAATTTGACCCTTGTAAGTGATGATGTATTCGGCGGCGTTAATTTGTCCGCAGATTACGCAGATTGCGCAGATTATCAGTAAGGTTCTCATTGAATTACTCCGTTGGTGTGTTGTGTAGAATTACGATCATTCCGTTACCCGAGGCTACGCCAATGCCTGCTTCGTAGTCAGCGTCCTCGGTAATACACCCCTGATAGGTAATGCCTATTGGTATTGATACGTATCCAGAACCGCCACCGCCGGCGCCTCCCCGAGAACTATAGTCGCTTACGCACCCAAAGCCACCATGATATCCGCCGCCTCCGCCGCCGCCATGCGATGTGTTATTGTTGTCTCCACCTAACAAAAAGCCAGCGCTATTTGTTATCGAGCCACCACTGGCCCCAAAACTTCCAACTCCATTACCACCAGTAGCCCCGCCGCCAGCGCCTCCAATGCCATAGTAGCCACCGCCTCCGCCGCCGCCTGCTAACACCATCATATTTGTACCAAAAAAAACTGCTGTATATCCGCCACCGCTACCGTCTTTTGCTGTTACGTTTGCCGATTTTGCTGATCCACCGCCAGGCCACCCCCCTTGTATAGTACCACTATCAACAACGCTTCCAGGCAGCCCAACACGCATTGTCAGCACGTCGCCACCAAGTACCTCGATGGGACAAAAACTCGTTCCGCCTTCGCCCCCTGCCTTATTTCCGTTGCCACCACCAGCGCCCCAGCACTTAATAACGACCTGTGTCACGCCGACAGGGATTGTGTACGTCTGATCGTTCGTGCCGTTGGCATAGAATTTATTGGTAACACCCCACGGCGTCCAGGTATAAGAGGCGTTGATATAGTCCGACACCTGCCCGCGTATGATCTGCCACGCATCGTTTGTCGTTTCGCCCACGGTGCGGATTAGCGCGTACTCACCGGGGCCGGATGTTGCGGCGGGTAGCGATGCGCCGCCACTAACCGTCAAAGCCACAACCCCCGCGTTTGTCGTTGCGCTCCCGCCGTCGATTATTACGCCTGTTATCGCGGTATCCAGCACATATTGCTTACTTGCAACACTATTCGTATCGGAACTAATCAACGACGCACCGAGAACATTCTCAGCTATATTTGTTGCAATTGAAGCGTCGATACCTTCCAAACCGGAGGCAATTGCTGTCACATCGTTTGTGAAATCGAGGGCGAGGTAACCAGTCCACACAGGATCAGACTCTGTAATCGTTAATGCCGTGTTGCTAATAGCATATCCACCCATGTCTAGGTTTTTAAACATCAGAATGCTATTAGTAGCATCTCCAGTATGATCAAGCGCAATAGCTTTGTTTCCGTCCCTGTCAAACAATCCATTCGCAGATAGGTCTGTAATGTTTTCTACTCTATTCCCGCCAGCATCCATGTCTCCTGTCAGCGCAACAGAACCATCTGCTTTGAAATATCCTGCTGTTGCATGATCCCCCCAACCATATGCCGTATTTCCATTGGATGCATTAGCAACAATCGTGTCGTAGTTCAGTACAGCCAGTGGAGTTGTATCGCCGTTTCCTGAGATACTGTTTGCGTCTATGTTCGTACTACCACCAGATTCAACAGCCACCCACGACGCATCCTTCCGCGCATACTGTGTGCCGTCTGACGGAGCGTCTGTGAGAAATAGTATGTTGGCTTCGCCCTTAGTATATGATGTACCATTCGTAGCGTAGAACGAACTGTAATCACCTTCCTGAGCAATCACGTCACCACTGCGACCATACACACTGGTAACAGCTCCAGTTGTCGTGGAAGATAGGTCAGACCATTTCTCAATGGCTATACCATCAAGCTCAATGCTTCCTGTCTGTGTGTCTGTGTCTATTACACGCACTGGGCCGGCTATGACGTTATTGCCATAGTTTGCATCAGAGGCTCGTGACGGTGTGTACATGCGGAGACGTTCTGCATAGGAACATGTTGCTAGGGCTAAGGAAATGATTGGTATCAGATATTTTATAAGTATTCCTTAGAGATTGTATTTAATAATATATTGCATTACATTAATTTCAGATATAACAAATTACTGCAATGGGAAAGGCAGTTTATTTGTCCACGTAATTCCAGTATAATCAGTTATCAATTCAATGCTACAATCAGCTATTTCTATTTCATTAAAGAGTTCGTGTATTCGCAATCCTGTCTTACCATAGAACAAACTTGGAGTAATACCGTTTGGACTTGCTGGACACATGTAGAATACATTGTTGGAATAAGAGGAATCCTCTACATAGTATAACCACTGATTTGTAATTCCAGATGATTGATTTTCAGGATCAAAGTGCACGTATCTCCTATTCGACACACCTGATACACTTTTCCCGTCCACAATAGATATTTTTCCAAATGTTGAAAAAGTATTAGTTCCTTCAACTCTTCCTGCACAGTAAATATCAGCAGCGTAAAGTAATCCATAACAGAATTCAGCTTTTGGCTTTACTGTAACCTTTAGTGCTATACGATTAACATTGTAATCTAGATTATAAAGTGTTGGAGCGGCATTTGCCATGTATCCATTATCAGACCCTAGTGACGGACTGTACAAATTATCAGCAGTTACATCTCCACGAAATACCATTGTTGGTAGCGAGTTAGGCACTCTGTTATCAAATGAAAATTCAGAAAAGTCAGCACCACCACCATCGCGCTTGTATACATAATAAGGGATAGTATCTTCTCTTCCATATACATAAGTAGACAGCAATTTTGTATCTGTAAATTGATTCCAGATAGTTATGTTTGTGTAGGATGGTATTGGAGACAACCAGCTTGATCCCTGAACTTGCAATAGGACTGTAGACTCACTTGCTGTCCCTATATATTTATTCGTACTTATAAGAATATCACAAGTAGGAAACTGCGTTGCGTGGCTTTGCGACCGATCATGTCCACTATAGTGACTCACTATACATCCAATCGACGCATCAAAAACACCAATGTCACATCCTTCAGTATGCACGGTATCAACTGAATGAGACCCACCACTAAAAAGAACTCCGACTATTCCTTTAGTTGGTAATTCTAATCTATCTGGAATTGAATCAGCTATATCTTCAATTGAGTAAATCCCACCGGAGTACATGTTTGTGCATGTTAGATTTATTGTGTTTCTTTCAACAATATCTGAGCCCCCAGAATCAACAATCCCAACAAAGTTATCAACTGGAACTACAGCAGTATGAGATAGAAGATTTGGTATTGACGAAGCACCAAGAACATTGCATTCTTCTATAGAATAATTACCACAATATACACCACCAATAATCCCTATTCCATAGCGTATTGCTCCAATTACTGATACTCCACTAACTCCACCGCATTCTTGCACAGAAGTGCACGTTATTCCAGATGAAAGTCCTCGTGGATAGATCATTAAATCTTTTATATATAAGTTTTCGTATTGTTCACACGCTGCCTGTGTAATAAGGGCATCTATAGAATTATAACCATCTACAGCAAAGATTGACGAAACTCCATCAGCTGATGCAGCCCTTTCTCCAATAATCGTTTTCTTTGTGCCTACTCTTATAGGCTCGATTATTCCGTATGACGACGAGGATAGCTTTATTATCCTAGCTGATGCTATAGCAGAATTAATGGCCGCAGTTGTAATTTCGGCTACAGAAGTACTTGCGTCTCCCCATTCTGAATACTCTGTCGTTGTTGCACCAAACCATTCTGGATATGATATATTCGAATTCTGGTGCACATCAAATAAATACATAAGCACATTTGTTACAGATACTCCGCTTGAATCATAGTTACTATATCCAATGTTTCCATCGAATATCTGCCATCTTCCAGCATCTATTTCTCCATTAATTGTAACTGTAATATCATCGTCAATATCAAGCATACTTCCACGCCTAACATCAAGTGTAATATTCTCAGGCACTGTCACATCATCCGTAATCTCCCATTCTCCACCATCCACTACCAACGTCTTCTCTGCACTTCCAATTGCAGTCAAAGCCTTCTCAAGCGTAGCCTGTGAAGGAGAACCAAAGCTACGTGCAAACACTTCGTCTGATTTGATATTGCCAATGGCAAAACTTTGCAAGGATGCTAAGAAGAAAATGGCAAGAGTGGCTGAGATTGTATGTATATATTTCATATTAAGTTCCCTAGTTTAGTGCGTCCCAGTCATTTGTGTATATACCATGTGATTTATACCAAATACCGTCATATTCATTATATATCTGCTCTCCAAAGTACTTTGGCGTAATAGTTGTTATACCTGCATTTACCTTTGATGGTTCTGGCTGATAACATGCAGGAGAAAAATCGAGAGATTTCGTTGATCCTTTACGTACATCCAAAGTAACATTCTCTGGAATAGTAACATCATCCGTGATACTCCAAACACCACCATCTACAACCAATGTTTTCTCAGCACTGCCAATGGCATCCAGAGCCTTGTTAAGCGTTGCCAGCGTCCTAGCACCATAACTACGTGCGTAGATCTCATCTGACTTCACCATAGCCACGTCAGCATATCCTAACGTGCTTACAAGTGTAACCAGAGCTATTAGACGATATAACATGTTATACTCCTGCTGTAATTGCCGAAGATACAAACAACTGATCATTCATTGATACCACTAAGTACCAAGTTGCTTCATCACCCGTCTGCTCAATGCTTAGCGTGTACAATCCAGACGAATTAGTAGCTACCGTAGACTCGTTAACTCCCGGCAATTCTGGAGGTATTGCAGACTTAACATCTAATGCAGTTGCTGAGTCAACAAACCAGTAATGAATTGCATAGTTACCAGTAAGGTTGTCTCCATTGCTATCCTGTACCTGTATGGTCACAGTAGATGTTGTTCCACTATTTACTACGGTTAAGTCAGCAATGCGTATAGTTGCTGTCAGAGCAGATGTTTGATTCACCGCTTGTATTACATATCTAAGACTTGAATTTGTAGAATCAAGCGTAGGCAAATTGAATGTTGTAGCACCATCACCCTGTCCGTATGTTACGCCTATAGCTACAAACAGTTCAGCAAACACTGTTCGAGATACTGCACTTCCGTCACAAAGCAATGCTCCAGTAGGAAGAGGATCAACAACTCCTATCTCATACAAATATCCAACAGGAAACGATGAACTTGTATAGTTTGTAATTGTGACTGCCACAGGTTGTGGACAACAGGTATTATATGAACTCATGGTGTTCCCTCTACTACGTTGCTCACAAGTAGCCCTTGCGAGAAATACATTAGGTTTGTTTGTGTTAAGGAAAGTAGATTTGTCACGACTGTTGTAACACCAAGATTAGTTGTTAAAAACATGCTGTCTGACTCCACTTTTGTATAGAAATTGCTGTTTACATCAGTCTTTGTATAGAAGTTGTCATCTATTTGTGTTTTTGTATAGACATCATTCGTTTGTGTCAAGATAATACTATCAACTTCTGATGATGTGTAATAGTCTGGCTTATCACCAGCCCATACTGGATCGGTTTCAACTTGAACATAAGTGTTTGTATCCAACCAAGATGTGAACTCTGCTTCCTCTGTTAGATAAACACGATCAAGTTTTGATGGAGTTACACTTGATGGCTGAATCATTGTCGTTGAAATTGTATTACTTCCATTAAGAGATGCAAACCATCGTTCCCACGTTGCAATCATGCGAGGATCAATGTATGCCATTGCATTAGTTGCAAATAGCAGAATGTTCAGTAGAACGATAGTTAAGTGCTTCATCTCCAGCGTTCCGTTTTAACCTTGAACTGATCGAATGTTAATACGGTATCATCATCATCAGCGGAAACCATAAGCTGTATGGTAGTGCCATTTGTAATTACAGGAATACCAAAGTTTGAAACTTGATACGCTTGGTCGTCGAATCGACAGAATACGTAGGATGGTACTCCAGATTCTGATTGAACTGTATCATTGATCTTGAGGGTAAGTCCTACAGTTGTAGATGCAGGAGCGCGTACACCAGCCTGAATGCGAATAATGAAACGTCCTTCGTATCCGTTTGTGTAAACAATGGCCGGTTTACCACCTACAGTAGTTGTAGCGAATCCATCTAAGACTACGTTTGAGAATACACCTTCAACCGGATACCAGTTATCAGCCGTTGTAATCGTTGTATTTGATGGTGCTGTAAGATATGCATAAGCACGACATGGTTTATCTTGCACATAATCTGAAACAATTAACTTCCCATCAATCTCAGTATCACCACTAATCGTACCACCAGTCTTCTGGAAATAACGTGCATCGGATGCAGTACTTACACCAGCAGGTGGAAAGAATTGAGCATTTGCAATTCCACACATTGCCACTAAACAAATGATATATCTTGTCATATTAATCTCCAACAAATCCATAATCAATAGTTGTAGTTTGTCCAGTAGCAGTTGCAAAAGTCATTTGTGCTAACTGTGCATCATTCAAAGTAATGCTTGATCCAGCTTTGATTGGAGGATAATTTCCCTCTTCACCTTCAGCAAACGATGATCCGAATGCACAGAACACCGTACTCGTTCCAGAATTGTACACGTATATCGTTTTTGCCGTTCCACCAAAATCAATCTTGGTTGGAGAATGTGTTACAGCCGCATTTTCAGCACCACCAAGTACCAATGTATATGCGAAAACATTCGATGTTATTAATGCGAATAAAATAAGTAGCGACTTTTTCATAACTTCTCCAACATGGAGCGATGGATGCAGGACAAAAAGAAAGAACCAAACAAAAACCTGCACCCATCGCGAGTATAATTAATCGGTAATCAGAACCCAATCATTGACTGTAGTACCACAAGCAATCCATGCTTCATTTGTTCCGCCAGTCTTCCCGACAAGCAACTGACCAACGCCAGCAGGCGTGTAATTGGTAGTGGTTGTTGTGCTTTTAGTATCTACAACTACTGGCAGGATAGCAGTAGTACCAGAAGTAATACCACCATCAACTGTTAATGCACCATCAATACTTCCGTTTCCAGAAACGTACAGAGTAGTAATGGCATTCTGTGTTTCAGCTCCATTGCGAATATCTTCGATTGTGCTTCTAGCCTCGTAATCGATAACCGCAAAAGAAGCTGATGCACTAGCAATAAGAACTGCACATGCAATCAGCTTTTTCATAATTAACCTCTGTTAAGATTCAACGTTGCCCTGAATACCAGTCAGATAGATGCAGAATGCACCAGCAGTGAGTGCTCCGGTAGCAATCGTAGCAAAGATTTTGGTATCGGCTGTGAACTTGATGAACGTAGAAGCACCAGTTTTTGCCGTAGGAACTGTATCAAGTAGACCAGTGACAGAAGCCGCCGCTGTTTGAGCCATAATAGCCGCAGTTGCTCCAGTATATCCAACTTCGATTGTCCCGCTAGCACTAGTCGTTCCAGCAGTGATAACATCGATAACACCACCAGTAATGATCGTTCCAGCAGGAATGGTCAATCCAAGATCAACAGTTCCAACTGCACCGCCATCATCTGCGAAATCATATGCACACTGAAAGAAGCATTCCCGCGCATTCTGATTGCCGTATTTGTTTTTATCACTTTCAACAAGAGTAAAGTCCGTTACACGATTCGCGTTAGCAACAATACTCGACATATGTTCAGCCATAGTAGCCATAATATTTACCTCTTATTGTTAAGAAGGGGGTATTGCTACCCCCATTAAGTTAGCTAAGTTTTACAAACGCCGCGCCAGCCGCAGTATACTTGCCAAATGCAGAAGGTGCAGTTGCCAAAGCAAACGTGTAGGTAGGTGCATTTGATGCATCTGCGATAATACCAACATCAGTTGCGGCATCATCATCAGAGATCGTTACATTACCAGTATCTTTCGCCAACTTATCAGTCAGAGTAAGAGTAATGGTGTAGTTTGTTGCATCAACATCAGCAGTTACAGCATCAGATGCCAAACCGATTTCAGCACTTGATACAGCAGTTGTGCCAAGATCACATGAAGTAATCGGATTCTGTAAGCAACGTTTGTACATAACCATGAAAGGTTTGTTGTAGTACAGCTCAGGACGAGTATAAGCTTCGAACTCAGCAAGGAAATAACCTTTATCACCCTTGGGGTTGTTAATGTTATCTTTGTTATTGATCCAGCTAAACGTTCCATCCAAGCTTGCATTACCAAACTCAAGTCCACCACCGGGATTTGTAGGAAGATTCGTCGGTACTTCATACGTAACAACTTCGTTGATCAAACCAACTAGAATTGCGTATTCGGCATCGATGTAATCCTCGGACAACTTGCGCTCAAAACCAATCGTGGTTTCGTCGGTGAAGGTGTAAGGAGCGATACGTTTGAATGTCGTAGAGTTCGTTGCGTATTTTTTGATAGCAAAACGAGCAGGTTCACGGTCATGCATGAATGCGTAACCACGTACCTCCGTACTCATACCCCACTGGTCAATCAATACTTTGCGATCACCAAGGAACTCATAACGCTGAACCATTGCTTCGTCGTTGTTAACAGCTTCCCAATAATCTTCCGTATCGAATACAGCACCAATGATTGCTTTACCATCAGAGTATGCAAGAGCCGCCATCGGACAATCTTTTTCGATCATGCGACGATATTTCTGCATTGCATTGAAGTTCAACGTGGATACTTCATTATCAGCACTGCCAATATTGGCAACTGCAATAATGTCACCATCGGAATCAGGCGTGCGAGGATCGTAAGTAAACGTAACAGCGGTAGGATTGCCACCACAAAGAACGTATGCACGACCAGCTTTGGAACACAGACTCATGTAGTATTCACGACCGAGCGTATCCCATTCACGCATGGAGATATTAGCCATATTCTGGAACATCAACTTGAACTGCTGAGGCCCCTTATCTTGATGCATCAAATCGCGACGACACAGCGTATGCGAGCGACGAGCTTTTTTGATACCAGTATATGCAATTTCTTTAATTCCGTTGTTGAATACTTCTGCATCAATAGCACAGTTATCATAACCAAGATCGCCATCTTCTGCATTACGAGATGCTTGTACATCCGACCATTTATCAAGACCAATCTGTGTTCCAGGATCATCGAACCACGTCAGAACAGACTGTTCATAGCCATTATAAAATTCGTAAGATTCTTTCTTCATCATCTTGTGCCACACGTGAGGATGAAGATTTTCATAGTGACGGATAGCCTGTTGCATGTGCTCTTCAGCCATCCACATATTGTTCCAATAATCCTCTACTCCGAGAGGTTGCTGGGTAGGAATAACAGTCATTTTAGACTCCTTTTACCTTTATCTATTTATAAAATAAGACAGACACGTATAGTGTCACAACATCGGGGATGAATCCATTACATCGAGAGGTACAGGAGATGAAACTGCTTTACATCTATATGTATTAATAAATCTATATTTACAATCTTGTCAAGCACAAAGTTAATAAAAAATAAAAAAAAGACAGGTTTTTACGCCTGTCTCAAAGAATTTGATTAAGATTTGAATATATTCATTACTGATTTTCCATTTCGGAAATCAATATCTTTCTTTGCTCCACCAGACGATCTTGATTTGCTTGAAGAAACTCTGGGTTCACCACCACGCAACTTGGATAACTGATCTTCCAACAGTTTACGCTTCTTTCGTTCGTTTTCAAACATCTTCTGCAACGTTTCAATCTGAGCATATGCTACAATTCCATTAGCAATCGTTTCTGGATCAAGCTTTTCAGCCATCTTGATTACCGACTCTTTGCGACTAGCACTCATCTTGTTCCAATCTTTATTCTTTGTGTTGGCATCGAACAGTAGATTGTCTGAGTTCTTCTCGAAGTATGTATCTATTGCAGTTTTTACTAGGTCTTTATCTGCATGTATTTGCGTGTTTGTGTCTACGATCTTCGCCTTAACGCGAGCTTCATGATCATCGATTGCATGCTTTGCACTTCTCCGCAACGAGTCAACTTCAACAAACTTGTTCGCCAAGATGCTACGAAGCGTTGAACTTTCAATATCATGGTCAAGAATAGCCAAGCGACCTTCTGGTGTTGCAGTTGCCAATTTTACTAGCACATCCTGTTTGAGTCCATATTCTTTGCCGATTGTCTCTATTTCATTTCCAGCTTTGACCAATGGATCAACATGGTTCTTTTTGAAGTAGTCGCTTTTAGTAAACTCAACTTCTTCGACAATCTTCTGAGCCTGTTCATACTTTTCTTTCCACTCAGAACCACCAGCTTTTTCCAATTCAGACTTCATACGCGCAATTTCGGCTCTAGCTTCGTCACGCTCTCTTACAATCTTGTCGAAGTTCTGTCTAGCACCTTCGCTTTTATGAGTAACATCTTCTGTCCAATCCTTTTCTCCAGAACCAATAGACTCATCTGTGTCGCTTTGAACCGTTGATTCCACACCAGCAGAGTCTAGAAGATCATCATCAACCTCGATCTTCGCATCTTCTTTCTTTGGTTCTTTATCTGGCTTTTCAATTTTTGGCGGAATAATTGTTTCAAGCATATTCTTCATCACTTCACTGCCATCTGTCTTCTTTTCTGTCATGTTATTAACCTTTGCCTTTCTTTAGTTTTTTCTCGATCATATCCTTATCGTATCCATACTTGTTCATTGCTTCACGAATATCTTTATCATCAACAAGAGTACGGTCTTGTGGTTTAGTACCATCAATGTTTTCAAGCATTGCAATTCTGTCGCATATATATGTCATACCAACCATAATACCATGAGCAAAGAGTGCTGAATCGCCCATATGATCCGATTGCTGAATGATGTTAGGACGAATCTCTTCGCGTAATGCAATAAGTACATCCTCGGTCATTTTGCTCAATGCCCATGCTTTCAATTTGGATGGACATCTCTTTGCTAATCTTTCTAATCCTATCATTAATTTTCCTTTCTTGTTTTTGCATTCATTCTTGCCAGTTCATTCGACAACTTGATATTCTCGCGCATTTCAGCATTCTCTGTAGTTAACCGTTGCAATGCCATTGACTGTTGCGTCTTAGCATTAGTAGCATTGGCACTTGTCTGCGTCTTTGTCTCGCGAGACTCATTCAACATCTTTGCTTCTTCAAGCTTAACATTGGCCATTTCACGCGCTTCAGTCATGATCTTGAACTTATCCAATTCGAACTTGTAGTTAATGTCCTGTTGTTCCTGCTGTTGCTTCTGCTGTTCTTCAATCATCTTCTGACGTTGCTGTGCCAACTGCTGTGCAACCTGTGCAAACTGCTTGTATACTTCGGTCAACTTTATCAACGAGTCAGTATAACGCTGTGCTTCTGCTTTATTCTGCGGATTCTGTTTGAAGTAGTTGTTGTGCATAGCACCATGTTCGATAATCTTCTGTAATCCCATAGCAATGCTTGAAGGGTCTTGTTGTCCAGATGAGCGGAACGCTTCAATCTTCTGCAACGCAATGCGCAGATGTGTTTCCAAGTGCAACTTCTGATCGTCATTAGGACTTACAACTGCATCCTGACCATTGAGCATGTCATTCGTTTCACCAACAGCAATGTGCATCTCTGTATTTGGAATAAGATTTCTGTTCATACTAGGCTTGATCTCATCTGTATCCTTCCATCCTAACTGTGCAGATATAAACTCACGCTGAACACGATTCTTGCCAGCTTGATCAAGCTCCAACAAAGGAATCGATTGTAGCATAGTTGTAGCTATCCTCTGACGCATATATGGACTTCCAAAGCCTATAGAGCGTTTAGCGCGTACAATTAGCTTGTCATAGTCTAAAAGCTCTTCTGGTACGCCATCCTCTATACAACGCTTTCTGAATAACTTTGCGTCTTCATCAATACACGTTTTAGATAATGCTCTACGCATAGTTTCTCGCAACCACTCTTCATGTTGAACATAGTACCACGCTGATTGATTTGCTTCAAATCGTGCTTCATTCTGCAACTGTGCATCTACCTCTGTTGCTGTACGTGCTGAACCTGTAGCATTTAATGATGGTGAAGATTCATAGATTCCAACGTTCTGATTAAGTTTGTTATTCAACATCTGCATAACTTGCACAAGATTCTGTAACGGTGGAGCAAATGTCTGCTGTGCAATCTCAACATTAGCAGGAACAGTTGTTACACCACCACCATGATATATTTCGGACAGTACATTTTGCGAACTATTGTCCATCATCTTGATCAGCAATCCGGAACTGATGTATGCACCTGTGATTGTTTCGTTCATCAGACGGTCATTGATGTCATTGATGCTGAATATGCGAAGTCCAAGGCTTTTAATGCCATTAATATAACCGTCACCAATATCGAACAGCATGAAATTGATTGCATGTTGCATCTTTTCGTACTTATTCTTGCGCTTATAAAGGAACTCTGTATCCTTTTCATAATTGTCTGGACGAATAATACAGTGCGAAATCTTGCACGTATCAACCTCTTTATACATAACATTTACTACACGAATGGACTGGAAATCTGAATCCAATGAAATGTCGTGATTACGAATACGATGTTCGAGATCGATGCATTCCTGTTCTGAATATTTCTTGTCAGTAGATCGTCCACCAAGACCACCTTTGTAACACTCTAGTAAATACTTTCTGCACTCAGCTTTGTTCCATCCATCATTTCCGCTATTAATCATCTTAAAGAACGAAGCTGGATCAATGTCTTGGATAACGCAGATAATCTCGAAACCATCAATTGAACTCTTGCTATCGAATGGAAGCAGAACATTGTTTATGTCCAATGCTTCACTTTTCCAACTCAACTTGTCATTCCAGATTACTGGCCCATTACCATGAGCAACCATCTGATATAGCCGGTATTTAAGCAGGTAATTGAATCCACACCAATCGCGCATCATCCTGTCGAAGTTTTTGTCTATAATATGACCATAGTCTACGTTCTCAGCATCAGAAAGCTTCTCCATGATGTCGTTAACAGTAGTCTCTGTTAGCGTATCTGTAGATGTGAACATGTCCCATAGACTGTTAACAGTAGTATCTATGGTCTTCTCGGATGAACGTGAATTGATATTGGATTCCCACCCTAATCCTAGTCGTTCCAATTCGTCTTGATTGATTGCAGGATTGCCATCGATCTGTCGTTGTACTTGTAATCGTTGATATGCCAATGCGAAGTTGTCATCCAGCATTCGTTTATATATCGAATGGGCTACATCTGCTGTAGCAATACGGTCTGGAACAGGTTTTCCTTCATCTGTTACCGTTTGTAAATTCTCTTGCTCATTTTTAAACATCTGTTTTCTCCAATTCTTTGCGCTTCCAGCAATGTTCTGGATACTTATCTGCGGTTATGTTTTGAATTTCACTTGAAAGTTTTAGTGCATCGGTTTTTGCCCATACTTGAGCCGCGTTGAAACACCTGCATACGCCACATGCTTTGAGTGCTATGTCAGCTTTCGACTTCTTGTTTCCGAATAGATGTTTAAACGACGACATCACGGCACTGCACCATATACATGCGTATACCGGTACATTCTTTGAACACGATGCACATATATCAGCACGACCATCTGCAACACTTTGTTCTACCAATCCTTTACGCAACATATCTATAATAGCAGATGTTCCAGCAACTACAGCCTTTAATGAAGGAACAGCTTTTTTGATGTCTTCATTACATTTGACGGAACTGATACTGCAAATATACTTCTGAATCTTGTACTCAATGTCCGACGGAAGTTGTAATCCAGAAAGTCTATACTGATTCTTTACAGCCTGAACAAGCGATTTATACGTTCCTTTACGCAAATGCATATTGTTTTCTGGAATCTTATATTGCCAGCCACTGTTTGGCTTTATATCAGTATCGAATAAATCTGTCACCGCATAATCCTTCCGCTTGTATACTTATTAGCCAAGTTGTATAATTGTTTTACAGGCGAAAACGATTTATTGTCAAACAGATTCTTCAAAATGTTTACAGAACTACCAAATGGCATCAGTCCATACCTACTTCTAGCCAAATCTACAGCACATACGAAACTGTCAGCTTCATCAGGAGATTTGCCGCTGGTTCTGGACTTCATATCACCTTTAGATTCGACCTGTTTCTTTCGTCCTGTATTCTTTACTTCTCGAATACAGAATTGTTCGCAACATGCTCCGCGTAATCCACGCACGTTTCCGCTTTTAACAAGATCACGCACGACATACCACAACTCTGTCACCTTGCTGTTATAACGATCGGAAGCTTTTACAGATTTATCAGCACTTATCAAACGATTTGTTGCCGCACCACCAAAATTCACACGATGAGTTTTTACTCCATACTCACGATCAAATACATCGGCAACACTTTGAGTGCCACTATCATCTATTGCAAGATCTTCCAGTTCAACACCATGTGCATCTAATGCTAGTTTAACCTTCTTGACGATGTGGTATATAACAGGATCATCACTATCCAGCACGATTGGAACACGAATCATTTCGTCCAAAGCTATTGCCACATTGCCACTAGCAAGTTTGCCAATGGAACAAATTGATAAAGCGCAAGCATCACCGCCAGATGTGAATGCTGGGTCGAGTCCTGCCACTTTAACTACTTGTCCTTCAAATTCTGCTGGATGGTTGGCATTATGCATCATTATCGTTGGCATATCCAAGATGGTATTTGATATATCACTCGGAGCAGGCCATCCAAGAACATACTGATAGTATTCCAGCGTGCGTCTATCTTCTGCTGTAGGATAATCGTTTTCTATTTCTGACTGCTTGATAAGGTAATGATAACGTTTGGCACCATTGTCCTCGATGATTGCTGGTGATTTCATTCCATTCAAATGGATTGTTTCACCTTTTTTATTTCTCCATCGATGAGTATCGGGTGTTAGAACTTCTTTCCCGCTCTCTGGTAGGCCATTGGTGACTAGAATGTTTGACCAGTTTGGCGGATTCCCTATTCCGCAGAATTTGAACTCTTGGCAACCCTTGGATAAGTTATGAGCATCGGAGAGCACGCTTGGCGGTGTTTCCTGCATTTCATCCATCACTACGACAATATAAGGTAGATGACCACCAATAAGTTTACTATTGCCACCACAAACACCCATTCCATGAATAGTAGTTTTAGTATTCTTGTAATCAATTTCATCCCCTCTGAAATCTGCTTTGTTCATTACCAACAATGGTCGATGTGTCATTGCGAATGGAGCCTTATGCTTGTTAATGGCATAGTTCATGTAACGCTCGACAGACTCCCAAATACGGTTTTGTAATGATTCCAGTGATGTTGATGTGAGAAAGATACCAGTTTTGTTTGGCGCACACATATAGTGCCAACTACACAACGCTCCGAAGAAGTTGGATTTACCAGTAGCCGCCGCGCCCCACACGATCATGAACCTATTTTTAACCCACAAGTCCAACATCTCATAGCACCAGTAATGCCAATCAAGCAAGTCTGGAGGCCACATCATCTTCATCCCTTTTTCAGCATGGTAATACTGGCCTTTAACAATGCCACCATTTGCCTTTATCTTGTCTTGATGACGATAACAATACTTCTCAATATCCAATTCGGACAATGAATCAGGCCAGTTAATACCATATGCTTTCATCTATTCGGATTCACCACCAGCTACGGTCTCGCCTTTCTCGTTCTGCGCTTCCTGTTCGGAATGGAACTTTTTGATTGCTTCGTATTGACCAATTAGCGCCATAGCTGTTCCCTGAACCTGTAAGATTTGAAATCCAAGATGCACAGTGAATGGACGATTACCACAGTTGCTTAGAACTAACTCATGTAATTCCTCGCACAACTCTGTAATTCGTTCTCTAGCATCAACAGGTTTCTCTGGTGCTTTATGTTTTGCTTTGATCTGACTCATCTTGACCTTTCGTTTATTATTGACACGACTTGTAGCTAGTGTTATTTATACATTGTAAACGTTTGTCAAGAAATAATAAAAGAATAATAGGTGTTTCATGCTAATAAGTAATAAAGAATTGAAAGAGCTGTACATGGACGGTGCTACAGTTAAATGTCTAGCAGATAAAGCTAATGTTGACGAAGAGGCAATTCAGAATCTAGTCAGCACGTATCAGTGGAAGGAAGAGCGCGAACGCATGATCATCATGCACAACGAAGCTCAACTGGAAGCGGTAAGGTGTGAAATAGCCGCCGATGAATCCAAGATCATCAAAACACAAGCAGACGTACTCAAGAAACTCATATCCAAACTTGAAGATATGACAGACAACGTTGAAACCGCAAAGGACGTAGATGTGCTTGTAAATGCTCTGAATAAGGTTGCTGATATTCACACCAAGCTCTTAGCCAAGAAGCCTGCATCCACTCAAACATTCCACCTACATATGCACCAAGAACACCCAGACAAACGTGCAAAAGCTACAACGGTTAACATTTCCAACGAGGACATATTGCCACTATGAACAAGCGAGAGTTGAATGAACTTGAACAGCTAAGAACTAAGTTCAAAGATCTTGAACGACGACACATAGCACTGCTATCATCGTCTATAATAGACAATCAACTGCTAAGACAAATGACTGTCGTGGCTGACAATCTACGACGAGACTTGGAATGGATTAAGAATTACGAATAAAATGTATATCACATTAACTTTACCATTGACAAATTAACCTCAATCATACTATATCTCACACAGATTAAGGGAATCCATAATCTGATCGGGAACTTCACATACACGATGTTCTATCAGGCGTTCGGTGGTTAATAGCCGAACAAACAAGTTTCATTACTTGGTCGATGATGTAGCCCTTGGGACGGAGCCTTGAAAAAGAGAAGAGGCAACAGCGAGAAAAAGCACCTAAGGACATCTTGAAAAAACACTGATCGTGAAAGAATGTGTCACACACATATCTTTGTATGCTAACCTTAAGACCGCATACACCCCCGTCATATGGACACGCCCGATGGAGAGACAGAATGACCTGCTCCATAATGAATAAGGCGTCAAACTATACCCACCTTTACTACTCCACCACTACCTCATAGTTGTCCCTCCTGCATAGGGGGGACTTATTATGCCCTGATATAAAATAACATAATTACACGTTCAGTTAGAGAATCACTACCCACGATATAGAACATGGCCAAAAGTGGGAAAACCTAAATGTGTATGCCGAGTATTCATTTCTCCCCCCGCCCGTCGCGCTTGGCCACCGCGGTCTCTCCTGTTGCCGTTTGATTCTCCAGCAAAAAAGAATGCTTATTCTTTCCAGCTTGGTTGGCATAGCAGACTGGTGTTGCACTATAGCAAGCGCAATGCAGTCAGTGACAAGTAGTAGCAACAAACAAGACGCAAGGCAACTGGTGACATGATCAAGCTGGTTGAACAGGGTAATGACTAATGTAAACCCTGGAAGTTGCTAAGGTTGACAATGGATGATGGTTGTCATTGCCTGCATGGTGCTGGAAACATTGGTGTTGCGTGGGTACTGGGGAAAGTTAGGCAATGCTAATTCTGCATGCCTATCTCACCATTGTGGTAAATTGGGATGCATTAAATTAAATTGTGTTATTTGTAATTTTGTTATTGTCAATGCATGCTGTTTTTGGTCTACTTTAATCATCAGCGGGGAAGTTTCCGCGGGCAACGCAACGCCTCAAGATTGCATGTTGAACGATAACAACAAACAGAAAAGAGGGTGAATAATGGAACTTTCAAAAACATACGACAAAGAAAAAGGGAAAAGGCTAATACGCTTAGTTGTTGCTGAAGCGGAAAGTTTTTCACGTGTAACCGATGGATTGACCGTTTTACTACGTGAAAACATAGCCCGTGCGGGAGAAGCAAACGAAGTTAAAGAGCTTATTGCTGAAACACGTGAGGCGCTTGTATCGGCCTTAAAAGACGAATACGGAGATACAAAGGGCGTCGAAATATGGGAAAAAATGGCGGCAAGCTTTAAAACGATAGCTTCACGTATAAAAAAGGAAATTTTTGGCAGTGAAGCAAAAAAAGACAAAAAAACCGGATATGTAAAATTGACAATAGAGTACATAGAAAAATCAAAGCCGTATAATATAGCTTTGCAAATTAGCGAACTGTTATCTAATCACGTTGCTAGCGATATTTATGTAGAATTGAGCAAAATACTAGCCGAAAACAGCCAAAAATGGAAATGATAGGGTAAAAGTAAACTGTTTACTTTAGAGCGGTTTTTATTGACCGCTCTTTTTTATTTAAATCAATTTAATACTGTTTTATTCAATTTAATACTACAACGCTTGCAAAAAAATGCTCTTTGTGAGATATTAACACCATTGCAAGACGCAAACAGAAACCCAAACAAAAGAGGAAAAAGGTGATAAAATGAAATACTTCATAAAAAGCAACAAAACAGGGAACTTCCTTTCAGACCCAGAAAAAGAAGGTGAAGAAAGATTCACTGAAAAAATGCCTATGATAGGGCGTGTTGAATTTTACACAAAAAAAAGCATTGCTGAAAATATAGCTGAATTTGTTGGCGGTTATGTTGTTGCAATGGATATTCCAAACAGAAGTAAAAAAGAGTTCTTTGCTGAACGTAAAAGAAAACAAGATAAAGGGTTCAAAATGAAAGCACAAAACATGGTAAACACAAACGGGAACGCTATACCCAATCAATTCATTATTAAACACGGGAAAGCTGAATACTTTCAGAGTTATAATTCTGTTATTGCCAAGCGTGAAAACGGAAAAGTGTTTCTTGATTATAAATATTGGGATTACTCCAGAACTACCGGAAAATATCGCAATCTGTTTCTGAATGAGACGAAAAAAGAAACACAAGCAAAAATCGATAATGGGGAATACATTCTGACAGACTTAAACAACTAAAGGTGATCAAATGAAAATCAAAGCTATAATACACCATACGCACACAAAAGCTGATCTTTATGGCAATGTTTATCACACATGCAAGATAATAAACCCAAAGACAGCAAAATCATTCACTGTTAAAGCTTGTTGTTTGGGCAATGTTGAAAGCATTTTGCACGATGCTTTTAACTATGCAACGTTTAGCACGTTTTCACAATGCACGAATAGTGCGAGGTCTAGCAGTTTACCAGACGCAATTAGACTTAACGAATGTAGTCTTGACGAAGCATGGCGCAAAGAGTTGTGGAAAATCGGTTATAGATTGAAACGCGTTTGATCATTCATCCACAAGGCATACGTGTTGTGCCTTGCAATGAGTTATCAAACAAAAGAAAGGCAATAAAATGAAAAAGATAGATATATATAGGTATCCGGAAAGTTCAAACACTAGAGAATTCCAGTACCTATGCAGTACAACGCAACACAAAACGCTTGCGAGCGCATTGGAAAGCATAGACGATCCAATGTATACAAAGCGTTGTCCGTCTGGAATGTTGGGATATGCAGACTTTTTTACGTACTTAGCAGTTATAGACAGAAAGGCAAACAAATGAAATTAGGAACAATCTTGCCAACGGCAAAAAGCGAAAGAATAAACCAAGCTTTCAAAATTCGTGAAGATGCTTTCAAAAAATCCATAGCAGAAAAGCATGGATTAAAAAACGGCATAGATACAGGAACGGAAATAGAATATATAACTGACAATGAAAAACGCATTGTGGGAAGTGATGGTAGGATAAGAGTGTTCACAATCAAAAGCGATGGTGATTACTTCAAATGCTTTGAAGGTAAAAAGGTTAAAAGGTGAAAAAATGAAACTAACATA
>RZYF01000067.1 GCA_010014665.1 Candidatus Saccharimonadota bacterium | reverse complement strand
GCTTGCATCACAGCTTGCATCATCTGCTTTTCGTCGCCCTTTGTAACATAACCTGGAGTCAATTCTTCTTGTGGCTTTCGTAACTCATAATATTCGACTGCCTCAGCCTCGTCGACAAATGGTGATACGTATTCATAGGGAATATTGCGTTTCTCAAGCAACGCACAGGTTGAGCTACGATGAAACGGATACATATACGAACCACGAACCACAACCGCCTGATGGGGACGAATCGCTCGCACTACCGCGTCTACGTCTTTTTGTGGGTATATCAGTACATAGAGTCTGTTCTTTATCCCGGATTTTCTAATTTTATCAGCCAACGTCTGTACGGGTATGACGGGTAGGGTTTTGAACTGGGTTTGACCCTCAAAACCGTCGACAAACTCCTCCTCAGCTACTCCGAAAACCACATTGCCTTTTGGTAGGTTCTCTTTGACGAGCTGCAGCAGCCGCAAATCGCTCATTTCGCGTGACGCCATGACGAAAACCGCTTTCAGACTACGGAAAAATTGCTTGTCAGCGTCTGAAAAGCTACTCAATTCAAAACTAGTCGTCATATTTTTCTCCATAGCGCTTGGCAAGTTTGGCTAATTTGTCACCCCGTGCTCGATACTGTTTGGCATTTTCATAAGGTGTGTTTTTCAGCTGACGATAATTCCAAGCTGACAAATCTGGCGCATCAAACGGCACACAATGAAAATGCAGGTGCTCAACTGTACTCTGCGCATCTCGACCATCTTTTTGGACAATCTGCATACCTTTTATGCCGTACACTTCGCGAATCATCTTCTTGGCCAGATAAAACATTTTGCGCATCGTCTCCCATTCGGAAGAGGTAAGTTCTTTGACCGAACGAACGTGACGACGTGGAATCACCAACAAGTGTCCGTCGATGTAGGCATAAGCCGGTACCGTCATATACACACCATTCTCTTCATAAACTTCATGATGTTTCTGTGCTTCGTCATGACCACAAAAAACACAGCGTCCAACCGTCTGCCATATCTGATCATAGGCGCCGGTAATCCGGGCTGTTCGATACGTTTCCTCTCGTTTTTGTTCTTCGCTAGACAGCACTATTTCTCCTTGATTGGGTCTTTTCTGTACTGCATATAGTCTTTAAGAGTGTCCGAGAGTGCACCGCCAATAGCTCGTTGCAGAATCTGGGTCGTCGACACGCTCGTCGACTGACGATCAACCACCAAGACCTCACCACCGTATTTTGTTACCGTCTTATATTCCTTGGACTCCTTGTATTCACTCGTCCAGTCTTCTTTGACCGTGACGAAAACATCTGGTTTGAGCAGACCGAGTGATGGCACACAACTGGGCTCTGGCAATATCGTTACGAAGTCGACCGATTTGAGATAAGTTAACATCTCAGCACGAATTTTTTCGTCTAGGATCGGTTTATTCGGGCCTTTGACTTTGCGTATCGCATCGTTACTACTAACTCCTACTACCAAAATATCACCATAGGCTTTAGATTTTTGCAGATAACGGCATTGCCCAGCGTGTATCAGGTCCCAGCTACCAGCTGTGAAGACAACTTTTTTGCCAGCATCTTTAAGTTTTTCGTGCAACGATAACAAGTCACTCTGTGAAACCAAACGCTTTTTCCAATCGCTCACGGCCATCAATCCTCCTAATAATTATCTACCCTTATTGTATCACTTTGTGTAGCTTCAGAATATCGCAGGTCTGCAGGAAATGATGATTTTCAGCCAACGACCCGTAGGGGTTCTGTCGAAGTAGTTTGTACAAATCATAGACTAAGAACAGATCAATTAGTCGTTCAAGTATGTCAACGCCCTCAAAGTAAATCGGCTTCAGGATCCGACTACCACGTTTTATATAGCCCGAATCTAGAAAATATTTGCGCAATTTCGCCTCAGGCTTGTTGCAATCGACCATCAAAAACGCTAAAGTTCTGGCGATATCAAAAACCGGGTTGCCTCTAGCAGCTTTTTCAAGATCTAGTATGCCACTTAGGGATATAGTTCCCACCGACAGCTCACTATCAACACTCGCATCGTCAAAGAGCAGATTACTGCGCACAAAATCCATATGTAACGTCGTCCGGTTATCCAATGTATAGGTAAAGTCTAGCAATCCGTTATAGTCTGGTAGCTCGATATTAAAGTCAAGTTTTTGATTTATGGCACATCTCACGTTCTCGTCAGTAAAATACCGCACCATCCGCGCTGTTATGTCCCGATAGACCAATTCGATATCTGGCAGATTGCCAGCATAACCTTCGGCAACTTCATGGAACCGCGCCAAACCATACCCCAGCAGTTTGATGTGTTTCATGGTATAGGCTTCCCACGGAATCGTGTTGCCACCCAGATAACCATATAACGACCCGTAGCGGTAGCCGACTTTGACGATTCGCGAATCTACAGGACCACGTACTGGCAAACCACCGGTCACAAGATACATTCCGAGATCGTTGGTTCGTTTGATAAGCTCGACTATTTCCGGCTCTCGTTTGTACAGTATAAAATTTAGCAGTTCACCTTCGGTAGTTCTAATAAAATGTGAGGTATTACGATAGCCACTCTCAACACCTGTATAAACAAAAATCGTTCGGCCATACATAGACAGTATTTTCGTCAAAACCTCTTCGGATAAACCAGATTTTTTCATGCCACTACTGTAACATATAAGGGATCTAACGACGCTGATAAATCACAAAATCGGTATCATACTGGTTCATTATACCGTCGCCGATAAACGCTTCACGATGGGTTTCGTACCAGATATTTGTATCAATGACAGGGAATTTTCTATCGCCCTCAACATCAGCGTGTATTTCGGTGATATATAGCCGATCAGCTTGTCCGATAGTTTGCTCGTATATATTAGAGCCACCTATGACGAATAGCTCTTCGCCCTCTACCTCCATCATTTCTTGAAGTGAATGTATAACCTGAACGCCAGGTATTTGAATATTCTGTCTCGTCAAAACAACGTTATGACGCATCGGTAGGGGGCGGCCGATAGATTTAAAGGTTTTTCGCCCCATCAGCACGGTATGGCCAGTAGTTAAATTTTTGAAACGCTCCAGGTCGTCTGCCTGACGCCAGGGCAGGGTATTTTCGAAACCTATAGTGCCATTTGAAGCAACGGCTGCAATTAGTGTAATCATGACTATGATTATAGCAAAATGTTATTTATCGTGCACTTCTACTAGATACGATAAACGTATCCGAGGTCGAATTAATTTTTGACCTTCTTTTGAACTAAAAAATCTCTCATAAAGTTCAACTGCTTCTGACATTTTTGGATTATCGTCATTTTCGAAGCAGTCTGCTCCGAAACGTATCGTAAACGCTTCAATTAGTTTGGCCGGTATGCCATATACTTCACTTCGAATTAATTGTATATGAACTGTTTCGCCCGAGAGTGCAGGAACATTTCCTCTGGCAACCCTCTGATTATGTGAAACAATAACTAATCCGTCTTGAATTTCAGTTATTACTGGGGGCCGATATGTAATATATGTATTTGTAATAGAAGGTTGTAGAATCTCCAGAGGACGTCCTTGATCTT
>RZYF01000066.1 GCA_010014665.1 Candidatus Saccharimonadota bacterium | reverse complement strand
ACGCTCAAGCAAACGAGAGTGTAAGTAAAATACATCTCCTGGATAAGCTTCACGACCAGGTGGACGACGAAGTAGAAGTGACATCTGACGGTAGGCTACAGCATGTTTTGTTAAATCATCATAAATCATCAAAGCGTGTTTACCGTTGTCGCGGAAATATTCACCCATAGCGGTACCGGAATAAGGCGCTAGATAAAGCAGAGAAGCTGGATCGCTCGGACTAGTAGCTACCACGATAGTCTGATCCATCACACCCTCACGCTTGAGCACTTCGACAAGTCGCGCTACTTTAGAAAGTTTTTGACCGATTGCAACATAAACGTTGACCACACCAGTTTTTTGCTTGGCTTGGTTGATCATAGTGTCAAGCGCAATCGCAGTTTTACCCGTCTGACGGTCGCCAATAATTAACTCACGCTGACCGCGGCCAATTGGGAACATCGAGTCGATAGCTGCTATACCTGTCATTAGTGGCTCATGAACATGCTTTCGTCCCATCACACCGATAGCCGAGCGCTCGACTAGTCCAGTCTGCTTAGTTTTAATTGCCGGACCGCCGTCAATAGGCTGACCGAGTGGGTTTACTATACGCCCGAGTAGCTCTTCGCCAACCGGGACACTCAAGACTTCGCCTTTCATTCGAACACGCTGACCAGCTGCGACTTTTGCGTCACTACCCAGCAAGACTGCGCCAATCTCGTCTTCCATAAGATTCAATGCGAATGCTTCGACGTCACCATCGTCAGTTTCGATCGACACCACTTCGTTAAAAACACAATCATCTAGACCATGAATCCATGCCACACCGTCACCAACTCTGGTGACAACGCCAATCTGCTCAAAACCTGAATCGTTTTTCAAACCAGCGATAGCTGCGTGTAATTCGTTAGATAATTCCGCTACATTTATGTCTTTCATTATTTTCTCCTACACTTTTATCGCTTTTAATCGATTTATGTTACGTCTAAGACTTGAATCGAACTCGTCACTAGCCGTACGAATCACAACTCCACCCAACAAATCCTCATCTGTCTGAACATCGATTGCTACTTGTTTGGCGTTATAGCGCTCTTTTAGTAGCGTTTCAATCTCGCTCCGCTGAGCTGGATCTAGACCGCGAGCACTGCTGACGTGAGCAACCAGAGTATTATAGCTCAATAAGGCTTTTTCGATATCTCGCACGAGAGAATCGGCTTCTTTGACTCGTCGCTCAGATACCAAGTAGGCGGCTAGCTGATCAATCACTTCAATCCTACCAGCCACAAGTGACTCTGCGGCATAACTGGCTAATTGTCTACGAGATATCTGTGTCATATTTACCTCTACGCCTCGGCTTCCTTGATAGCACTTTCGACAACTTTTTTGTCTACCTTAGAATCGACGCTAATTCTTACAACCTTTTCGGTGGCTTCGGCTACTAAACTAATAGTCTCAGCACGTAGACTCTTACGGGCCAAGTCAATATCACGCCTAATCTCAGCTTCGGCATCGGCGACAATCTGCTCGGCCCGTTCTCGTGATTTTTTATCGGTCGCATCAATAATCTGACTGGCTTCGCTTTTCGCACTTGCCAACATCTCGTCGGCTTGTTTTCGCGCATCTTTCATAATCTTAGTGGTTCTCGCCTCAGCTTCAGCCGCGTTTTTTTCGGCATCGTGTGCAGCTTTGACACTTTCTTCGATCATTTCGTCGCGTTTATCAAGCATCTTGATTAGCGGTGGATAGATATACTTTTTCAAAAACCAAAGCAAAATCAAAAATGCTATTGTTTGCAATATTAGAAATTTCCAATCTACCCCAATCGAGGTAAAAAGATCTGGTTTGACTGTGGCTGTTTCTGTACTAGCAAAATAAGTTACATAATTCATCAGATGACCTCTCAAAGTTACATAACTTTACCAACGATAGCGACGATAAAACCGATAATAGCTAAGGCGTCGATAAACGAAATAGCTAGAATCATCAGTGTACGAAGCTCGTTGATTCTTTCTGGGTTACGACCGGCTGCAGTCATTGCGCCCATACCGACTAATCCCGCACCGAGAGCAGCAAAAGCTGCTGGTAGCGCGTAGGCGAGTGAAAATGCGAGTGATTCCATAAAATTATATCTCCTTTATTATTTACATTAAATTTAAATATTTCTCATCACTATTTATCCCTCACTTGCAACTATTAATTCTGCAGGTTTGGGATGCAAATCATCATGCGTTTTTTCGTCATCACCGCCGTGATGCTCCATGCCTAGGGAGATAAATACTGTCGAGAGCATGAAAAATATGTATGCCTGGATACCGCCAATAAACAATTCGAAAAGATAAAACGGTTGCAAGGCTAGGGGGGAAACAAACTGAGTCAGGTAGGCGATCATGATTAATAGCACTTCGCCAGCTAGCACGTTACCAAACAAACGAAAACTTAGTCCAAGTAGACGGGACATTTCGGCAATCATCTCGAGTATGCCAACGAAGGTCATGATAGGATCTTTCAGTGGATTATACAGATAACGGCCTAGATTTCCTCTGAGACCTAAATATTTTATGGCATACACCTGTGCCGCTACAATCGTAATAATCGCGAGTGAAAAAGTCATATTTAGATCAGCTACGCCACCACGAAACAGGGGAATCCGCTCAGGAAGCGTGTAAACTGGCCCAACAAACGGCAACAAGCCCAGGTAATACTGCGCAATTACAAAGAAAAAAATCGTGATAGTCAGTGGCGCAACTCGCTTAGCCCATTTCTGGTCCGGTATAACCTGAAGCACGGTGTTATAAAGTCCTTCAAACGCCCATACTAGCAGACGAGTGACAAAATTATGCTTTTTAGTGCCTTTCACAGCAGCGACCGTACATAACATCAGCCAGACTAGTACTATCAACCCCATTATGCCTAGCATATGAGAATTAGTAATACTTACCCCAGCTACATTCATAACTTCTTCAGCTTTTACTGAAATATGTGGACTGGTAGCAGCAAAAACAGGTATCATGATTTAGTATTCCTTTTTGTATTTTTCAACTGTTTTGCAACTAGTAAATATGCACCAAATATTCCGATAATTATACCGATACTCATAAGCCAAGGTTTTGTATTGAACATACCGTCTAGCCAAACACCGAGTAGAGTAAACCCGACGGATGGCACAAACATACGCCATGTCGTATCGACAAGTGCACCAAAAATCATAAATGTATTATCATCTGGCACTTTGCCAGCTTCAGCAGTATCTGGTTTATAACCATCTCTTGTCATTGCCTATTGATTATAAGCTATGACATGAAGATAATTCAACCCCGTATGTGCCATAATAGTATTATGGCTCGCACAAAAAAACCGATTGCTAGAAATTTTGACTCGCCTCGTACCTGTGGTGGCAAGTTCTGCTATCGCAACCGTCAGGAAGCTGAAGCTGTTATAAAAGAAAAATCCATACTCCAACCCGAACTTGAACTCAGTATATACCGTTGTTTATCGTGTGGAAGTTTTCACCTGACACGAACTGGCCAGAAAAAACAAAGTATCTAAGGTACAGAAAAATTTACATAGTGAAGACCCCGCT
>RZYF01000065.1 GCA_010014665.1 Candidatus Saccharimonadota bacterium | reverse complement strand
TCTAGCTGCAATAACTTGCCACCAATGGAATACTTTAAAAGTTTTTGGCTAGAAAGATTAAGCTATGCAGATGTGTCGTGACAATTGGGGCTTAGTACATAGACGTAAAAGCAATGACAAATATTAGTCAGACAACGAAACATCGGTGCGCAGGCGCATAACAGCGACTGAACTGTATTCGGAGAGCTTGCGTCTAGTTTCGGCCTTATCAAGACCTAGACGAACGGGAGAAGTCAGCAACGGCAGTACTTCCTCGAGATCATGTACTACAACCTCAAGCCCAAATGCCTCAAAAAATCGTACAAAATGGTCAAGATCATCGAACAAATCAGGGCTAAAGTTTTTTGTGCTAACAAGCGGCCGCACCGAAGCCTGCTTCGCAACACGTTTGACACGATTGAGGCCGTTGACGGCTGGCGCGTCATTTGAAACCCAATATCCACCGAATTTTTCGAGCACTGAAACAATATGCCGTGCAAGTATACTCTTTTCTTCAAACCCAAAATACGGCAATAACCCCTCGCTCACAATCGCCACAGGCTGCCTCGGGTCAAAATGACTTACCGCCTCATCGATATCACTCTCTGCAAGCGCGCTACCGCTACATATATGCAGATTATCTGTAGGCATAATACCGCACCGAGAAAACACCTCCCGCTTTAGCTGAGCCATCTCGGGCAAATCTAGCTCAACATAACGAGTTTGAGCGTTATTTTCAGTAAAGATAACGCCTCTTGGCGAAAGCCCTGCGGCAAGTTCAAGCACCTGGGTAAACCCTAAGTTGCCTAAAAGCTTGTCAACCATCTTGTAACGGGCCTCTAGCCCTGGTGCTAAATTTTTCGATAGGATATCATCACCAAATATGATGCCGTCGACCCTTTTGATATCTTCTAGTGCAGAAAATATCTGCTCCGAATACGGTATATCAGTAAACGTCCTCGGGTAAGCGGTCAAAAACGCTGTCGGAAGAAGTTTGTTGAAGTTTTCTGTGGAACGCATACATGAAAGAATACCACAAAAATAAAAAGATTCCCCCTTCGAAGACACTTTTTATAATTCGGCATCCAGCACTAAACACTTAATACTCCGCAATCTGATTGCAGGCTGCTTCGTACGGGTTTTAGAGCCGGACAGGTCGTACTATTTCCCTGCTCACGCAGTATATTTCGTAGAGCGACGATTCTCCTATGCAAGCGAAAATAAGACGCTGAATTTACAATAAGACCCCCATTTCTGGAGGTCTTATTGAAAATTCGGCATCGTGCTAGTTTCCCGCTTACGCAGTATAATCGCCGCTGACGAGCTTAACTACTGTGTTCGGAATGGGAACAGGTGTTTCCTCGTCGCCATGGACACCGATTGTGCGCCTCTGGCGCACAGAATGTAGAATGTAGAATGTAGAATGTAGCGTCGCCATATTCCATATTCAATATTCCATATTCTGCGCCAAAGACGCATGGTCGGTGACCATATAAATGCCTATTTGTTCAAATTTAGAATTTTTCAAAAGAAACTGACGTCTCTAGTGATTCAGATTATATTCTGATACTCACCAATTACTAGTCAAAACCTATCTCTGGTCGCTATAAACGGCCTTCGAAACCAAGATTCATGCGATCTCGCGCAAAAATCTTGATTCATAAAAAGGCGATGGGACTATTAGTACGCTTCAGCTCCATACATTACTGCACTTCCACCTTGCGCCTATCAAACAGATAGTCTTTCTGTGTCCTCATAGGGAAATCTAATCTTGAGGTTAGTTTCGCGCTTAATATGCTTTCAGCGCTTATCTAGTCCGTACTTAGCTACTCGACGATGCAGCAGGTGGCCACAATCGATACACCAGAGGTACGTTCACCCCGGTCCTCTCGTACTAGGGGCAAATCCTCTCAAATTTCCTGACGTCCATACCGGATATAAACCGAACTGTCTCACGACGTTCTGAACCCAGCTCGCGTACCTCTTTAACCGGCGAACAGCCGGACCCTTGGGACCTGCTCCAGCCCCAGGATGAGATGAGCCGACATCGAGGTGCCAAACAGCGCCGTCTATGTGAACTATTGGGCGCTATAAGCCTGTTATCCCCAGGGTAACTTTTATCCGTTTGCGCTGTCGATCCCACATTCATGAACAAATGTTCGTACAGCGGATCACTTACTCCGACTTTCGTCTCTGATTGGGTTGTAACCCTCACAGTCAAGCTGGCTTATGCGTATACACTATCACTTCGATTTCCATCCGAAGCTAGCCAACCTTTGAACGCCTCCGCTACTCTTTAGGAGGCAACCGCCCCAGTTAAACTACCCATCATACACGGTCCGCTAACCGGATAACGGTCAGCGTAAGATCAAAATCACATCAAGGGTGGTATTTCACCGGCGACTCCACAAATACTAGCGTATCTGCTTCAAAGTCTCCCACCTATGCTACACATGATGCAACCTTAAACAATGTAAAACTGTAGTAAAGCTCCATGGGGTCTTTTCGTCCTGGTACGGACAGACGGCATCTTTACCGCCAATGCACTTTCACCGAGTCCTTTGCTGAGACAGTGCCCAAATGATTACTCCATTCGTGCGGGTCTGAACTTACCAGACAAGGAATTTCGCTACCTTAGGACGGTTATAGTTACCGCCGCCGTTCACTGGGGCTTCAGTTCGCACCGTAAAGCACTCCCCTTAACCTTCCAGCACCGGGCAGGAGTCAGCCCCTATACATCCACTTTCGTGTTAGCAGAGACCTGTGTTTTTGATAAACAGTTCCTTGGGCTCTTTTGCTGCGGCCCCCACATCATTAGATGTAAGTTATTCAGCTCAAGCTATCTCAGTTATTAACTCAATGATGATCAAAAAGGTTTGTACTCAATTTCAACCACCATTGGTTGAACTGACATTTGCTTGAACCGGCTTATATCCACCGAAGTGGGGGCAGACCTTATCCCAAAGTTACGGTCGCTGTATTGCCGAGTTCCTTAGCAAAGGGTCGCTCGTAAGCCTTAGTCTTCTCGACTCGAGCACCTGTGTTGGTTTGCGGTACGGGTAGCACAACCCATAAGTACACCTGCTTTTCTAGCCAGCGCCCTCACCAGAATCGTTCAGCCGAAGCTAAACTTTCACTCCCATCGGGTTCCCCCTAGGTTGGACGGATATATACCATAAATCCGCTCTGATTACTTCGCCGTGAACAGTGTACAAAGTTATACTAGTCCAGGAATATTAACCTGATGTCCATCGCCTACGCTACGCGCCTCGGCTTAGGCCCGACTAACCCTGAGATGATTACCATCGCTCAGGAAACCTTGCTCTTTCGGCCGACGGGATTCTCACCCGTCTTATGGTTACTCATTCCAGCATTCTCACTTCCTAACGCTTCACAGTTCTTTCCAAAACTGCTTCACTGCAGATAGGAACGCTCCTCTACCACTGTACGTAAACGTACAATCCATGTCTTCGGTAATATACTTAAGCCCCGTTACATTTTCCACGCAAGATCTCTTGACTAGTGAGCTGTTACGCACTCTTTAAATGAATGGCTGCTTCTAAGCCAACATCCTAGCTGTTTAA
>RZYF01000011.1 GCA_010014665.1 Candidatus Saccharimonadota bacterium | reverse complement strand
TAACAGCATATCTAGACTACTACAATAACGATAGAGTACACTTAGGTATACAGATACGGACACCAGCTGGAATGTTGCAAAGGTCTTGAGTTTTATACGACAGAGTAGGGATTATCAGAAGACACCTTGGCCGACATTGCATGTATTATAGTATAATCTTAGATATAATTTAGGAGGAAAATATGGCTCAAGTAAACGTATCTGGTAAAAATAAATTTATGGGTATAACAATATTACTAGCAGTATTGTTACTCTGGGGATTATTTTCCGGTATTCGCACTATAGATACCGGTAAAATCGGAGTTGTTACTATGTATGGTCGCGTTACTGGTCGCGAACTCAGTGAAGGGCTAGGACTCGTCTGGCCGTTTGGCATAAATAGCGTTACGATATATGACATCAAAGTCCAAAAAGAAATTTCAGCCACACAGGCTGCTACCAAAGACCTACAGGACGTTAGTGCCGAAGTAGTTCTAAACTACCACCTTAACCGGGGTGATGTTAGTAAAATCCACCAGACTATTGGTGCTCTTTATAACGACAAAATTGTTACCCCAGCCCTATCCGAAACCTTTAAAAGTGCCAGTGCCAAATACAATGCCTCCGAACTTATCACTGAACGTGCTTCGCTCAAAAAAGATGTTTACGATCAATTAATAATCCGTCTTGAAAAATATGGTGTTGTTATCGACGATGTCAGCATAACAAATTTCAAGTTCTCTGACAGTTTTGGTCGAGCTATCGAAGAAAAACAGGTTGCCCAACAAAATGCAGAACGCGCAAAGTTTAATCTGGAAGCCGCACAAACTGACGCTCAAGCCCAAGCCGCTCAAGCCTTAACCCTATCCGACGCCTACCTGAGAAAACTTGCGATTGAAAAATGGGACGGTAAAATGCCCTCTACGGTTGCTGGCGATGGAACTGTATTTAGTATACCTACGAGATAATTATGGTTTTTGAAGATTTTAAAACCAAAGATAGCGTCGTAGTCGTCTACACAGGCGAAGGCAAGGGGAAGACCAGTGCAAGCTTAGGTTTACTGATACGTGCACTCGGTGCCGACTGGCGAGTGACTTATATACAATTTATAAAACTCTGGGAAGTATCTGAGCACAATTTTATTAAAAAAATTACACCAATATACGAAAACAAATTAACATTCTACAAAGGTGGGGCAGGCTTCTTCGATGCAGGCGAGCTTAGTTCTAAAGCTAGCGAAAAAGAACATCTAGAACACGCTCGAACTACCTATGATTTTGCGTTAGAATGCGCCACTAGCGGGGATTATAACCTGATAATCTGTGACGAGATAAACAACGCTGTACATGACGGATTACTAACTTATGAAGATCTTGAAAAATTGATTAATGAAAAACATGCAAAAACTAGCCTCTGTTTTACCGGTCGAAACTTCCCAGATAATCTACTATCCAAAGTCGACATAGCGACCAACATGACAAAACTAAAACACCATTTCGATAACAAATATCTTGCTAATAAAGGAATAGATTTTTAAGACTATTTGGTTAGCGTAAACGCTGAGTATAGCGTTTGAGTGCTTTTTCGAAACGAGTAAGAGTCGTTATACGGTCACGAGTTTCGTAACAGGCTATAACCTGTTCATATAGTTTGATTATTTTACGCGTCTGTTTTCGTTGAGTATATACACGCGCTAGTTCACGACTACGAATACCAAAACGTTCGCGTTTAGTGGGGGAGCGTAGCAAATCAATAACTTTTCGAGCCAAATCGGTAGGATTGTTACGGGCAAAATAGCCATTTTCGCCGTCTTTCATTACTTCAGACAGTTCACGATCGATTAAAACTAACGGTAATCCACTATGCGCAGCTTCGTGCAGAACCCAACCTTGCGTGTCTTTGAGAGAAGGGAAAACGAAAACATCTAGTGTCGCATAAGCTACACCCAGCTCCTCACGTGGTATAAAACCTGTGAATATTATTCGCTCCGGGGACTTAGTCTGAGCGGCCATTGCTTCCAGTACTTTTCGATATTCAAAATCACCCACAAACAGCAATTTGGCATTAGGACGTTCATGCACAATACGATTAAAAGCTTTTATAAGAACATCAAGATTCTTTTCCTCACCAAGTCGCCCAACGAATCCATAAACTTCGTCGTTTTTCTCAAAACCCCATTTATCACGAAACTCTTGAAGCTGTTTTGCTGTTGGTTTCGGTAAAGCATCTACACCGTTAGGCAACAGGGTAATTTCATATGGATAATCACGTCCTTGCCAGCCACGTAATTGCTTATAGCTCTTGCGACTAAGAGCTATAACCGCGTCCGCCTTGCTATACAGGATTGTTATCGATTTTGAAATAATATCTTGATTCCAGCGTATTATACGACTACGTGGACGATGAAGCTTAATAATCTCTTTTATATCACGACCCTGCAACTTGATACTCATAGGAAAAACTATCCCAACCAATGCTAGTACTCCGGGCAAAACTTGAGGATAATTTTCGGAAAATTCATACAAGTCGGTGCAGTGTTGCACAACTAGTGGCGTATCGTGCTTAACAGCGGCGTTAATACCTAGTAAACCAACCTGAGACGGCGTAAACACATGTATTATGTCTAATTCCATCTCTTCAATCTGGTGCATAATCCGCGGAGGATAAAAAAGCGTAATATCGAAATCGTCGAAAAAGCCACTAGGAAAGCTCGGAAAACGTACTATATGATCGTCTTCAAAGTTTAACTCCGCGACATATTTGTTGGGCCTCAAAGTGCGGGCAGGACAAAATACATAAACTTCATGCCCTTGAGCTTCTAGCTCTTTTTTTAGAGTATCGACAACAAAGGTAATACCATTTATCGTCGGTCGATAAGTGTCAGAAAATAATCCAATACGCATATTATTCTTAGACTCATTATAGCATAAAAAAGCTTACTCGATTCAATGTAGTGTGAGTAAAAACAGTTTTCCATTGAGAAAATTTTATATAATTTGATCTGTTAAGTGCTGGATGAGAGATAGAAAGCTTAGATGAAAACGATTGAAATTTACAGTATCCAGTTTTTTAGTATTACCTTAACAGAGATTCGTAAACTTCAACTAATTCTTCACATACCGTCGCACTATCGTATCTTTGAGCGATAGATTGTGCCGATTGAACAGCTTTTTCGTAATAGCTTGGGTCGCTTTGCAGGCGTAACAGTGTAGATTTAAAATCATTTTCGTCACACATCAAAGCATCAGCCCTAAACGTATGATCATAATCCGATATATCACGCAACACAATCGGTAAACCAGCGGCAGCTGCTTCCACGATCGCTAGACCGAATGTTTCCTGGTCAGACGGCATAACAAAAACATCGGCTGTTCGTAAATAATCCGCAACTGATTGAAGCGGTACGACACCGGTGAATTTTAAATTATCCGGAGCTGATTGCATAAGTTTTTTCATTTTCTCATACTCAGCAGCCACCCCCTTAAAAGGAATCCCACCTATCCAGACGAATTTCATATCTGGAAATTCACGTGCTAAGTTTATAAAAGTATCCACCCTTTTTCGAGGCTGAACCTGACCATTACTGGCAACGATCCAATCATTTTTCGCATAACCAAGTTCATGGCGTAGGCTATCGCGATTGATCGATTTTTTTGAATAACGGGCTGAATCAACCATGTTATTTATAACGACAATCGATCTATGCACTCCCATTTTCTCCAGTATTATCTTAGTTTCTTCGGACACAGCAATAACAACATCAGCCTGATTATAAAACCATCTCAAATAGATAGTAGCAAGACCAAGCCACCACTTGGCTCCACGCAAAGATCCTATCAAAGAATCTGGTACTATATGAGCCGATACAACTTTTTTGCTTCTTCTAAATAATAAATGCCCTAGCGAATATATGCCTACAGTATGTATGTGCACTATGTCTGAAGGTTGTCTAGAATTTATAAGTACCTCAACATCTAAACGTTTTTTCAAAGCATTTGTAGTCTCTACAAAGGCTGTGTGGACTCCGTGACCCTTGACAGAAAAATCGCTTTCAGATACCTGAACAATCTTCAACATGTCATTTATTACCTTTCATTATATGTGCAATTGAACGCATAGTAGCCCCTGTTCGTGTCAGGTAAACTAGTTTTGGTTGCAACTTGGCCGCAACTTCAGATGGGTTATAGAGAGGTGTCTTTTCGATCCGAGACAAAACAGCAGATTCCACCTCAGCTTGCCATAATTCCTGGGCTGGTTCATCAGCCTCAAAAGTACGGCTACGAGCTATTGTCATGAGCGGAACTATAGTAAATGCTATATCTTTTTCGGGTATCATCTGAGCTTGCAGGGTAGGTAACCGGAAATCTTTTTTGGGCTGACAAAATTCACCACTCTTTGTCACTAATAAAAATTCTGCGAATGCACCAATAGTATTTACACCGTTTACTACACGGTTTTCGATCTCTTCAGCCAAGCGATAAAGACGATGCCTTCTCAAACCTTCTATAACCATAAAATTAAACATTGGCCAAACAGTTTGAGCACCGTGATAATCGACGACTTCTCCTAGAGGTTCACGAATATATTTTGACCGAGTCCGAATTCCTACCGGTGTCAAAAATTCATCAGAAAACAGACGATCAACAACAGCTTGAACTTTCTCGTGTCGTTCTTCTTGAGGAACTTCGCTCCACCATGAAGCATTTAATACCCATCCAGCTGAGATATTTGGAACATCCAAAGGCTTTACTACACCGTCACGCTCAGATAAAACACTAGTAAAATAATGATTATTGCTATCCCAATAATCACGGAGTAACGTACGCCTCATGCGATGAGCGCATTCTTTGTACTCGTTAACAGATTCTGAACGCCCAGCCAGCAAATGTGAAATATTTTCTAGTGCGCTAGCGTTAAATGACTGAGCTTCGACAAATGAATGTGGCTGATTATAGTTTACAGGCTTACCATCCGCCCATGAATATGCAGTTACGGAATCCTGCAATGTCTGGTAGGGCAACGACCAGGATGAGCGATTGACCATAAAACGCCCTTCGCTATCAACGTTAGTCATAATCCAATGCGCGGCGCGTTCGACACTTTGCTGTACAGTTATTTGCTCTCCGGATTTAGTTGGATATACCTGATCTAAAAATGCACTATCAATGTTTAGTGCAAATCGATGGACAGCCCTGATAAAACTGGCTGTAGTGTCTGAGGCATAATATGTTAGTAGCTCGCCACGTCGCGCTCCCCACAATTTTCCGACAATCTTTAGCATCAACTTGTCGCTGATTCGAGCTTTCCACTGAGAAAAATTACGATATTCATGGTGTATCCGTCCCGGTTGTTCCTGAGTGCGACGCCTGATTTCTGTACCTTGATATTTTATAAGATTAGCCATTATAGATCGAGCGGTGCCATGATCAAAAAACCCAACGAAACGGGCGGCACTAGCTACGTCGCGAGCAAATATTGCATGATTATAGAAACGTCCGCTACTAGTAAATAAACCTAGCCCATTAGAAATTTTCAATGATTCGTAGGAGTCGAATATACCTGGAACTATAGAGTCTATTTTAGCTTTATCTTCTCGCTGGATATCCATCGTTAATAGCGTATCACTTTCACTCAAGACTGTGAAATCTAAAGCTGACCAACCTCTGATATAATTGTCTCATGAATAAAAAGCGCCCACGTAGTCCACAGATAGTCAACCGTAGCGCCCGATTTAATTATAGCTTGGAGGAAGAATTTGTCGTTGGCCTTAGCTTGAGCGGACCCGAAGTTCGCGCGGCCAGGTTAGGCCATGTACAAATAAAAGGTGCCTATGCGACAATTCGGTCAGACGAACTATGGCTAATCGGTGCGTCTTTTAGTCTAAATACACAAGGCAAGGACGACAAAACAGTCGACGACCGAACCCGTCGACTACTAGCCCATCGTAAGCAAATCGACGACTTAGCCGCCGCTAAAAAACAAGGTTTTACTATAGTCCCAACAAAACTTCTAACCGATGGTCGCTACATCAAACTCGTAATTGCGCTTGGTAAAGGCAAAAAACTCTGGGACAAACGTGAAACTATAAAACAACGCGATCTTGAGCGCGAAAGTCGTCGCTAAATTGTTTTTCGAATCAATTCAGCAATTTTCTCTGGAGCTTCAAAACAAGACAAATGTCCAGCGTCTATCGAAACAAACTCATCATATAATCTATCCGATTTTCCGGAACTAGCCATAGTATCGTGATCTGAAGAGATTATGCCAACGAACTTCTGTTTTGGGATTTGTAACTGGTAATTACTAATAAATTCATGCACTAAAGCCACATGCGCTAAATACTGTTTATGCGATATTTTAGTACACCGAGTCACCCATTTGACGATAGATCTCGATTTAATATTTTTGTGACGCAACATAATTTTACCGCGCCAAACTGCAAACGGGTAAAGCTCGTAAACCCACATAAAAACATACCGAAACCGATAGATAAATGCTGCATAGCGTTTTGCTGAGGTAAAAGTTTTAATCGGAGGGTTCAAATACCATTTCTTTTCTGCATCCATCTGGGTTATTACAGCGCACCCAAACGAATGAGCTATCACTCCATCAACCAAAATTCCGACAGCACCAAGATTAGGTAGCAAAGACTCCGACCAGGTCAACATATCTCCAAGTGTAGTGTCTGTTAAGAAATCGCTCGAACCATGGCAGGGTAAATCTACGAACACAATATTTACACTATCTTTCAACGAATACGCTAACGGAACAAGACCATGAAAATCACCACCAACACCGTGCACGAACAGATAGGTTTTTGGTTTATCGTTTAAAAATACTCGAACCGCAGTCTTTGTACCCGAGATTTCCACGTATCGCAATAATCCTGTTGCAATCCATGTGTCGTATTCGTTAGTAAAATTTTCCTGATTCATTTGTTCCTACATATCATCACTTTGTGATAGATTTTTTCACTACTTCATATATCAACCTAGCTGAAGGCTCAGTGAACTGTTCAACACTTTGCGTAAAAGAATTATCCAACGATAAAACTCCAATCTCGGCAACTTTTTGGCACATTTTTTCAAACGTATCTAAATCTTCCGGTACATGGAGCACGTCGAATTCAAAAGCTTCATGTAGATAGACGGACGGATCGCGCCTTCGTCGAGCATCCGAACTGTTACGACGTGAAATATCTTGAGTTGTATAGATAAGTTTAATCAATTCCTCTTGTGACAGCTCTTCGACTGGCGCAAAAATGCCAGTCACACGTCTTGCGGCAACCAAAGGCTCACATATCACATCTACAGCCAGTACATAGTCAACTACACCCTCGTTATCTAATTGTTTGCCGTATTTATACATAGCTCGGCCATCGACTATGACTATGTCGTAGACGCCCCTAGCTTGACGTACTTCATCCAGCAACAAAGAAACTACTACGTCATGTGTTTCGCTAACTTTACCAAACATACCGGCGATATTACTAGTTTTGTGGGCATAGTAACGTTCTTCTAGCTCAGGCCGAGACAGATCAGCTGCAACCCGCAATTCCTCCAAAACTTTGTATTGGTTTTGAGGAGTAAGGACGTAATCACGCAGAACTCCAAGATTTTCGTAATCCAGCCCTTCGTCTAGTGCCAGCTTTGCGAACACACGAAATTTCATACCTTGATCGATAGTAAGCACTCTAAATTCACGATCGAATTTAGCAGTTATGGTTCGCACCAGGCTTCCTTTGCCGCTTCTGGCTTGCCCTTGAACAGTTATGTATTTTGGTTTCGCGAGAGGGATAGTGAATTTATCGTTTGTCATCAAAAACCTAGTATAGCAGTTCAGTGATACTTCATAAACCACCATAGATCAAGTAGTAGGCCTTTATACTCGCCGAAACGATAGCTATTGTTTTCTATAATATTTGGCATTTATCAAATACCAGCCTTTGACTGTTTATGCCGTGGTGCCTCGTAAAGAGGCGGAAAAATTACAAACCTCATAGTATACTGGTTACATGAAATTATTCAGCTGGAATGTCAATGGTATACGGGCAGTTTTAAAAAAAGGAGAATTCCAAAAATTCATCACTGAACACGACCCAGATATTTTGTGCCTGCAAGAAACCAAAGCCGAACGAGGTCAAGTAGACCTAGATTTACCACAATATCATGAACATTTTTTTTCGGCAGTTAAAAAAGGCTATAGCGGTACGGCTATTTTTTCCAAGACTAAACCTATCAGATACGTCGACGGTTTCCCAGATGAAATCGTCGAGCAGTACAATGTTACTGGCGACAGCTACGGTAACCCAAACGACGAAGGCAGGGTAATTGCCGCTGAATTTGACGATTTCTGGGTCGTGACAGTCTATACGCCTAACAGCAAGGATGATTTATCTCGACTCAAACTTCGAAATAAACAGTGGGATCCGGCTTTTCTAGCCTATCTAAAACAGCTCGAAGCTACAAAACCGGTACTTTTCTGCGGTGACCTAAATGTCGCTCACCGAGAAATTGACCTGGCTAACCCCAAGCAGAATTTCGGTAAGCATGGTTTTACTGACGAAGAGAGAAGTGGTTTTCAAAACTTTATCGATGCCGGATTCGTCGATACTTTTCGATCAACTTATCCCGATATATCCGACGCTTACACCTGGTGGACCCACTGGGCAAATTCTCGCAATCGCAATATAGGCTGGCGGATTGACTACTGGTTAGCTAGTAAATCTATCGCCAAACGAGTATCAAACCCTCAAATTCATCCCAGCCAAATGGGCTCTGACCACTGTCCGGTAAGTATCGAGGTTGAAAACAAGTTATGAATACTATCGAAACAACTGTGTTATTTTTACGTAAAGGTGATGAAATCCTCCTTGCTATGAAAAAACGTGGTTTTGGGGAAGGACGTTACAACAGTGTTGGTGGAAAACTAGAAGAAGGAGAATCTGCTGAGGTTTGTGTCAAAAGAGAAACGCTCGAGGAAATCGACATAAGGGCAATTTCTCTAGTACAAATGGCGGATTTAACTTTCCATGAAAAGTATCAGGGAATACCAACAATTGCCCATAGCTCGGTTTATGTCTGTGATGAATGGGAAGGCGAGCCTATTGAGACAGAGGAAATGTCGCCTCGCTGGTTTAATTTGTCAGAAATTCCGTACGATAATATGTGGCCGGATGACATATTCTGGTTACCTCGAGTAATTGATGGTGAGAAAGTACTTGGTGAATTCTGGTTCGAGGATCATAATACTGTTATCAACCATACTGTTTCAAATGTGGAGAGTTTTGATGCAACGTAAATTTGCCGTTTTTGACATCGACGGCACACTATACCGCTGGCAGTTGTATCATGAGCTAGTCCAAGAGCTAGCTTTTGCTGGTGTTTTTGCCTCACAGGCTTTTCACGAGATAAACAATCGCTGGAACAAATGGCGGGGCGGAGAAATCAGCTTCGATGAATACGAGCAATATGTCGTAAAAATTATGGTCAAAAATCTTCCTCTCATCCCCATAAATACGTTCGAGGCTGCCTGCGACAAAGTCGTCGAGCAAAGTCAACACAAAACTCATCACTTCCCACGACAACTACTGAAAGATTTGAAGAATCAAGGCTATACCATCATCGCTATTACTGGCTCGCAACAAGAGCTGATCGAACGTTTTGGCAAACACTACGGTTTCGATATAGTCGTCGGGGCTATCTACGAACGAGAAAACGGACGATTTACTGGTAAAATCATTCGTCCAACTATCGGTCGAAAACCCGAGATTCTGCGTCAAATTGTTGCCGAAAATAATTTAGGCTGGGTAAAAAGTCTAGCCATCGGCGATAGTGACGGTGACGCTAGTCTACTAGAACTAGTCGAACAGCCGATTGCTTTTAACCCATCGGCTGGACTGTTCGAACGGGCCAAATCCGAAGGTTGGCCAGTAGTAATTGAACGAAAAAATATAGCCTACAAGCTGGAGAAACAGAGCAATGCATTCGTACTGGCTGAAACAATCATCTACTAAACCACTTTTTCCAGACATTGAATGGTCTCGGCCCGAACAACGGACACTTGCCGGCAAATTGGCTATAATTGGCGGTAACAAACTAGGTTTTGCGGCTGTCAACGACACCTACAATACGTCCATACAGGTCGGAGCAGGGCAAATTAGGGCAATTTTGCCTGATACTCTCAAAAAAACAATCCCAAACAATATATCTGATGCTGTATTTATACCTAGTAACTCAATCGGTGGATTTAGTAAAGATGCCCTTCCTGAGCTCATGGCAGCCTGCGAGTGGGCCAATGTATGCTTAGTAGTCGGTGATACGGGTCGAAACAGTGAAACAGCTATGGCGCTCGAAAAGTTAGTAAGGACCCGCCAAAGCCATTTAGTCATTACTAGGGACGCTTTAGATTTACTAAAACCAGTTTCACAGACTGTCGTAGAACGTGAAAAAACGACTCTCGTACTGTCTTTTGCTCAGCTCCAAAAATTGTTTCAAACTGTTTATTATCCGCGCATACTAAGTTTTTCGATGCAACTATTGCAACTTGTAGAAGCGTTACACAAATTTACGATCACATACCCGGTTACGATCGTAACGTTTCATCAAGGTCAACTGATCGTTGCACACGAAGGCCGGGTGGTGTCTCAAGATTTCACTGAGCCTATGCATATTTGGCGAGGTATTACGGCTGCACGAGCCGCTAGCTATTTACTCTGGAACCCCACGAAACCTCTCGAGGCTATCGCAACCAGTTTTATGATATAATACCATCTAGATTCGAGTTGCTATACCTGTGCCGCGGTGGCGGAATCGGTAGACGCGCGGGACTCAAAATCCCGTTCCCATTAGGGAGTGAGAGTTCAATTCTCTCCCGCGGCACCAGATATAACAGCTTTATCTGGTCTTAATTTGATTGAGGTTGTGTAAAAATGTACAATAGAAGGGCATATGCAACCAAAAAATGACAGTTCTAAAGGTGCTACTACGCCAAATGAAAGCCCGCAGTCTAATCCTGTCGCTGGCTCAGATGGACAACAGGCAGCTCTGAATATAGTTCGTCAGCAAATAGACCAACTTTATCAATCGTCGCAACCAAACGAACAGATTGCTGCTAAGAATCCTTCAACCAGTGATACTCCGAACGGCGCTACACCCACCACTATGCAAGTAGTCGAGACTGTTATACCTGAAGATAGTCCCTATAGCCAGTCACACTCGATCCAAGATGACAATAATGCGCAAATAGCTAACATCAAAGATAATAGTCAATGGGATCAATATCACAGCGCTTGGCAGCAATATTATCAAATGTATTACGATCGCTACTACCAGGCTCAACTTGACGAAAAGCAAAAACGCAATCCGAACCATGCTCAACCAAAAACAAAGCGCAATGATGGTTCACTAACCCGTAACGAAGCTGTAGAAGAACTCCGCGTCGAGCTGATGCAAAAAGTCAAACATCAAACTTCAAAAATCCGTCACAGCCGTCATTTTATGCCATTAATATCTGCATCTTTGGTGGCTATAATTTTCTTATTTTTACAATATAACCAGTTATTATTCGCTCAAGTTAAAGCTTTTGTGAGTCCAGGTGTCGTGAGCAGTGAAAACATCCTGGTTACGGACCCGTCCGCGTCCACTCAAGTTGGACCAGAGCCACGGATAATAATTCCTTCTATAAATGTAGATGCGCCTGTTGTCTATGACGTCACTTCGCTCGAAGAAAAATACATCGACAGTAAACTCAAGGAAGGTGTAGTCCATTATCCAATACCCGGAGCCAACGCAATGCCTGGTCAGGTAGGCAATTCCGTGATACTCGGTCATTCTTCAAACGATGTATTCGACGACGGGAAATACAAATTTATTTTCGTACAACTTGAACGACTGCAAGAAGGTGATATGTTCTATCTGCAATACAACGGAACTCGATATACCTATAAAATTACCGAGAAAAAAATTATCGACCCAACACAGGTAAGTGAGCTTGTTCTAGATAATAGTAAACCCAGAGCAACTCTCGTGACTTGCACCCCACCAGGAACAGCTCTCAAACGCCTACTAGTTATTGGAGATCAAATCAACCCAGACCCAAGTACTGCTACAGCAGTAGACGTAGTCCCGGCTACAGAAACTGCGGAAACTTCAGAAATTGGTGGTGCTGCTCAGAGTTTCTTCGAACGTTTATTCAACATGTCGTTCTAGGTTACATCGTGATTTAAATTATCATTATGATCTTAACTGATAGATTAATTTGCAAACTATTTGTGCGCATTAAGATTATCGATACGTAAAAAAGCAAACGGCTACTATCGATCGACTGACTATTCTAATTTACCGGTGCCGAAATACCCAAAGTTGTCGTTAATTTTTCAATAGTCATATTCGAGACCTGTAGCTGATAGACCCCAGCTTGGTTTCGATTGGTACTAAACAGCACTTTGCCGTTATCATTGAGACTAACAGGGAAGTTCAAAAGAGTATTCAGAATTACTTGCTCATTGTCACCGTTAAAATCTACCATTCTAAGCTTGTTATCGGCAATCGATATAATATTTGATTCGTCAATCCATTGAGGGGGAACGCTCTCATAGCCTGGCATTCCTGCTAGATTTATGTCGGATTTAGTATCCAGTTCGATGTCATAAGTAATCCACTGTCGACTTTGCCCAGCTATCACGAAACGACCTACCGAAGACATATCGAGCCATTTTATTTCGCCTCCCTCAAATATTTGCTTCGTGTATTGTTGTGGTTCCTGACCTTTTTCTAGCCTATGTGGATTTTCGTACACTACCAGTTCATTACCTCTACTTATCGAAAGGTATCTATTGTTGTAATAGCTTGCAATATCCATAAGTATCGGACGAGTTTCGTCATAGTCAACGATTTTAGTAATTTTACCATCAATATACGTCTCGACTATGAAGCGGGCATTTTCTTGCCGCAACAGAGCTATGTCTGTATCACCAAAAAGCTTCATCTTAGTAACGTTTCGAGCTAATGGCTCACTCAGAGCTTCAGCGTTCATATCATAGCGGCGCATATTTCCCGAATCTATTCCATAAAAAACATCTCCAGTAGAAAAATGAACATCAGCTATAGGTACGCCGAACTTAACAGTTAGGTTTACAGCGTTAGCAAAATTCTTACAATCTATACGGATAAACTCTATACTGTCACCATATTTATGCTCAACCAATATATATTTTGAATCAAGACTCCATTCAATCAATCGATATGAATGTGTCGCAACTTCAGGCGGCAACGATAATGACGCACTAGGTATAGCAAACTGTGTGTAGGTTATCTGTTTTAGGTCTCTGATATCAATTATCTCTAGTTCAGGTTTTGCAGCATCTGGCGCTACCATTATCCAGTCACGATCGATTGACGGAAGAATCTGGGACAAATTTGGATATTCTTTGAGCACCTTCGTATCAACGTCTTTTGGTATCAGCCTAGCATAATTAATCCATCGTACTTCACCTGGCTCTAAACTCAGTCGCTTGTTCCAGTTGCGATAATCTTCTTTAGAAATAGTTACATCATGGCTACCAGCATCAACATCACGTTTGCCTGGCGTCTTTAAATTCAAGATTGTTCCATCTAACGTAACTGTGGCACTACTTGGAAAACTGGCGAATTGGACCAAAGCACCTTGTTTAACTTGCCCCCCAGAAAAACGCCACCCTAGTACTAAAGCGATACAAAGCGCTGAAATTACAATAATCGCAAAAGTCATAATAATATAGGTAATTATCAATCGTTTCTGGCGTTGTTTTTTTACTTTGTTAAATTCGTATTGTTGAGTGTATGGATTCATAGTTTTAAATAATAATCACTTTCATTATAGTATAACAATTTTATCTTAAATTGTAGTAGACATCGACATGATGTTTTTAATACATCGTTTATACACCTATTTTTGCAGAACTATTTTATACAGTAACCACTTGCGTTTTTGAAAAAGCTGTTCTACTATAATATTGACTTGATAAAACAAGAAAAGGCAAACAGTACATGGGGTCAAGACAGTCAATAACACTTAACGGCGTGAGATATGACGCACATACGGGAGAACGTTTAGATAGCGTTCCTGTTAAACGTGATAATCTTATGACCCAACCGGTTCAGGTCGACAACGATAGGCATAGCCACAAAAAAGCCGCTCCAGTCACGTCGATACACAAGAGACAACAAAAAAGCAATGCGCTCCGTCGAAATTATCTCGTAAAACCCGAATCAAAAACACCCGTTCAGGCAGAGAGAAAACAATCGACCGGTCATATCGCTAGAAGCACTAATATTGTTCGGTTTGCATCTCATCCCAAGACAATCAAGCAAGTAAACGATATATCTCCAGCTACTCCAATAGCTCCATCGCCACGCATGCAAGCTGCTTTGCAAAGAGTACAACAACAAAGCACGATAAAAAAGCAAAATACCGTTTCGCTGTCTTCTATGGACATAAAACACGGACTAATCAAAGCAGCTGAACAAAAGCAGTTAGTAAAGTCAAATTATAAATCAGTTATCAATAAATCACAGCCTAAGACTAATCGGAAACCATCTCGAAAATTTTTCAGGTTACCGCAAGCCATAGTAGCCTGTTTCGCCCTAGCTCTTTTAGGAGGGTACTTAATGTATATAAATATGCCTAGTTTATCAGTCAAAATAGCTTCTATGCAATCTGGTGTTTCAGCGACTTTTCCTAACTACGGACCTGATGGTTACAGTTTTGCAGGTCCGATTGAATATAGCCCTGGTGAAGTAAAACTAGTTTTTACGGCAAATGGTGGCGGAGATGGTTACAGTATTAACCAGAAATCAAGCGGTTGGAACTCAGTAGCAGTACTCGATAATTACGTAGCTGATGATTCAAACGGACGATACGAGATTGAAGCCAAAAACGGCATTATTTTATATACCTATGACAACAAGGTTGTCTGGTCCAATGGAGGGATATTGTATACCATCCAAGCTGAAGCACCACTCTCAAAGGTCCAGCTTATCGACATTGCAACCAGTATGTAGATAAAAGCTATTACTGTTAAATCTAGTCTGATAATAATCCTACATGTATAAAATCGATCGGAAGATATCAATATAATTTAATGATATACTAGGCACATGAAAAAACATAAGCAGGAATTAATCGAAGTTAATAACATCGAGAATGAATCCCTGCCAGAACTTAAGCCAAACGATATCGATACTTCAAACTCCGACACTTTACCGTCACAATTCTTATCGTCCAAAAAACATAATTGGCTAAAAAAAGGTCGTTTAAGTATTAGAGAGTTAGTAACTTTTGGAATTGCTCTTATCATAATCGTCGGAGTTGGTTGTGGGCTTATCTGGTGGATGAATCAAGTAACTTTTCCAGATGAAAATAGTCAATTTATAATAAAAAAACAACAAACTAAATATTATTCACCGCTTAACGGGATTGAGGTTGGTAACGAATCCGCCACCAAACGTACTGTCACTGCTGTGATGATTGAAAATAGTGATTATGCTAGACCACAATCCGGTCTAGCCGAAGCTGATGTAGTGTTCGAAGCCGTAGCTGAGGGTGGGATTACGAGATTTATCGCTCTATACCAACCCTCTAGACCATCAATTATCGGACCAGTCAGGAGTCTGCGCCCTTACTACGTTGACTGGGCAGCGGGTTTTGATCCAAGCGTAGCGCACGTTGGTGGTAGTCCTGAAGCTCTTGCGATGATCCGTTCTGGCAACTACGGTGTTGATATTGATCAGTTTTTTAACGCCAATAGTTATTGGCGAGCAAATGACCGATCGGCACCACACAATGTTTACACTGACTTTGATAAGCTTGATTCACTAAATGCTAGCAAGGGTAAGACTTCAAGTACATTTGTTTTTTCTCCAAGAACTAACGAGAAAAAATCAGATACCCCTACAGCAAATAGTGTATCTCTGGAAGTTTCAAGTGGTATATTCAACGTAAGCTACGACTACAATCAAGTGATTAATTCTTACGACAGAAAACAGGGCGGCGAGCCCCACACCGACCGTGAGAAGGGTCAGATCTCACCGAAAGTTGTTATTGCTATCAAAACCAGCATTTCACTATCAAGCGACGGATCGCACATGAGTATAGCGACCACTGGTTCAGGACAGGCCTATGTTTTCCAAAACGGCGTGGTTGCTGAAGGTACTTGGTCAAAATCTAGTCCAAGAGAACAACTTTATATAAAAGATGCAAATGGAAAGGATATCGAGTTAATTCGTGGTCAAACCTGGATTACTGCGGTAGCAAATGAACGCTCTGTATCATGGCAATAGACATATCAAACTACTACGATAGGCATGTAAGTCGTGTTCGAAGCCTGTATCTAGGTGTTATTGTTGGTCTTGTACCAATCTTATTTCTAGTCGGAGCTTGGCTATTAGATTTTGATATTTTAGCAGCAGGTATAATCGCCCTAATGTTTGCTGTTTTATCGCTGATAAGTCTTCAACCGATCCTGAACTATGCCACAAAACCAATCCAAACTATCGTTAGAGCTATTAAAGAGACTACAGAAGGCAAGGAATATTCTATTCAAGAAGTTACGAAAATTGGTGACGGCCACCTGGGCAATGTCGTAAATTCGATTCACATGTTGCGTCAAGAAAATATCAAAGCTCACGAGGAAACTAATAGCTATAAACGATTAGC
>RZYF01000064.1 GCA_010014665.1 Candidatus Saccharimonadota bacterium | reverse complement strand
GTAATTCTTGCGAAACTTTTGACTATATTCACCGATAAAGTGGGGCGGTAACTCTACCCAGCTGCGTTCTCTCATAGATAGTTCAGCGTAAAAACCCACACCATGACGGTGCCGACCTTCAATATAAGTGTGTGGCAAATTTATATTATCTTTTAGGTCAATTGCCAAAATGTTCCAGGTATAGTTTTCGTGTTCAGGACCCAATGCACCTAATAAATGATCACTGCGCTGTAGTAATATCATGTCACGACCATATGCACTACCAACACAATAATGTTGGTCAGTTTTGCTATGCGACATAGTAATGCCACGCACTAATTGAGCCTCATCTTTATGATTTACTTTTCCAAAATATACCATGTCGTACTGATTAACGAACTGTCTAAAAGTACGATTGTTGCCGACATATTTTCTAACATCCCGAATTCGTCGAATCGATGTTTTAAAATGTATCGGAATCTTCATTTTATGACCCCCCAGGCTCTGGCAGGCTGATGTAATCCAAGATAGCATTTATCAGCTCAGCATGTGACCAAACTAGTGGTGATACGAGGGTGGACTGATGATTTATAGGGTCAACCTGTTCTGGTATTAATTGCGTTATCGGCTCCAGCGCAAGTACCCAATCGATTGCACGCGATGCAGACTCTGCGTCGTCTAATTCTATATTGAGCCGTGACGCCCATAGAGTCGGGACAGTCCAAATATTTGACTGGCCGTTTAAGGAACGGTAGTTATCACCGACGAAACGTATATAAGTATTACTCTCTGGACGATTTTGTAACAAATCATACATAACTTTTTGAGCAAGTTTTGTCTCTGGTTCATCATTATCTATCAGGCCATACGTGACCATACCATATAAACTGGATATATCAGGAGTATCGTCAATATGACGCAACCCGTCAGAAGCTGTATAAAAACCACGGTGTATATAACCAGATTTATGATTCAAAAATATTTGTGCCGATTTCGCCATCGCCACAGCTACGTCATCCCAGCGCTGGGCATCAGACCCACGATCGAACTGTCTAGCTAGCTTAGCTGCCGCTACAAGAGCCGCATAAGTCACGGAGGTGGTGTAAGCACTAGTGAAATACTGCTGTTCCCATATATCATAGGAAGGCCGTGGAAGGCTATCATCATATGTATAATTGCTCAAAAAATCTGCCATAGGAGAGATTAATGTGTAGTAACTTTCACTCAAATACTGCCAGTCGTTAAACTGTTCCATGTACTGAGCGAATAGATACAATACCGAAGCAGTCTCATCAGTCTGAATTGGCAATTGCACCTTACCGTCACTGCCTACATGGCTATGCCAGCTAGGGCCGAGTGCACCATCTGCGTTATGTTTGTGACCTATATAACCATCGGGATGAATTATCCGTTTGACAAACTCAAAATATTTTCTAGCTTCATCCTTGTAACCCAGCCTTATGAGCGGCGATAAACTATAAGCTGCGTCTCGTCCCCATACGTAAGCGTAGGCGTCATCTGTGTACGCGAGAGGACTGACATCTAAACTAGCCATTATAGCTCCCCGTCGATCACAATGTGCTTTTATAATCATCATAGATCTTTCGAGCGCATAGTAGTATGTGGATGACATTTTATTTTGCAAGTGATCGATTGGTCGTAACCATTCACGCCACCACCTTGCAGTCTCGAGTTGGATAGATTGAACGCCAGCTTGGCGAATTCTGTCATTGATAGCCTTAGCTTCGCCGTGTGATTTACCTGCAGCTATCCAATAGTAGGCCCTGGCCGAGCTCATAGCCGATATTTTTAATTTAACCCTAATAGTCGAATCAACCATGCCCATTTGTACGGAATTACCCGTTAACTCACCGTCTTCAGCGTCTTTCCATGTACCCTCGTGACCTAAATCATCACTAATACCAACAGAATATTGATCGAATATTGATCGTTGTGAACTGTTTGCACCTACGAAAAAAACCCTACGGCCTTTATAGTGTACGACAGCGTTGTCTTCTGGCGAATAGTAGGCTGTTTCAGCGCTAGATGATTGACTAATCTGAAATGCCTGATGAAAAAATATTCGAATATCTCGTTCTGTATCGGAATGATTTACTATATGAATATTGCGGACGAAAGCATTTTGATTGCTGGCTACGGCGTCGCACAACTCCAAACTAATCTGAAGTTTATCGCAGTTAGCCCTGATATCACCAACCAAAGCTCGAGGCTGAAAACTAAAACTAAAGCGCCAGTCAGGACTATCTAACCAAGAGAATTGATCGTCAACCCATATACCTATCTTATGATTTAGACGAGGATAAGCTGTATGCTGCTCTGAACCAACAAAAGGGAAGTAGAGTGCGACGACTTCCGCATGATCATCGAGCCCTACGAACATTTCACCATTAGAGAAGATATTGCTAGTCATCAATACTCAACCCTCGATTGCTTTTTTCGAAAACACGGTAACGAATGTCGCGAACGGCATTCATGTACCCCAAAAAAGCATCGTAAGGTGAGTCATAAGGACTAAAGTAAGCGTGGACATTACCGTCATCGTACCATTTTGTCGACAGATAATATAAGTGGTCAGAAGACTGTAATAGACGCCAGTCATGTATAAGTTTATCGTCGTTTGTGCGTAACACCGCTGGACCTTGGCTGTATAGTGCCTCGGCAATTTCTTGTTGCATTGCGTTGCCTAACCACGCACTCAGATCTCGCTCAGTGTCAGCCCATGTAACAGTATCGGGCATATCAACTTCGTCATGTATGCGATGTGTGTCTATCACTTCAGTAAATGTTGCAAATCGATTACCGTCATCGCACCACTTACGTACAAATCGCTCGAAAAAGTCAAATATACCAGTATCTGTCCATTGATGTTCGCCGAATGTTTCGAAATCCATAAAAAGATTTATCAAGCGTTCTTCTTCTGGCAAGGAATCAATCCAGCCTCTGTACTTATCTGGCGTTAGTGGCCATTCGCTCCAATGACGGTTCGAAAAACGAAAAGCAATATCATCGCTAAAACGATAGTCCTTTAAGAACAGTGCGACGTTTTCGACACCTTTAGGGCTATACAGGTAGTGTGAGCTACGCCAGTTTAGTATTGGGTCCCAACCTTCAGCTAGCACGGCTTTATAGCCATGCGCAGCTGCCCATTTACCAAATTCGTTGTTGTATGCCAGCTCGGTGTTACGTAATACTTTCGGGGTGACGCCAAAATGACGTTTTAGAGTCTCGTTGTGTAGTTCAAGTTGGTTTTCGAACTCCTTTTGGTTGTAAAAAAACGCCAACGAGTGAAAATAGGTTTCGGTGGCCAGCTCAACTTTTCCAGTTGCTACCAATTCTTTGAGTTCGTTAAACAAGTTAGGCTCCCAAGCTTCGCACTGCTCTATGAAAATACCTGAGATGCTAAGATTTACAGAAAAATTGTTATTTTCGCGAGCTAGACGAGAAAGAAGTACGACCATCGGATAATATGATTTGTTGGCAACTTTATGAAAAATCTCTTCATTGCTACTAGGGCCTTTTTGGCTAAAATAGTCATGACTTTCGCCTATATCGAAAACACTATATGGCCGAATTCGATTCGGCTGATGCATATGTAGGTATAGTACTATGTCACGCACTAGCTAGCTCCATTCTGATAACATTTTTATATACACTCAAACAACGTTC
>RZYF01000063.1 GCA_010014665.1 Candidatus Saccharimonadota bacterium | reverse complement strand
GGTTGGCTGCGAAGCCTTTCTTTACTCCTGTTTTTAACCCTCCAAGATGCCCAAGCTTCTGGTAAAATTGTGGATCGTTTTTTAAGTTTGTGTCTCGGGCTCGTTTTCCCCCTGATACTGTTCCGGCCATTGTTTCTCCTTATAAAGTTTAGTTAATTTTGTTGCATAATGTTTATGCCCATTATTACGGACTGTTTCTATTATCTCGGGATATTTAATCCAAAACTTATTCTTTGCATAATACGCTTGGTCAAATGTTAATCCGTAAATCTCTGCCCAGTCCTCCAGTTCTGCGATTGTTCGTAATACAATCTTCTTCTGCTCTGGTAGGTTTGCTCGGGCGATTTCGTATAGTTCGCTTCTCATTATCCCTCCAAATGTTTAATATACGCACCAGAATTATATGCTGACCACGCTCTCCAGCCACTCGATTGATAAATCTTGAAGGCGGTTTCTATATTCTTACTAGGATTGAACCTGTCTTCTGCACTTATCAGGTGAGGTGTGTGGATTGAGTTAATCTGCATTAGCCCTGCGTCGTTCGAGCCGTCGAAATTCGAATCGTTGTAAGCTTGATTATTTCCACCGCTTTCTGCCATACATACGGCTTTAGCAATGTTCGTATCCCAGTTGTAATTGTTAACTAGGCTACAGTCCTGCTCTATTTGCTCGTTTTTCGGCGGTTCTGGCTCGTTTGGCTCGATTTCCGTGTTCTTAACCGTCTGTGTTTCTTGTGCGTCGTATGACGGCTCTACAACGCTTATTGTTTTAACGTACCAACCAGCTCGGAAGCTTCCTGCTTGATTTGGTTTTGGCGGTGGGTTTCGAATTTCATTCCTGCGAAGAACACTCCGCCGATGAAACCGATTACCGCTACGGTGCTAATGATTGTTAATATTATAGTTTTTTTGATAGTTTTCATATCTTCTCCTTTTGTTTGTTTTTTGTTTTTTGTTTTTTTAGGTGACACCAGTTTGGTGTCTTTGTCCCCGACGAGGTCGTCGAGTGATATTTCTTTTGCCATATCTTCCTTTCTTGTTAGAACCCACTGCACAATAGCCGATTTAGTCCCTTCTACATGCACATAGGAGCGGATTTGCACCGCCAGCTTAACGCTTTAGTCTTTCGTGCCACTGTACGGTGGGTTCTATGTGTCAATTGCTGTATTGTTTTAGCCTTTTCAGCGGACGGCTCTTTTCGTATTGACGTTATACCTTTCTTATCTTGGTATACTACCATTATACCACAAGCAAGTCATAATGTAAATACTTTTATGCTTAAATATACAAAAAAGGGCTACAATAGCCCCTTCTCTTCCTTCAATTTCTTAACTTCTTCGGTGTAATACTCTATTTTTTCTTTTAATTCTGATGATGGTATTTTTGTGCCATTTTGTGATTTTATTTCTAGTTCATCCACAAATTCACGGCTATAACTGTCTAACATATACCTTGTATAGTTGATATAGTTTCCTTTTAACAGAACATTGCACCTGAAGCATCCGTAATGGACATTATCTTCGTCCCATCGTGTGGGGTATCTTCCCCTTGTGTAGAAATGGCAAGCTTGGGCTTGTTTCCAAAAAAGATTAGTTCCACAAGTAATACAGTTCCCATAGCCGTTTTCGTCTGATTCACTTAATCTGATATATTGTGAAAATACTTTATCGAGTTTCTTAACCAGTTGAGAACGGGTTGGTTGTTTCATAATTTAACCTTAAAATGGAATGTCATTGAGCGAAATCGGCTCATTATCTGTTTTATTTTGTTTAGATTTCTGATTATTTTGATTATTATTGTCCTTTTCAAAAATCCGCATCCAGCCTGACCACTCGCCTGCTGGTATAGCTTCAAATTTAATCGATAGCCTGCCAGTTTCGGGGTCTTCAAACACCGTTCCAGATTTTGACCATCTCTTCTTTTTTTGACCATTCATTTCATATTCACCTGTTGAGAATACTAAATCTCCATAATATTTACTTGCCATTGTTCCATCTCCTTTCAAGAGCTTTCTTTGATAATTCTTTGTAATATTCGCTGGGGCCACGTGATTTTGATTGACCCTTTTTCAGTCCGCCTTTTCTTCCAGCTTCCTGAAGTATTTTCTTTCTTTTTTCAACGGCTTCTTGTTCAGTCAATCCTTCTGACAAGTACCGCTCAATTTGTTTTGTTATCTTATCCATAATGTTCCCAATTCATTAGAGCTCCGCTCTTAAAATTCAAATCCTTCGCATTCAGCTTCTACGAGTTCTAGCGTGGCTTTGATTTTAGCTTTTGCGAACTCAATCTCTTCAGTTAGTTCTTCTCGTGTGATTGTCTTTAATTGTTGGTTTATGGTGTCTGATACGAATAAGTCTGAATAAACAAAGAAATAAAGTGTTTCTAATTTTTCATTTACTACGAAATAGTGGATAATCTGCGGCCAGTACTCATCTTTTGCGGAGCCGGTGTAGTAGTTCTCTACCATTTTAGGGGATGATAGACATTTAATCTCAGCCATTATAGTTGGATCGTTCTCGATTATTCCATCTGGTGAGAGCGCTATATTATCATCTTCATCACTTAGGTAGAATTTGCCCTTTGTGAAATTTAACCCTACTCGGTCAGAGAGCTCTTTTAGTGCGATCTCTTCCAGAGCGTGCCCCCTGTCCTTCCAGCTGCGGACTTCTTCTCCGTAATCACTGAACTGAACTGGTTTAGCTAGTCGCTCAGCTATAAGCTCAAAAACTCCTGTGGATAACTCGGCTTGAGTTTGGGCTTTTATGATTTCACCCTGTGGGATTTCTTCAGATAGTTCGGCTACTGATTTTAAAGTTTTCAACAGGTTGCCAGTAACTCCCCTGCGCTGGATTTCAATGCCGTGCTTTCGTGCTAGTTGTTCCAAGTCTTCCCTTTTTAGGGCTTTTCGGCTGGAGAATAACTTCGCTCTACTACCTGTAATTTTGCCTTCTCGAGCTTGTAGCCACTCTTCTGTATTCTGTTCGATGTTAATTAGTTTCATTTATTCGTGCCTTTGCTTTATCTTTAGTTTTTGATAGCTTAACTTTCTGGTCTTTGGTTAAACTCATAAATAGGTTTTGGAGTTCTTCCATAGATTCCACTTTTTCCATTTCTTGTTCAAGCTCTGCGATTTTCTCGTTTCGGTAATCATTGAACTCTTCCATTTCTTCCCTGCTAGCAACTTCGCCACTCGCTAGATAGCCTAGCATTGCTAAAGCTCTACCGACTGCGACTGTTTCTAGTTTTTCGTTTTCTTTGTCACCTTTCTTCGCAGCGTCTGCACTAGCGGTAGCGCTGGCGGTTAATTTTATAACTTCTGGAGTTGTGCCTGCTTTGGCTAGTTCGATGATAGTTTCTTTGTCTCGCCAAATTCTTGCGATAAAGCGGATTTTCTCACCTTCTTGGCGTTCGGTGTCTATTTTCCCGTTTGGGTTTTGTTCCCAGAATATTTTTAGTCGGTCTGCGACTTTGGCGTAATCCTTGCCACTTACTTTTATAGTTTTAATCATATTATACCCTTCTTTCTTATACTTCTATTATACCACAAGCTATATTTAATTACAATATGAATTTATCATTTACACCTGGGTCTAGTATCTTAAGCCCTTGCTGTTTGAAGTGATAGTCTGAGCCGATATCAACTCCGTGTCTATTTCTGTTCTTCTCCAGAGTGACGATAATATCATCTTTGAATTG
>RZYF01000062.1 GCA_010014665.1 Candidatus Saccharimonadota bacterium | reverse complement strand
CTCTGCCTCTACCCTCCACAAACCAAATGAGGGCGAACGAGTCCACTGTAGTTTGATGTCACGTGTAGTATCGGGCAGAACTATAAGTTCCTCTTGTATCGTATCTTTAGTGCCGCCGAATATATCTTTCACTATATAAGTCGTGCTAGCCATAAAATCAGCGTTACCAGTGTTATTGACTCTGACATTAGAATGTATTGGAGGTTGTGATTGTATAGGTAAAGTTGTAATGTCGTCTATACTACCGCCGAGGCGATACGAACCGTTGACTGTCAGATAGAGTGGCATACCTATACGCTTGTTTCTACCGATATTTCCCCCTGTCACAGCTAGGTCGGCTTGAGATTCAGCAAAAATCACCCCATAATGTCCGCCCGGAGCCGCGCCTTCCGGAACGTTTATCGTGAAATTAACCTCCATAGTTTCTCCAGCACGGATTCTATAACGGGTTTTTTCGAACTCGACCCATTTGTCAGCATCGGCGTTGGGCCGTTTGCTTTCAAAGTTGGTTTCATAAGACAAACCTTCTACATAGTATGGGCTCGTATAGACGATAAAATCATAGTCAACAACACCGTCATTCAGAATTTTGAAGCTTTCTTTTTGACTCGATCCGGCGTCTAACGTTAGCCGTTTACTGACCGGTGACATAGTTATACTCTCGCGTTTTTGATCTGTTTCGCTGACAGCTCCTGCCTGAACTCCGACCAAAAGAAGCGTTAGGCATGATATTGCTGATATGTATTTAGATAGTTTTTTCATAACCAATTTAGTTTACTATAGACGTATTAGAGGCGCAAGTACAACAATAACCAGAACGCGTGTTCCGGCTAATGTTGATAGTTAACTAAACGAGTCTACTTAATTGGCGGTCGCAGTGTAGGTCACAACGTCTGTGTATGTACCGTTAGGTTGACTCGAATTAACCTCGGCCGAGTACCAGACAGATGTATTATCGTTGGATGCGGTTGTTGCCGTTGTCTTGATAGTCTGCAAACTAGCCAGCACTGGCATACCTGCCCATTTAGTCGTACTGCCTTCGACGTTGGTAAAGACGGAGTAGCTGGCGTCGAAGTTTCCACCCGCTATTGCATAACCCCAGGTGTTGTTGGTTAGCGCAGCTGGCACAGTGTATGTGTTTGCCGATGCTGCAATAGTATTGCCACCGCTCGTCAGGACATTAGTGGTGTCACTCGACGAGATTCTAAGCGTATAACCAGCTGTCGAGTTAGTACTAACTGTCACCGTGTCATCATCGCTACTCTGTGAACCTGCAGCTGTAGGTGTTACCGAAAAAGATACACTATCTGCCGAGGCCACGGTTATACTAGACCCCACGGCTACAGTGACCGTACTAGTATCAGTCAAGGCTTGTGCCACCCAGACTGGCGATACGGCAACCAACAGAGCAGCAGCTAGGCTAACACTGCCGATTAGTTTATGTTTGTATGTGATGGACATTTTTTGTTTTCTCCTTTTTATATGTTCTATTTTGCTAATGCAGTGTAAGTAACTATGTCAGTGAAAGTACCGGCTGGTGTGCTGAAGTTGGCCTTTGCGGCATACCATACGGTTGTTGTATCACCAGATGCAACCGAAGACGTAGACTTAATATTCTGCAAACTAGCTAGTATCGGCATACCTGCCCATTTGCTAGTACTTGTACTAGAGTTTGTCTCAGTAGCATAACTGGCATCGAAAGCACCCAAGCTAGGAACTGCATAGCCCCAAGTGTTATTTGCAAGAACAGCTGGTGTGGCATATGTATTTGCCGATGCCGGTATAGTACCACTAGGGCTCCCGGTCAGAACCGCAGTAGCATCGCTAGCTGAAATACTTAGGTTATAGCCTAATGTGCTATTGGTCGAAACCGTTACAATATCACTATCATTACTTAGGACACCATCAGTTGTCGGTATAACTGTAAAGCTCACCGTGTTAGCCGATGATACCGATATAACTTTGTCTACAATGACTGTAACTATACTTGTGTCTGTTAGAGCTTGGGCTACAAATACTGGCGCGGCCACCACAACCAACGCCGAAAGCAAGCCGATACTTCCTATAAGATTGCGTTTTGTTTTAGTGTTATTTACATCTATCTCCTTTTTATTTTTTGGATTGTATATTTTTTAGTCTCTGGCTGTATGTATATATACCATAAGCTATTTGAGTAAGTCAATGAATTTGTTATTTTTTACAACATATATGCATTATTGACCTTCACCACCACTGAATGGGTTATTGTTTGGATCATCTGTGTGGGTGTCAGTATTAGAATTTTTGTCGTCGCGACGCACGTATAGTTTATGAGGATTATCATCATCGTCTAAGCCGTCGTCTAGAAGCCCGAGTGTTGGACCAGCAATATGGCTAGCGAACGCTAGGCGGGCTTTACGACGCTTTTGCACCTCGTACACCACTAACGAAGCAACACCTGTCAACGACGCTAGTACTAGAGCTGTCTGGGCTGGGCCGGTGCTTGGTAGTTCTACGGGTGCTGCTACGTCCGAGCATCGCTCGTCACCTTCAGGAATACCCGGTTTGCACTCTTGGGGTTTGCATTCAACGTCGATTGTGATTTCAGCACCATCGCTCTTGTTGCCGTTGTCAGTCAGAATCTCGACTATATTTCGGATTTTGTTAGTACCACAGTTCAATTTCTCTTTCGCAGGCATAATTGCACTAAACGACATGAGAGCGTTGGCCCCAGGTGCGTACGATCCAATCTGTATTCCGCTAGTCGTAATCCCGTCAGCTACTATAGTTGCGGTTGGATTATTTGCGTTTTTGAGTTTGGTTGTACCTGCGACGTATTGGACGTTAGCAGGCAATTTGTCTCGCACGATAGTGCTTTTTTGCTCCATGCTACCGATGTTGTCGTATTCGATCAGGAAATTAACTTTTTGACCTGGCTCGGCTTTTACTGTCTCTACCCATTCTTTAGCTCCGTCTAGTCGAACTGTCTTGCTGACAGTAAAGCTGGGCTTGTCGACTTTCAGACGATAAGTAACATACCCTGAAAATTCGTTACAGCCAGGCAATTTCCCGTTCAAACTATCGTATCCTAGCAGTGTACCGCTAGCTCCGAACAGATCATTTGGTAACTTCTGACCATTGACTGCCCCTAGACTGTGTATAGTTGCAGAATCCGGCACGTATCGTACCGCCACATCTTCTTTGCTGGTTAGAAAAGTTTCGTCCCAAACTTCTTTGGGGATAGCGTTGTCTGCTGAGATAATACCGGTAATTCGGAGGTTGGAATTTGCTTTAATAATTGAGTCTTGGTTTATACGTAGCCGAGTGTTTGTAGCTATTCCTTGACCACTAGCATTCAGAGAAAGACTAGCGTTGTTATGAAAATGTACGTAGACTTCATATTCTTTGCCACCCTCTACCGCAACTTCGTCAGTGTATTTGTTGTTCGTACCGGCCTCACGCACAACCATAAAGTTTCGTTCGTCGCCGTAAGGAGTTTGGTCAGTAATAGAGTTAAATGTTACGTAACTAGCTGGTGAACTCTTAGTAAATGTCACTCTGTCGCTTGGCCCCCAGGCCAAAACGCTACCGCTCAAAACCAAAAGAGAGATTAGTAGCGCCACAATCCCTGCAAAGAGAGGTGATATTTTGTTGTGAATTCTGATTGAGTTTATTTTGTACATATGGATCCCTTTTGTTATGTAGTACATTTCACGTTATTTAACATTACATATCACCTGTGTCCG
>RZYF01000061.1 GCA_010014665.1 Candidatus Saccharimonadota bacterium | reverse complement strand
GTGTACGACACTATAGAAAAGAAGAAGATAGGTTATTTTAAGCAGAAGATAGATCTTAGTCTGCTGTACAGCAGATTGGATTATAGATTATAGGAGAAGCGTAAGTATAATACTACTCTAGAGCGATTTCTTGCGCTATATCAGTGAACTCTTCCGGGGTATAGGACAGGTGGGTGGAAGATTTGTATTCTTCAATATGGTTGAACGGCACGAGGTGGACATGGGCGTGAGGAACTTGTTCACCAACAACTTTGACTCCAACATAGTCAACCCGTAGTTTTTCACGCATATGAGCGCCTAAGATTTTGACGGTTTGCATGAGTGCGTGATAGGTTTCGTCATCTAGATCCCAGATGTAAGGTACTTGCTGTTTTGGTATGACAAGCACGTGACCGCGGACTGTTGGGCTAATGTCGAGGAAAGCATAAGTCAGGTCGTCTTCGTAGACTCTGTAACTAGGTATGTTGCCGTTTATGATGTGAGTAAAAATACTTGGTTCTTGCATACGGACAGTATAGCATTTGGGAAGGGAGCAGGGTAGAACATCTTTTACTTCCCTAGGCTTTGCACGAAATAGATTTTCGTATATACTCTCTAGCATGCAAAGGTTTAGCGAACAAATCATGTGCCTAGTACTCGTGATGTTTGCTGTACCCTCGGCATGATTTAGCTTTTTAGAAAAACAATTACGCCGAGGACCACCTCGGTATTTTTGTTTTCTGAGGGCTAAACTTTGACAAGGAGGAGATGCAGGTGGCGAAATCCGTAAGGAAACCTGTTGTACTGAGTGCAATCAAGAGCGCCGGGAAGCAAGGGTTACCGTTTGACCTTCCGAGATTGCGTCGAGAACTAAATCTGGACGTACGCGTTCATGAGCTCGAGCGTATTATCCACGGTTTGATCAACGACGATCTCGTCCGGGTGCGACGTGAACCGATTGGCGATGGAAAGTTCAAAAAATTTATCGTCGCCTCACGATCTGCATAGCGTCTGACAATGACGTGGTGCAATGCCTGGGCGGGGAAGGGTCACGAGCCCAACCCCGCCCAAGCTCTCCTCCTTGTTAATTATCAATTTATGAAATATGTTTAAATAAATAAGATACTTAATCTAGGAGCAATATATGGCCGAAAAAAAGAAAACTACAACTAGCAGAGCTTCGAGTGTGAAACTGCTAGCCGCCAGAGAGAGAGCGGTAACAATTCGCGAAAAAACCCGTGGTCATAGTGATGGGTTCATGAATTTTATACGTGAACAGGGGGTTGTCGGTTTGGCGGTAGGTCTGGCTGTAGGTACTGCAGCTGGCGATACTGTCAAAAAATTAGTACAAGCTTTTATCGACCCGATAGTTCAGCTAATAGTTGGAACGCAAGAAGGTTTACAGATGGCATCTTTTACCCTAAATATCGCTGGTCGCAAAGGTGAGTTTATGTGGGGCGGGTTTGTCAGCTCACTCATAACCCTAATCGCTGTGGCACTGGTTGTTTATGCGATTGTCCACATGCTCAAGCTTGATAAAATCGACAAGAAAAAAGAAAGTTAGTTACATAACTCTTTTTCTTACAAAGTTTTTAACGATTTATTTTTTAGGTTTTTCTTCTGTTAATAGTGCGTGTGGGCGGGGTGGACTGTGAAAAGTCCACCCCGCCTTGGGGTCATCACACCCGGCGGAAGTAGTCTCCGTCGTACGTCACGCGCTCGTCATCCATCAGGTCGAGTAGTACTCGATGTACTGACACCGCTTTCTCTTCGATGGTTCGACCGAGTTGGTGCGCGTCCTTGCCGAATCGATTCAACAACTGGTGCACAGCATCCTTGTCGTTGCACGCGATGAGTGTTTCGCGCTTGAGGCTTCTGATGATCAGCCTTTCAGCGCAACGTAGTTGATCGCTGTTGGGTACGAACTTCGATCTGGGTGTCCAGCCCTGGCTCCGACTGTTCTGTTGCCGTCGGTTACTGGGTTTAGATGACCGGTTCTGGCTCCGACCTTTTCGTTGCCGTCGATTGCCAGATTTGGGCGACCGCTTCCTGTTTCGGCCAGGATGGCGCGTAGGATAACCCCTCAGGTCTTCAGTCGGGTCTGCGCCTCTCGGCGGTTTCGACATGAATCCTCCTGTTTCTCGTTCTACTTCGGGCTTGAAGTGTTCTCCGAGCTCTCCTGCAGACAATAGGATAATAAATAATCTTGTAGATTACGTCAAATCAGCAAAATATTGAGCGGAGGATTTAAGCTATATCGTACTAATTGACTTTTTGTAAAGTTTATGCTAATATTTAGGGTATAGAAACAATAAAATAAATAACACGGTATTAATAAATATAATATGTCAGTTGAGCAAATAACAAATCCGTCGAACGGTGAAGCCATCGAAGACGAACATAACATAATAAAGTCACTATGGTGCATTCCCACCGATGAGTATGAGCTTTCGAACTTGCTCCATGAAATAGCACAAGGGCGGAAATGGCTCGAACATATGGGTGATAAAGCCGAACAATTTCCAGAGATAATGGGTGAATTTATGGCGCTTGAAGAACAACTTAGCGCTGTCAAGATTGACGATTGGGAAACGATCACACAGCCAGGCTATGCTCGTAAAGCTACTTTAAACAACAATCTTCTTGGTCATCAACTTTTTCCGCAAACGATAGTTCAACCACAATACTATAGGGCTGAGACTATGCGCATTCTTTCACCAGAAATGAGAATTGCTTATATTGGTAGGGAGCTTGAAGCGCTTGAAACTTTTGTGTCTGAAGGGTTGGATATTACAGGGCTTGATTCAGCTCTTCAGGAAATAATATTCAGAATCAGAGATGTAGTTATTAAAGACGTCGATTTTGATGAAGCCGCTTTATTGAGTCATAGTAAGGGTGGAAGAAACGCTATGTTGTTATACTTAGCAACCGAACACGCTTATGCTGAAGATTTCGCAACAACCGAAGACATAATTGACGATATGCAAGGCATGCCGGCAATAAAGCAATTTTTAGAAGATCAGCTTGCGCAAGCTAAAGAATACTCACCTGGCCAGCGTAAGGTGTCAGACCAGGTATCCAAAGAAAGGCTGCAAAAATTTGTTGGAGCGGATTATGAAGAATGGGAAGAAGATGCCAAGAGTACTGAATTTGAGTTGACAATTGGAGTAAAACCAGACGTTGCACTAAAGATTTTTGGTGAACCTATTAATGGTCGGTTACTAACCGCCACGGAGTTTTCCGTGTCGGGCGGTAAAACTATAGACAAAGTATGGGAAAGAAGTACCGACTACAACAATAGGCGTAATCATATCGATACGGACGTCTTGGGATATTCTGGAAATATGTTTTTGCCTAAGCTTGTGTATGGTGCTTTAAACTCGTCGCAACGTCTCGATAAAGGTAACGGATACGGAGAGGTCGTTTTGCATTTAACAGAGCAAGAAGATGCTAGCTTTACAATTGGTGATTCTATGCCTAGGGGGCAGTACGACAGCGACACAAAAGAACTTTGTGTTAATGAGCATGAAGCAAGGATTGCAGCGGTATACAACGAAGCGCAGGGTGAAAGGCAGCCAGAAACCGGCAAAGTGTGGTACTCTACCGGTGTCGCATATGTTGAGGCTCAATTACCAGGTGTAACGTTTGAAGACATTAACTACGTTTCTTTGTCGCACTTTAACCGAAGTCTGGACGGACCTGAAACTACCGAAAAAATGAAGTCAGTTGCAAATGCGGTAATGGAACACGGTATTGGTGTATGTTTAGATTTTTATAATGATCCAGGGTTAAC
>RZYF01000010.1 GCA_010014665.1 Candidatus Saccharimonadota bacterium | reverse complement strand
AACAGCATATCTAGACTACTACAATAACGATAGAGTACACTTAGGTATACAGATGCGGACACCAGCTGGAATGTTGCAAAGGTCTTGAGTTTTATACGGTTCTACGTAATGCCCTAGTTGATATAGTTATTTTTGACGTTCGACATAAGACCCGTCACGGGTATCAACTCGGACTACATCACCAGTTTTTATAAAAGCTGGCACTTTGATAACCTTGCCGGTTTGTAATTTGGCATCTTTTTGGATGGCGCTCGAAGTATCACCCCTGACAGCGTTTTCGGTATAAGTAACTTCTAGTGAGACAGTGGTTGGTAACTCGACATTTATGACGCGACTGTCAAACAACTGTAACGCTACCTGGTCACCTTCAAGCAGATAGTCACCAGCGTCGTCTATGTCGGCCGCCGCCAGCTGAAACTGTTCGAAACTAATTGGATCCATAAAATAAAAATCTGTACCGTCACGATATAAATACTGTACAGTTTTGCTGTTTACCTCAGCCCGCTCGATTCTGTCCTGCCCCTTGTAGGTCTTAGGTATAACTGCCCCTGTGATGAGGTTTTTTAGGCGGACATTTACGATACTACCACCCCTCCCCATGACTTTTTGGTTATAGTCCAGTACGCGATAGGGCTGGGAATCTATCTGAAGAATAGTGCCTTTTTTTAGATCAGTGGGGGAATACATAGTAGATTTTGGATTTTAGATTTTGGATTTTAGAAGAAAAAACAAAACCTATAGACGCTCCTTATTCGCCTTGATTAAACCTTGTAATAACCTGTGGGTTAGTGATGCTAGCTGCATAATTTCTTCGAGCTTTTTTTCGTCAACGTAGCCAATGTCAAAAGCTATATAAGTCTGTGTCTCAAGTTAAGCTAAAGAGCCTTTGGCTATGTAGTAAAACTGGGTCTTCTCTTTTGCGGACGCCCTACCGAATCCTTCGGCAATATTTGAAGGAATCGACACCACAGCTCGTCGCATCTGATCAGTTATCCCAAATTGTTCGGTTTTAGGAAATTCAGAAGATATCATATAGATGAGAGTTGCAAGTCTGCAGCCTTCTTGCCACACCTTGAGATCAGTGTACGAAGTGATTTTTTGCATACTTACTACTCCTTCTATAATCTATAATCCAAAATCTATCTCCTACTCAATGAGTCTTTTTTATCCGGCTGCTACAAATGGAAGCATGGCTAGATGTCGGGCGCGCTTAACTGCGATTGCCAACTGTCTTTGCTGGCGGGCGTTTAGACCAGTTTTGCTGGCTGGCTCTATTTGACCATAAGCGTCAACGAACCTCTGTAATACTTTTACATCTTTGTAATCGAAAAACGCCGGAACGTCTTTTTTGAATCTTCGTGCCATATAGTTTACTCCTTTGGAGTAAAAGTAGATTTTGGATTATAGATTGTGGATTTTAGAAGTTATAGTGCGACTCTTCCAAAATCCAAAATCCAAAATCTATCTCCTACTTAATTATTCTTATTAAAATGGTATTTCGCTTAGATCGATTGGTCGATCGTCAATCTCTTCAGCTACTGGAGCTGCTGGTTTCTTGGCGCCACCGCTTGGACGTGGAGTTTCAGATTCACCGCTTTTTTGGTTACCACCTGAACCGCTATCGATGAAATTGAAATCTTCTACCACGACTTCGACTTTGCTACGTTTGCCGCCAGTTTCTTTATCTTCCCAGCTACGCTGGTCGAGTCGTCCGGACACTAGGACTGGACGCCCTTTGTTGAGGTATTGGGCGATTATTTCGCCAGCCTTGCCCCAAGCCACACAGTCTATATAGCTGACAACTTCTTGGGTCTGACCGTTTTGGTCCTTCCAGCTACGATTGACCGCTAGACTAAAATTGGCCACGCTCTGCCCACCTGATGTGGTACGAACCTCTGGGTCTCGGGTTAAGTTACCCATGAGAATCACTTTGTTGAAACCTTTTGCCATGATTTTCCCTCCGGGAGTAGATTATGGATTATAGATTATAGATTTTAGAAGTTTTAGTGCGACTCTTCAAAAATCCAAAATCCAAAATCTATCTCCTACTTATTTACTCTTCTTCTTTCTTTTCCTTGTCCTTGTTCTTTGCCTCTTCGACAGCGGCACGAGCTTTTTCGTCAACGCCAACTAACAGATAACGCATCACCTCGTCGACAATATTCAGTGTCTGTTGAACCTTGTTGTTGGCCTCAGCTGGCAACTTAAGCTCAAAATACACGTAGTTGGCAAAATCTTCGCCAGCAATCTTATACATGAGGCGTTTTTTACCCCAGCTGTCTTCTTTTGTAATCTCACCCTTGTTGCTCTTTATGATCTCGCGCACTTTTTTGAGTGCTGGTTCGAGATCAGCTTCGAGGTCAGGGTGAATTAGTACGGTTAATTCGTACTCTCGCATAGTTCTTCCTCCTATGGATCCTTACGACTATTGCACCAACTAGCTCGAAGTGCAATAACTCGTATTTTTAACGGAGCGGCTCACCAGCCGCAGGTTGTATTGTGTAAGCCTATTTTAACAGATTAGAAGTTAAAACACAAAGTATACTAACCTAAGTGTCGAAATTCTATTAGTAAGCTCTATATTCCATATTCCATATTCTAATTTCAAATAGGCACGCCGTAGTCGTCCGTCTCATCGGCCTCACTGACAGAGTCCAGTTCAGACATGCTTGAAATCAATACTTCACGAGGCCGTGAGCCATCAGCTGGTCCGATTATACCCTGTTCTTCCATCTCTTCTATGATGCGCGAAGCTCGTCCATAGCCAATCCGCAAACGACGTTGGAGTAGCGAAGTTGAGGCTTTTTTGTTTTCGATAACACAGCGTATCGCGTCGTTATAATAACTATCGTCGGACCCACTGTCGACGTCCATAACGATGCCACCTCGTCCACTTAGTTGAACCGGTTGGTTGATAATATCGTCGTTGTATTGTGGATCACCCTGATCGCGTAGATGTTTGGTAATCTTAATCACTTCTTCGTCAGTCACCCAGGCGCCTTGAACACGAATCGGCTTACTCATCTGAGGCGTCAGCATCAGCATGTCACCCTGCCCCAAAAGCTTTTCGGCACCAGATTGATCTAAGATTGTTCGTGAATCCACTTGAGCTGCCACTGTAAAAGCAATCCGCGCCGGAATATTGGCTTTGATCACACCAGTGATGATATTGACACTCGGTCGCTGCGTTGCTAGCACCAGATGTATACCAATAGCTCGAGCTTTTGCTGCTAGACGGACCACTAGTGGCTCGACGTCGCGAGCTGCCATCATCATGAGATCGGCCATCTCGTCGATAACAATCACGATATATGGCATCGCCTTAGCTTTATTTTTGGCATTATAGCTTTTGATGTCACGAAATTTTTCTTCGCGCAACAAATCGTAACGTCGCTCCATCTCGTTGACTGCCCATTTGAGAGCACTGATAGTTTTTTCTGGCTCATTAATAATCGGCGCCAACAGATGCGGTATACCGTCGTAAGGTTCCATTTCGACCTGCTTTGGGTCAACCAATATCAGACGCAGGTCGCTTGGACTGTTGCGATATAGCAAACTAGTTAATAGCGTGTTGATCATGACTGATTTACCGGAGCCCGTCTGACCAGCAATCAGGAGATGTGGCATTTGGTTGAGATCACCGATAATAGCGTCACCAGCAATGTCTTTGCCGACCACAAAATTTAACGGTTCGGAAGCTAGTTTCCACTGTTTTGAGCTCAAAATACCATACAGGCGCACATCGGCAGATTCTTTGTTCGGCACCTCTATACCGACGGCTTTTTGACCAGGTATCGGCGCCTCTATGCGCAGAGTCTTACCACCTAGCTCTAGAGCTATGTTCGGCTCAAGTGCCGAAATACGACTGAGTTTGACGCCACTAGGTGGCTTCAGGGTGTACTGCGTAACTTTCGGACCAATATTGGCGCCTTCCATTTCGACTTCGATACTAAACTCGTGCAATGTATCTTTGATAATCTGAGCATTTTGCTTGACGTCGCCAGCATCAGCTGGATTTTGTTTTTTCTCAAGGATATCAAGGCTTGGCCATTGCCAGTTCGGATCGGTTAGACTAGTCAAAGCCGTTCGCTCTTCGGTTAATTTGTCGCGCTCTATACTGTTTTTGAATGTTGAAAGACCCTTAGATCTTTTATCGTCTGAAGAATCAACCGTTGGTACATTTGCTTTCATGACAAAATCGCTAATTTGCCTGGAATCTTGCTCTTTGGCGCGAGCAGCGATTTCTCGGTTATGTTCTAATGTCTCACTTTTTTCACGCTTGAATAACAAAGCGACAGTATCTAAAACCGCTCTCGGAGAAACACTTAATACAAATAAACTGGTTATGAGCATCCCAAAAGCCAATATTAACGCTCCAACTTGAGCATTGACTAGTGTCAACATGGCTTGGCCGACACCCCAACCGATTACGCCGCCGCCTTTACCTGTCTGTGCGATCGCCAGATCTGACGGGTTAACGCTCATAAGTTGAACGAAGCCTGCAATAAATAGTACGAATATAACTGTAGCAATGGTTACTACTATCGGTACTTTGTTTTCGTCTACTTGGAAAACTTGGACAGCTCGAAACACCAGTAGCAAAGGTAGTATATATGTAACTAAACCTAGCAAATATTCTGAGCCTTGCTTAGTCGCGACCGGAAATACCCCACCTGTGTTCAAAATACCTAAAACCAACAAAAACGCCAATATAACCAATACGACAGCACCGACCTGTGGCCAGAAACCAGATGGTAAGCTGTGTTGAGGGCGCGCCGGTGATTTTTTTGTTGAACGTTTTTTCTTCTTTGCCATAACCGTATATATTATATGCCTCTGTTAGTACCCTGTCGAGGCAATTCCATAAATTCATTGTAGCACAATTCGCAACATTTTGCAACAGGCTTATGCTTGATAGTAGCTATTAACAACCGTTAGATAGAGACGAATCGGCTAATAACGCTTACACTTCAAACAACCAAATAGACTGCACTTTCGCACAGTCTATCGGTGTAGCTCCTACTAAATACTAGGCAAGTTTACGGATTACCAATACTCGCGTTGGCTGTTCGTTTAGAAAAGTCACGTTTATATGAGTGACATCAGTACTGAGTTTGTTGAGTTTGTTCATTTTGTTCCTTGTTTGTTTGATTGATAATACTAATATTTTAGCATATGCGTAAACAAATGTCAATATCCACGATAGTCTGTACCCGAAAATTGCCCTGGATCAACAACCTCTGTGTCAGGAAATTGTTTTGGTGGAAACTTACGAGAGGCAGGCAAATTCACGATTGGCTGAGCCGGGATAGTCCTCTGTGGCTGTGAAGCTGGCGCAGTGTTGTGGACCTGAGGTTTACTGGCGTTCAGAGATATCTCGTTTACCACAGGTATAACTATCGGTGTGCGGTGCGTTTGGTCGAACAAAATGTGCGAAATCTCTTCGCGTAATTCTTTTTTTAACTGATCGATATCAACTCTATGTCCTGAAAAACTCCGGGCAACTTTTTGCTTCAAGTACTGACGAATTAAATTCATCAGCTCTTCGCTATCGCGGAGATAGATGAAACCGCGCGAAATAATATCTGGACTAGTGAGCAAACGACCGGAACCACGCGCCACAGTAATCATAACGATAAAAATTCCTTCTTGGCTCATGTGTATGCGATCTCTTAGGACGACTTCAGACACTTCTGTACCACTATCATCATACATAACTCCACCAACCGGTACCCGTCCAGTTTTTTTAGCGCTACCGTCATGATAAAACTCAACAACGTCACCAGGGTCGCACACAAAGATGTTGCGCCGTGGGATACCGGCCGCGTTTTCGGCGAGTTCAGCGTTGTGAACTAACATATGAAATTCACCGTGATTTGGTAAATAGTAAGTCGGATTAATAGCTTGAATTATCCTGAGGTGATCGTCGTAATAACCGTGTCCAGAAAGGTGAAGCCGACCGACGCCTGAAAGGTGGGTTTTTTGGTCACGCAACACATCACTGCCCTCTCTCATAAGATTATCAACAGTCCGAACGATAAATTTTTCATTGCCTGGTATCGCACTTGAACTGAAAACAATAATATCGCTGTTCTTGATCTTGATATGTTTATGCGCCCCTGAAGCCATACGGTTCAAAACTGCGTTAAACTCGCCCTGCGAACCTGTACAAATAATCATAACTTTAGAGTCAGGTAGTTTGATCAGATCTTCCATTTTCATAATCGTATCTTTGGGTACTTTTATTGTGCTACTACGCAAAGCTACCTCTAGGTTTTGGATCATACTATAGCCAGCAAATGCGACCTTACGGCCGTGAATTTTGGCTTCGTCGAGCATAAGTTGCATGCGGTGAAGATTCGAAGAAAAACAGCTTGTTATCAGACGACCCTGTGGGTAGATATTCATAACTTGACCAATACTATGCTGAACATCCTGTTCACCATGATTAGTGTTGGTGCCTTCGTTTTCACAGTTAGTAGACTCGTTCATAAACAACAAAAAACCTTCTTTTTGTTGAATTTCCGTCAGACGTCCAAAGTCAAATTTTCTGCCGTCAACTGGATTAGGTTCGATACGCCAGTCACCCGAACTAAGGATATTTCCTACAGGAGTCCGGATTACTACCGCAGCTGCATCGGGAATCGAGTGATTAACCCTGACTAACTCAACCTGAAAGGTATCGCCAATTTGCGCCCTATCATGAGCTTCTGGATCTAGTATATTGTAGCTGGGCTCGTAGCCACTGTCTGATTCTTCCATGTTTTTCTGCAACATAGCGACCGTAAACTTGGTTGCATACACTGGTGCTGGAATCTTGGGGATGAGATGACGAAACGCACCGATATGATCGAGATGTCCGTGCGTAAATACAACTCCACGGATTTTATGTTTGTTCTGCTCAAGATATGTAATATCGGGAGTGATATAGTTGATCCCCGGATAATCTGGGCCCGGGAAAAGAAAGCCCATATCAATAATTATTATGTCATTGTCATATTCGAGAGCAGTCATGTTTTTACCAATACCCATTTCGCCAACTCCACCTATAGGTATAACCTTGAGACTTGGGCGGCTAGGATTTGGTCGATTTTTTTTCTGGTCAGCCAAACTAAACTGGCGACCTTCGTATCCGTTGTATACACTTTTGTTGACTGGTATGTCTATAATATGTTGACTAGCTCTAGCGTTGACGTTTTCACTGGTGCGATGTTGTGCACGAAAAGCCTCACCTTTACGAGTAGTTGTGTTGTTCAGGACCGTATTGTCTGAACGTTGTTTTGGTTGATTAGTCGGACGCCTGTGCTGATTATCGGCCTGCGGCGTCGCAAGTCTTCTTTGACCCATATATTTTTATAATTTCCCTTCTTTTTTGATATCTAAATAGTTTATTTCGAAAAAAATGATTACAGTTTACAGAGAGATAACAAGTGTTGTATTGGTCGATTTGGAGGAGTTTTTCTCCCGTAAGTGTTGTTCAGTATAGCATAACTCCATATGTTTTGTAAATAGCGTCGTTAAAAAATTTGTTCGACTTCACGCAATAAACAGGTATTTACTAGAAGATTACTGGAGGCTTTTAAGGATTCGTCGTCACCACTATTGGCATTCGATAGCTGACTGATAGCCCTAATCAGCACTACTGGTATAAACTGAGAGTAGAAATCGTCGCGCGACATCTCGAGACCGTCGATAACCATTCGCAAAAAATCTCGTGCCATATCCTGATTGTTAGCTATCGTGAAAAGCCGAACGTAACTTTGCGCAACGTCGTAAAATCTTGGTAAGTCTATCCCTGCTTTTTCACCGTCAATTATTACCCAGCGATCGTCTACGTTAAATATTTCCCACGGCCACAGATCACCGTGTTGCAAGCGCAGTGTCACACGATATTCGTATTCCCGAAATAACTGACGCGAATCGCTGATTGTTTGCTCGTCAACCCTGTCTGTCGACCATTGTTTCCATGTAGTCTCAGGTGTATCACGATGTGCTAGTTTGGTATAAACCTGCGGAAGCGAATAGTTACCCGCCGCTCTGTCTAGCTGAACATGCATGCTAGCAAAACGCTCTAGATTTCGCTGCCAGGCGTCGATATCCCAGGCTTCTGCCACTACTGACGCCTCTATCCAGTCAATAACTAAAGCTCCAGTGCCAATCCGTTTGAATATATGTGGTCCATCAAGCTTGAGAAAAGGCATAAGCACACTAACTCGTTCCATAAACTCCGACCATAGATATTCCCTGAGTAAGCCCTCGCGGGCGGTGTCGTTCTGAGCGATTTTAACAAAATACCACTTATCTCGTCGTCGAACTTTTAGATATTTGAACCGATCATTGGTACTGTCTAGCGATTGGACTTCTTCGAAAATACGGCTCATGTCTTCTTGCGAGACGTTCATGGTTATGATTATAGAACTTCGTGCCTATAAAACCTAGCTACTTTTAGCCAAGCTAACTGCTTTCAAAAAATCATCGATCAAAACTTGCCGTTTTGAACCGTCATATAACGCAACCGCCGGATGGTAAAGCGGTACGACTAGCCAATCTCCAACGATTTGGGCTTTGCCGTGGTCACGAGATATTACAAGATCAGGAATAAAACACATACCGCTATGACGACCTAGAGCTACCACGACTTTCGGCTGTATAATCTCGAGTTGGCGCATTAGATACGGCCAGAATTCGTCTTTTTCTGTCTGCGATGGATCACGATTGCCTGGTGGTCGATATTTGACGATATTAGTTATGTAGACATCTTCCCAGTTTAGATTGGCTGCTGTTAACATCTCGTTGAGGAATCGGCCACTTGCACCCACGAACGGTAGTCCGGTTTCATCCTCTTTTTTGCCTGGTGCCTCGCCGATAAACACTATATCGGCATCAGGGTTCCCTGCACCGAAAACCAATTGAGTAGCCTGAGTTACCAAATCCGAACATATATCTTCGCAAATCATACTATCGCGCAGATTATTTAGTTCTTGTGCTTTTTTGAGCACCGCTAAAGATCCTATTCCAAATCACCGGGTTTCATGCTTAGGCTGAGGCGACCGCGCTCGTCGATCGTAACTAGCCGGACACGTATGATATCGCCTTCTTTGACAACATCGGTTACTTTTTCTACCCGACCATCTGCCATGGCTGAAATGTGACACATACCGTCGATACCAGGCATAATATTTATAAATGCACCGAAATCCATGATTTTGACCACTTTACCTTCGTAGATCTTGCCTACTTCTGGCTCTTCGACGAGGCTTTTTATCCAGATAATAGCTTTTTCGATAGCTTCAGTGTTGACGGCCGAAACGGTCACTAAACCAGAGTCTTTGATGTCAATTTCGGCACCAGTTTCGCTAGTAATCTTGTTGATTGTCTCGCCACCTTTGCCAATAATAGCGCCTATCTTCTCTGGATTGATAATGATTTTTTCGATACGAGGAGCATATGGGCTCAATTTCTTACGTGGCTCTTTGATAGTCTTCAGCATGTGATCAAGTATGTGTTTACGGCCTGGAACAGCTTTTTGAATAGCTTCGCGCAATACTTCTACTGGTAAGCTGTGGACTTTCATGTCCATCTGAATACAAGTAATACCGTTGGCTGTACCGGTGACCTTGAAATCCATATCACCAGCAAAGTCTTCAGCGTCGGCAATATCGGTTAGGACGTATGGTTTAGGACCGTCCATCATAAGACCCATGGCAATACCTGAAACAGGAGCTTTCAGTGGCACACCCGCATCCATAAGCGCAAGAGTACTTGAACAGGTTGCGGCCATACTGGTCGAACCGTTCTGGCTCATAATCTCTGTTACCGAACGTATAGTGTATGGGAAATCTTCTTCGCTAGGCAGTACTGGCATGAGAGCACGCTCAGCCAAATAACCATGACCGATTTCACGTCGACCAGGAGAACCTAAGCGACGAACCTCGCCAACCGTGTAACCAGGTGCGTTGTAGTGGTGCATATAGCGACGTTCGCCGTCGGTGATTTCCATAGTATCAACCATCTGCGCATAGCTAAGTGGTGCAAGAGTTACGATATTCATGCCCTGTGTTACGCCACGCGTAAAGATACTTGAACCGTGAGTTCGTGGCAAGACGCCAACTTCGGAACTAAGCGGACGAACTTCGTCGAGCTTGCGTCCGTCGGGACGAATTCCCTCTTTGACGATACCGTTGCGTACGTCTTTGTGTAGAGCATTGGTGAAAGCTTCGGCATATTCGACTCTGAGTGCGACATAATCATCACCGTGTTTTTCTTCCATGGCGGTATGAAAATCATCGGTTAAACTGCCTATAAGCGTATTGCGCTCAGGATACGGACGACGTAGGGCGTCCCCGAGTTTACCATCTGTCCAGGCGTCAACTTCGGCTTGGATGTCTTTGTTTGGCAAGATTAGTTCGTACTCACGAACTTCAGGAGCAATCTTGGCTTCTAGCTCACGCTGTAGCTTGATAGCCGGTTGAATCATTTCGTGAGCCCAAGCCAAACCTTCAGCTACTAGATCCTCTGACACTTCGTTGGTACCGGCTTCTACCATAGTGATACCTTTTTCGATACCGGCAACGACTAGATCAAGTTCACTTTCATTGCGCTGCTCAGCGTCTAGAAAAGCTTTGAACTCTCCGTTTACTCGGCCAACACGAACACCGGCTACTGGACCGTCGAACGGTGTACCGGTCAACATAAGTGCGCTCGAAGCTGCTACCATAGCTATCATATCTGGACGAAAGCTCGGATCCATACTGAGTACGCTCGCTACCACTTGAACTTCCTGGCGATAACCTTTTGGAAACAACGGACGAATCGGGCGGTCGATCAAACGGCCGATCAATATAGCTTCGTCACTTGGACGTCCTTCTCGCTTAATAAAGCGCGAGCCACTGATTTTGCCAGCTGCATACATTTTTTCTTCATAATCGATACTTAACGGAAAATAATCCATGCCACTTATAGGGTCGTTACCCACCATAGCTGTTCCGAGCACGACAGTGTCGCCGTAGCTAACTAGCACACTAGCACTGGTACGAAAACCGACGCGGTTAACTTCGAGAGTTAGTTTTTTGCCACACCAATCGGTGCTAACGGAAATAATATCTTTTCCGCTGGGGTTGATAGTACTCATAACTTGAGAGCCTCCTTGATTTGTTGCAGAGAGTAACAGGTATGAAAACTGCGTTCAGTCCTCGTATCTATCACGCTCTGCGATTTATTTACAGTACTATTATATCATGAAAAACCTCCGAACTTGTCGGAGGTTTTCCCAAAGCTTCTTCGTCAGTTATTTGCGAAGACCTAGTTTGGCGATAATCGCCTGGTAGGCTTCAAAATCTTTGCTCTCGAGGTATTTTAGCAATCTCTTGCGCTTTGAGACCATCTGGATCAGTCCGCGTCGCGCCATGAAATCATGCTTGTTTGCCTTCAAGTGAGCCGTCACCTCTTTGATGCGAGCCGTCAATACTGAGACCTGCACCTGAGGAGAGCCGACGTCAGATTTGCTCTGAGCACCGACTTTGATAGCTTTTAACTTGTCGTCTTTAGTAATCATACCGAAATACTTTAGCATAGCCGCCCCTGTTTAGCAAGTGATGTCAGTAGATTTTAGATTATGGATTATAGGAGAGAACACTTCCAGTCCTCTACACTCACGGCATCCGCCACGTTCCAGTCGGCTATACTGGTCCGTCTCAGTTCTTTGCAGTAAGCCCCTGTGCCTAACGCTTTTCCGATATCTTCGGCGAGAGTGCGGATATAGGTGCCACTCGACACATGAGCACGGATTTTGACTAACGGCCAATTGTAATTTAGTAGTTCTAGCTCATAAATGGTCACGGCTCGTTCGGGTATATCAACAACTTTACCAGCACGCGCTAGATCGTAAGCTCGTTTACCACCAACTTTTATAGCACTGAAAGCTGGAGGTTTTTGCATAATCTGCCCTGTAAGCCCCTCTAGAGTCTCGAGAACGGTCTGACGAGTCGGTTGTGTGTTCGGTACGACCCTAGAAATACCCAGCAACTCTGCGCTCTCCTGCGCTTTTCCCCATTTTATAATCTCTCCCTCAGGATCGCCTGTAGTACTAGTTTTGCCAAGTTCTACCGTCGCCTCGTATATCTTGTCGAGTTTTAGGAATTCCCCTGCACGTTTGCAACTATCACCCAGAAGAACTATCAACAAACCGGTAGCAAATGGATCAAGTGTGCCAGCATGACCAACTCGTAACTGTTTTTTGGTTGGAGCAATACCACTTTGTTTATATTCAAAGCGAATTCGCCCACGAATTTTTGCCACAACATCAAAACTAGTCCAGCCAGCTGGTTTGTCAATCAATAAAATATTGTCATGATTCATGCGATTAAGTATATCTCTAGAATCTATATTTCTAGAAACTCTACTAACTTGGTAGCCTGAACTCAGCAGGGTCATCGTTTGGTGCTACTGTTGTTGGTGCGGGTGGGGTTGGTAGCCCAAGCTGAGGTGGTGTCGACGTGTTTGGCTGAGGTGGTGACTGAGAAGCTATCTCACCCGGTAGGGGTGGTAAGGTCGAAAAATCTGGCATTGGTAAATTTGGTATTTGAGAAGTAGGCGATGTGATGTTCGCGTTAGGGTCTGGTTGGGGAGTAGGTGTGGCAGGAGTCGGTGCACTAGCTACTGGCGGTGCCGGTGGCACTGATGAGGTATCGTTAAAAATCGAGCTCAGGGTAGACCGAGCAGTGTCAAGTGCTGAAGGAGCCGTAGGCTGTTCGACTATTGCCGGATCCTGTACATTGGCCGATGGCGCATCAAATACCGGCAATGGCGACGAAGGTTGGTTTGATATAGCAGTCTCTACTGGCTCTGGTTTTGGCTCCGGTTCTGGTACTTCAACTACTGGTCCATCATTAGGTAATGGTGGCATTTCAAACGAAAGTCCTGGTGTATTTGTCTGGGCAACTTTCGGTGAATTCGTAGTTGTTGATTGGTTCGCAGGTTCGCCTGAGATAGTGTTAACACTTGGCATATCCTGATTTCCACCAAAGGTTGAGTTGATTGGTGATGTGTTTAACTGAGGTATGTCAGCTACCGAATCACCTTCATGATTTAGAATCACTTTGCTGTCTGGACGAGATTTCTGCTGTGTTGTTGATGGCTGCTCTGTCGGCTGTTCGTTGTCTAGTGTTCGAGCAACGCTGAGATCGCGCCAGCCACCCGGTTGAGTATTTTCGGCCGGAGTATTAGGTAAAGGCGGTAACGATAAATCTGGTACGAAACTCGACTGTTCATTCATGCGCTCAGTTTCGCTAGCAAGATCTTCGATTACATCGTTGCTAGATGATTTTTGCTCAATCGAATTATCTAGTTCGCTCGTAACTGATTCGGTGTCTTTTTCAGTAATAACTGGCTGTGGCTGTTTTAAATCAACAGTTTCAGCTACAGGAGCGGGTTTGGTGGATCGTAGGCTAATTTCTGAAGGATTTGGAATATTATTAACCGGCGGCGTGTTAGCTGCTGGACTACTATCTTTGTCTAACTGTTCAGCAATTAGCTGTTGATTAGCGCCGGCAGCCATCAGTTGTGCTGCCATAGTCATAACTTTGGCCGATGTTTTTTCGTTTCGGAAACGATCGGTAGACGAGACGATACCGGTTAGAAGTGAAGTGGCGATTGGCTGATCGAGCAGACCAGACTGCAAAGCCTCACTCATGCTCATAATCATTTCTGAATAGCTATTGGCCGAAGCATCGCTCCAGTCGACGTCACCAATCGAACTATGTTCGTCGTGAGTATTTATAGTTACAATCTGAGCATCGTGCAAAATCCTGCCATATGAAGTAAGGGCTTTGTCGAGATCATCGCTTTTTTCGACTCCTAAGCCAACAATCAAATCAACATTGAAATCACCTTGTGAAAACTTCAGGTCCTGTTCTGAAATCGTCGTTTTGTAAGGTGTGATATAGACTCGCACCTCGTCACCTTCTACTTTATATCGCAATCGGTCGGCTTTTTCTTTGTCGAGAGCAATTATAAAATCACGCAAGCTATCGACGTTATCTTCGATTATTTTGTCAGGTTCGAGAAAATCAATTGCGCGAGGTATGACGCCACTAAACACTGCTACCGCGCTCTTGTCCATCTTCTCGAGCATGAGCGTCAAAGCTAACGCCGAGACCAACAAGTCGACATTTGGATTACGATTAACAGTAACCAATATATTAGAAGCTTTTTTAATTCTGTCTACGATTTGTTGTTTTGGAGGTTGTTCGACTTGCATTTTGTGATTTTACTTTTTGTTTATTAGAATATTGTTTTTATAATACCACAAGCACTATAGGGCTGTCAACCAATTTCTACCAGAGTTAGCTCCTCTTTACTTTTTGATAGTTTTGGGGTAAACTGTACGACGATTATTCATAACAAACTTGAATCGGAGTAACAATGCCAATCATCAAATCAGCTATCAAAAGAATGCGTCAAACTGCTAAACGACGTGATCGTAACGTCGAAACCAAAAAATCTATGAAAACTGCCGTCAAAGCCTTTCTTGAAAAACCTAGTGCTAAGGGCCTGTCGTCTGCTCAGAGTAAGATTGATACTGCAGTAAAAAAGAACCTAATCGAAAAACGCACCGCTGCTCGTCGTAAAAGCTCTCTAGTAAAAATAGCTAAAGATGCCGGTGTCAAAATGGAGACGGCTAAAAAAACTACCAAAAAAGCAGTTGCGGCTAAAAAAACTGTAGCACCTAAAAAATCAGTTGCAGTTAAAAAGCCTGTAGCTGCCAAAAAATCTACAACCGTTAAGAAACCTGTAGCTGCCAAAAAACCAGTTACGGCTAAGAAAGTTGCACCTGCTAAAAAATCAGTTGCAGTTAAAAAGCCTGTAGCTGCCAAAAAATAGCTCTAGCAAAACAAGTTTATTATATGCCGTTCGAAACTTTTCGAGCGGTTTTATATTTGTAGCAAGAACGAACGGATCTGGATCCAGGGATCTACAGCTTGTGATTTGAGATTAGTATCTAGGTTGGCTAATTTATTAATCAATCTAGACAGTTGTTCCCTGCTCGTCTGTTCGGCGAGTGGTGAGATTTTTTGAAGTACGTAAGGGTGAATCCCTGCAACCTGCGCTATCTCGTTTTGTCGACGACCGTCGGCCGACTGCAACAATGCTAACGCGTAAATTTGACTCGAAAGTAGGCCAAAAAACATATGCGGGTCTTCGCTACGCGATACAACTGACAAGTGCTGTTCTAGCAAAACATGATTATGCGCAAAAGCGGCGTCGAGTAGTTCAAAACTAGTAGCCTGCGGGGTTGGCTCAATCAGCTCACGAATCAAGCTCTCGCTAGGTTCGCGTCCAGACAAACGAAGTTTTTCGAGTTCACTCAATAGTTGCCACTGATCAACGCCGACATATTGGACTAGAAACTCTGCTACACCTTTCGCTAAGATAACGTCCTTCAGTATGATATTTCCCTGTCTGAGTACCCATTCGACAGTTTCACGGGGGTTGAGATTGCGGCTTTCAGAAACTTCGGCGTTTTTTTGCAACCATTTGTAGGTTTTAGTGCGTTTGTCAAGATTTTCTTCGACTAAAACAACTATGGTTTCACCGACTTTTGTCAGCCATTCACTCAGGGCACCCCAAACCTGACGATTCTTTGATGCATTTTTGATGATAATCAAGCGCTTGGTTGCAAATAGTGTTTGCCCCAAGAAAAGATCAGGTAACATCTCGATTGTCAGCTCGCTACCGTCAAATTTTTCGATTTCTTCATCAAACTGATCAACAATTTTTTTCAAGTGTCGCTCAATTTCGTAGGTGTTTTCTCCTGCCAACAAATAAACCATCTCAGACTATTGTATCATCTGGCAAACTGGACAGACGTGAGTACCACGACCAGCGACGCGTATTTTTTCGATAGTCGCGCCACAACGCGGGCAAGGTTGGCCTTCTCGACGAAATACATTGGCAAACTGCAAATAACTGCCTTTTTTACCTTCAGCATCAACATAATTTCGATCGGTTGAGCCGCCTTTTGCGATACTGAGATTCATAACTTTTTTTATCTCAACAAGCAATTGAGAAAGTTGTTTGTCAGTTATGTCACTGACATGGGTTGCTGGATGAATCTGAGCTGCCCACAAAGATTCGTCGGCATAAATATTACCAACTCCAGCCAGAACCGTCTGATCTAATATGGCAGCTTTGATGGTCGTACCTTTGCGTCGCTTAATGCGCTCAATGAAATCTTTGGCACCAAAAGAGTCTTCCAGTGGCTCTGGTCCAACTCGCTTCATAAAATCAATCTCAGGTACAGAGATGGTTGGCATCAGTCGCATCCAACCAAATTTACGCTGGTCGTTAAAATATAATATCGAACCGTCTGTGAACTTTATGATTACCCTGGTTGAGCGATCTGGTAGCTTGCTTATCAGCGAGTCCGTAGGGTGACCGCCGCCAAATCGAGGAGCTAGTTTATCAGTTGAAGACGTTGCTATAGAAGCTTCATGACTAGCTTCAGATTGAATTTCGGAAGCTGAAGTATACACAGGATCTGTAGCTACAAAAACCAATTGACCGGTCATCTTGAGATGGATAACGAGCGTGTAATTACTGTCAAAATCTATCAATAATACTTTTGCTCGGCGACGTATAGTCGTCACACTAGCACCATGTAAAAAATTATCAACTTCTGACGAAGAATTCGGAAAACTTCTCGGCGAATCTAGACACTCAGCGCTTAACACTTTTTTGCCTGGTAGTAGACGACCAAGACCACGACGAATAGTTTCAACTTCTGGTAGCTCAGGCATAGTATCTGTTAGTTAGATATCGGACGCGTTTCAGGCGGTTAAATCTTTGATGATTTTATGATTTATTTTTTTCTTCTTCAAGAAGCTTGTCAGCAGCTCCACCCTCTTTTAGGTTTTCAAAAAACAGTACTTGGTCTCTGTTGATAATCATTTCGTCTTTTGGTCCGTGGACAGATGCATCGAGTTTGATTAAGTTTATTTTGTTATCGTTGGTTGCCGTGGACGCATCGACAGAAGTTTTGTCCTCAATGAAATATACGTTAGTAATCTTTAGATAGGAATCGTTTATCGTCTGTAACTTGCCGAAATAGACTGAACCATTCGACAAAAATACTGCTTGGTAGCGGCTATTTATACTTCCTCCAAGTCCAGATTTAGGCCAAAACAAGACACCAACAATCAAGATAAACGAGAAAATTATCAAACCAATAACAACAGTGTTTTGTCTAGATCGTATTGGCTGTTTAGCTGTTTGGGTTGCATGATAACTTGGCGTGACCGACTCGCTTGGACCTGGATTAGTATTGGTATCTCTGCCTTGTACTGCAGGGCGATCTCTGCTGATATTTGCGCGCGGATTAAACCTATCCATATATACTTACACCCTCTCATAATCTACTGTTATATTCGATAATTATAGCATAAACTTTTAGTTCAAATCAATCTGCGCGGCTGCTAGATGCTGAGCTTGTAGATTGGTATGCATGATACAATCGAATAGGTATGTGGGCTAAAAAAATATATCTGGCAACGAAGAAACAGGTGGACAAATCTGTAGTTATTTTTCGAGGTATTCCTATTCGATCAAAGATACGTTATGGCCTAGTAGCGTTTCTAGTCTTTATGACTAGCCTAGGGTTATCTTGCTAGTAGAAGTGTCAACGTTGAAGGCGTCAATACTCGAAGCGTTTTGGACATTGAAGGCGGTAGCGGGGTTGAGTTTAACTTGGTTTGTTCCCGTCCAAACATTGTTAGCGCTTAGTTGTCCGAGGCTAGAACTGTCTAACCCATCTATTGTGTCGGCGTTGAAGGCATAGGCACTAGTAGCAATA
>RZYF01000009.1 GCA_010014665.1 Candidatus Saccharimonadota bacterium | reverse complement strand
GTACTAGTCTGTCCTTTGACTAATTCACCAGCAATACCAATAACCGCTCTACGGCCTTGGACTCCGGCTTGTTCTTCTGCCTGGCTGAGAGCATTTTCGCAATTTCTCACTACCCCAGCTATGTCAGCAATAGCACCGCTATGCATATCACTAATATCTTGTTTTTTTCTGCCCACACCCAATATTTCTATTTCATCGCCAATTACGCGCGCCACCAGAGCTTTAACAAAAGATGTTCCTATGTCTAACCCTACCAAAATAGTTTCTTCTTGTTTTTGGCTATTCGAAAATCGTGATTTTATTTTGTCGAGTATCATCTAAGCTATAATTATACCATAAACGCCATTGAAAACATCTAGTGGAGTACAGCTTTAATACGACGAATGCCAGCACTCGATGCTTCTTCTTTTATAATTTTAAACCGTTTTCCGTTTTCCGCGAGTTTACCGGTATTTTCAACGTGCGGACCACCACAAACCTCAAGACTAATTTGCTTGTCGGACGTACCTATACGATAAACTTTGGCTTCATCATCATATCGTTCCCCAAACGCACCGATTGCGCCTATCTCCAAAGCTTCTTTAGTCGGATAAATTTTATATGTCACGGGGTAGTTTTCATCTATCCATTGATTTACAAGGTCTTCAACGGCTTGTTTTTGTTCAGCTGACAGTTTTTCGCTGTTAAAATCAAACCGCAACCGCTCGGTCGTAATATTACTACCGTGTTGCTGAATATCCTGGCTTACCACTTGGCGCAAAGCTTGGCCCAGTAAATGAGTTGCGGTATGGTATTTAAGGTGAATAGGGTCTGTGCCTTCGAGCCCGCCGTGAAATTCCCCTTTACGAGCTGTCTGGCTACGTTGTCTCTGCTCAGACATCATTGCATCAAACTGCCAACGCCAATTTTCATCCAATTTTGCATTATCAAGTGTAACTAATAGTGTTTCAATCGATAACTCTGCAGGAAAACCATAGGTATCATGTAGCGCAAAAATATCTTCACCAGAAAATTTTCCGTTATTACGATTATATATATTAGTTAGCTCGTTTAGACCCTTACGTAAGGTTTGGCGAAAAGCTTTTTCCTCTTTTACTAACACGGCAATAATACTTTCACGGCTTTCGGCCACTTCTGGAAAGTCGTCAGCGTACATATCAGCAATCACTGGTACAATTTCTTGCATGAAGTTCTGTTCAACGCCCAAATCAAAGCTATAACGAATAGCTCGGCGAATCAGTCGACGCATCACGTAACCCTGTTCTTTATTACTCGGCACACAGCCATCAACAGCTAGAAAAGTAGCGGCTCGAAGATGATCGGCGATTACCCGCATACTTTCGGTATGCGACTCATAGTTTTTACCGCTAATCTGCTGTAACTTATCTATGATCGGCCACATTAAACTAGTTTTAAACATATCTGAGCTATCGATAGCCGCAGCCGCAATTCGCTCGAGACCACCCCCGAAATCGACATTCTGTTTCGGTAGTTTCTCAAAACCATCTTCAGTTCGTAGATACTCCATAAAAACGCTATTGCCGATTTCCATAAAACGTCCACAATCACAGTTTGGATGGCAATGCTCACCCCACTTTTTGTCATGTTCGATAAAGTCGAACTCATAAAACACTTCTGTATCAGGGCCTCCCGGCTCACCAGGCGTCATATTTTCTATTCCTGTACCACGCCACCACCAGTTCTTCGTGCCGTCGTACAAGAAAATACGCTCTCCAGACTTCATACCACGCTCGTAACCCTGTTGCTCAGAACCTATCTCAGCCACCCCGGCTTCGATACCTTTTCGGGCAAAAAGTACACGCCACGTATCAGCCGTCACAACATCTCGAGGAATATTATTTGCTTCATTTCCGATAAATGCCGTTACATAGAGTTTTTGAGGGTCTAGTCCTACAACATCAACCAAGAATTCCCAGAACCAAGGAATTTGCTGTTCCTTAAAATAATCGCCCAAACTCCAATTACCAAGCATTTCGAAAAAAGTCGTATGGCGATTGTCACCAACTTCTTCGATATCCTGTGTTCTCACGCAAGTCTGACTATCCACTATCCTTGCGCCTTTTGGATGCTCATCTCCCAGCAAATAGGGCATCAACGGTTGCATCCCGGCTGTAGTAAATAATGTAGTTGGATCGTCGTGAAGCACTAGCGGAGCACGTCCTACAACTGCGTGACCTCTGTCTTCAAAAAACTTTAAGTAGGCTCTACGAATTTCTTGGGCTGTCATAATCAGAAATATTATATCAGATACAGAAGTTATCGTAGACCCTGAAGAGTTAGACCACCCCATTCAACTACGGTAAAGCCACGTCGCTCTTGAGCTGTTAGCTTCTGACTAGGCAATTTTATAGGTTTATCGAACCCATCCATGTCTAGGAATACACGTAACACAGTATCAGGTTTAGGTGAAATATATAGCGGAGCCAGCGTTTCCATCTGACGAGTATTGAACCAAGTTAATCGCACATATGGCTTTTCTGGTATGCGCGGCTGCCAGAAATCCATAAAATCGGCAATTTCCTTAGAATTTAAGCCCTGCTGTCTGAGCTGTAGTCGCATAGTGCTGGCGGCCTGATTGCGTTTGATGACCGTACCCGAGATTATGCCTGGGTAATCACCTACACCATATCCTTCCCAGAATAGCGAAGAATACTGCGTGCCGTTGTATGTTAATTGACCGCTCGGTGTTGCTGTAACACCCTGCCATCCGTTTGCTTCATATTTTGGCTCCGAAACCGTTACATCGGCACCAACACGTACGCTCACGATAGTATTTTCAGTTGGATACAAATACACTACTGGTTTTGCACAACCACCCGCTGGCCCCATTTGATCACGCACATATACCAACAGATTATGGTCATTGTCTTCGATTAGTAACAAACCGTGTTCAGCTATAAACTCATCCAAGCTCTTTGCGTCCGTGACCCACGTTTTATATTCATCATAAGATTTCTGAACCAGGTCCGAACTCTTGTCTTTGGGTTGGTAAACCACCCTACCGCCGGGCGTCTTTCCTACTTGAACGATGTCAGATAACTTAAGTTTATCGGTACGAGTCACGTTCGCACCCGACCCGCCACAACCGCGAGCAATCGCGTGTAGCTTATCGTACTCAGTTTTACCAAGATAAGAATTATAATAAGTTGCAACGCGCTCATTATCAAAAACGTAACCCTCTAGAGACTCTTGATTTGGCTCATACCTAAGGTACGCAACAATCTCTGCTGGCATTTCAATTTCATAAGAAATATTGGTTAATTTCGTATCAACATATGGTTTTTCTACGCGATACAGCTTACTCTGTCCGATTTGTGATACGAGCGTTTTAATCTGTCCTTCTATCACAGACGGGGTCTGTATATCAAGACTGGAATATTCTGGATTTCTGAGAACTTCGCCGTTTTTAAGAGGAATCTCTGGCGGTACACTCAAGGAGTCATAATGAATTGTCGTATCTACTGTGCTAACTTTATCGGTCAATATATCGCGCATCCAAGTGACAAGATCTTCTTGGTATTTAGCTGTGGACTGAGGCTGTGCGACTAACGACACTGTACCTTCCGGAGATTGCTCAAACCATAAATAGTTTGGAGCCATGCCGTTATAGCTATCGGTAACGCGAATTATCTGATTGCCTGCCCGAGAACCAACTTCAAAATAATTCGGCGCTGAATTTTTGATAGCTTCTTCTATCTGAGCTTCGGTAACGCCGTCATATGTCATACCGGACATGATCGTTTCGCGTAGCTCGGCCTTCAACCATCCCTGGGCTACCATCTGCTTAGGACTTTTCAGCCATGATTCACCAGTAGCTGGGTTCATAAACCGCTCCATCTCTGGACTTATCTGTTCTTTAGCTACTATTTCTTCTATTACCGGCTTACTAATTGGAGCACTGGTTGTATCCGCCAAATTTAATACTAAGTCTCGCCAGAACCAAAATATTACCCCGGCAATCAAGGCTAGTACAAGAAATATTCCAAAATATAACTTGGAGTGTTTGTATTTAAGCGTCTTTTTAACCTTTTTTGTAACCAAAACTTCTTGTGATTCCAAATTTGCCCTGTATGGATCTTCAGGATCATGTAGCTCATTATTTTCTACTTCTCGCAGAGCATCCGACTCATCGGGCCTAGTATACTCTGTTGGGTTGAAGCTATCGTCTTGACGACTATAATCTTTCACGAGTTCCGTATCGTTCAATTGAGTTGCGGCGTTATCCTCACCATCTATCTGGAGGTTCTCCAGATCTTTTTCGATTGACTCGGCCTTGTTTTTTCTAGCCATTCGTAACCTCCATATAGTAACTATGTGCCAATTATAATCCGCTTATGCTCCCGAAACAATCCCACCACCCAAAACCTCATCCCCAAGGTATAATACAGCTGACTGCCCAACAGCAACCGCCCGCTCAGCCTCCTGCATTTCTAAATTACCATTTGAATATATGGCGGGATGTAGCGCGCCACGATGACGCAGACGAACCCGTAAACTTTCGCCTTCTTTGGCTGGCTGGTTAATCCAATGAATTTGTTCTAGCTCCAGGTAGCTACACCACATCGACCTATCATTCAAATCACGACTTACGAAAACCTCATTTCTAGCCATATCCTTATCGACAACGTAATATGGCATACCACCGCCTAGATCCAACCCGTGTCTTTGTCCTAGTGTGTAATAAATTGCTCCATCATGACGACCAAGTGTTTTACCAGTGTGTTTATCGACGATATTGCCTGGTGTTGTTTCGACAAATTCCTGCAAAAATTCATGTATACCTACTGATCCGACGAAACAAATACCTTGGCTGTCTTTTTTCTGAGCCGTCGCCAGACCACGCTCTTCTGCAAGTTTACGCACGTGGCTTTTTGTGTATTCTCCTAGGGGGAAAACCGTCTTTCCAAGCGCCTCACCGGTCACGCGATACAAAAAATATGTCTGATCTTTTTGCTCATCAGCTGCCTTCAGTAGTTTTTTGCGATTTTCCCCAACTTCCACACACCAGTCACAATTTTCTAACCTAGCATAATGACCAGTAGCAATCATATCCGCACCATCGGCTAATGCGGTATCTAGAAATAGTTTAAATTTGACCTCTTGATTACACATAATATCTGGATTGGGTGTATGACCAGCCTGGTATTCGGCCAACATATAGTCGACAACTTTTTGACGATATTGGTCCTGAAAATCATAAACTTTTAGTGATATACCTAGCTGTACGGCGACACGCTTGGCATCGGCTAAATCATCTGCCCAGGGACAACGCATCCCCGGCAAATCTTGTGTCCAGTTCTTCATGTACACTCCAGTGACATCAAATCCCTGCTCGACCAACAAAGCCGCTGTCACCGAACTATCTACACCACCGCTCATACCTACAAATACACGCTTCATATCTAGCTATGCCTTCGTTACTAATATTTTTATCAATTCACTAATACCCAGCCACCAGCCATACGGAGTCGCCCACCACCACTGTGACCATTGGCTATCGTTTCTAACTGGATGATTCACGATTTGCACATCAACCCCAAGTTTTTTGCTAAATTCTATACTTGTACGACGCTGATGATAAGCCGATGTCACTAATATGACTCGCTTGAGATTGTACCTTTCAATAATACTAGCAGTATTAGCTGCGTTCTCTACCGTACTGGTCGCAAATTCCTCCAAAATTATTGCATCATACGGTACACCCGATTCGACAGCCTGAATCTGCATCGCTTGAGCATTCGACGGGCTGTTAGGATCTCTGGCGGCACCGGAAAAAACCAGTAGCGAAGCCCAGTTGTTATTATAGAGACGAACCGCCTCGGCTGTCCTAGCTTCGGTATCACCGCCACTGACCACTATTATCGCGTCCGCCGGAGCGCATTTGCCGTCTGATGGTCCGGAACAACTACTTATATCATCAGGCCCAAGATAAACTGGCAAACCAATAGTTGCTACTAAAGCTATCAAAACTATTACTGCTAAAAAAGCTCTCACAAGCCTCGCTCCAGATCAATTGCTCTCTTTATAGCCCGGGCAGCAATCTCTAGTTGCTGTTTCGTAGTTGATCTACCTAGGCTAATCCGCAAGCTACCGTCGGCTTCTGCCGGTGTCATACCAACAGCTTCAAGAGCAGGATTACGCTTACCTTTATTGGCGGCACAAGCTGCCCCAGTTGCTATATATACACCGTCTATGTCTAATCTATATATAACACGCTCAGAGTCTAACCCAGAAATATGAACGTGGAGATGGCCGGGTAAATGTTTCTTTGGATGACCATCCACTACTAAACCATCAATTTGTTCGAGTTGTTGTAGTAGATATGTCCGTAACTCTTGTAGGCGTCTATTCTCATCATAGCGCATAGTTTGCGCCATACTTATAGCTTTAGCACAACCTACTGCACCAGCGACATTCTCAGTACCACTACGTAAACCTCTTTCCTGCCCACCACCGCTTACAAGCGGTTCAAGCACAATCCCATTTCTAACCCAAAGTACACCAACTTGTTTTGGACCGTAACATTTACTGGCATTTAAACTGAGTAAATCGACGCCTAAACGCGAGGTTTTGAGCTCGAGTGACCCTGTAGCTTGCGACCCGTCACTGTGTAAATATAGTGGAGTTTTGTTGCCTTTTTCGCGACGATCATGACGTACTAGATTAATCATATGAGCAATGTCTGCGATTGGCTGTACCGTACCGAATTCACTGTCAGCTAGAGCTATACTGACAACTACCGTATCATCTTGTATAACTTTTCGCACCGATTCTGGTGTTATGTATCCTCGGTTATCAGCTAAAGCAATCCTGGATGGAAAATCACGAACACATCCGCGGACAGCAGCATGCTCGGTTGCCCCTATAACTGCATAGCCCCCAGATTTCAATAAACCAACTAAGGCAATCTGGATTGATTCGGTTGCTCCAGCGGTAAATATGACATTGGTACTTTTTGCACCCAACACCTGCGCTACTTCACTACGAGCCGATTCTAGTGCATCTCGCGCTAAGCGACCACCTTCGTACGGAGCTGACGGATTATAAAAAACATCAGAAAAATACAGTATCATAGCTTCTAATACCGTACTATCTAGAGGCGTAGCTGCTGCATAATCTAGATAGATTGACTCTTGTGACATACAGATATTATACCAGTTATGTTCAGGCTATTAGATAGCGATCCCGGTATAAGGGTCGTAGTGATAAACCGAACGCATAGTACGTTCATAATATAATCGTATAGCGATAGCTAAGTTTTGTAGCTCGACACCTTCGACATATTTATATTCTCGTCCGGTTTGAACTTTTAAAATACCACCAGGCTGAATTTCATAACGAGTCGTGATCTCTTTTGTTTGCCCAGATTTATTATCTAGCCAGGCCTCATGCCATACCCAGGTTGTCTTGTCCAAACAAAAGAAATCGCGCACATGTCCAGTCGGCAACACGCCAAAAAGCTGTTTTCCGATCTGATTTTCTTCACTTATCAAATCACGTTCGGTGATCACATGCACCCGACGACCTAAAATATCGGGGGTACCAGTAAACAGTGTTAACAATTTACGTAGAACCGACATGAGTCTCTCCAATACGTAATGATCTAAGCTCAGTTATGCGGTTCGAAATATCACTAATCAGCTGCCTTTGTTGTTCAGGATCCATACGCCCAATAACCTGCACAACCTGATCCTCATGCAAAACCTCATGTTGTGACTGAGTAGCAGCCGTCTGAATTTGACGGACAGAATTTTTCGTGTCATCTCCAACAAAAGCACGATTGACGGCAGCTATAGCATCGGACATTTTCATGCCTCCTTGTCTCTCCCTCACTAAATCGGACGATTACTTTTTAGAAAAATACAGCTGATCGCAGTTTGCTTCTGTCACCTTTGATACTTCTTTTAGAGAAATATCGCGTTGCTGGGCAACAAATTCTGCAATTTGCCGAATATATCTCGACTCATTTATTTTACCACGATTTGGACTTGGAGTCAAGTATGGGGCATCTGTTTCTAGCAAAATTCTATTTAACGGTGCATGCTGAACTATGCTAGCTATGTCGTTCGCAAAAGTGACGATACCGTTTATACCCACCATTAGGCCATCGGATAGCCCTTGCTCCATATTTGACAAACTATCAGTAAAACTATGTAGAACACCACCTCGGAGCTTGTACTGGTTAAAAATCGGCCAAAAATCATCAAATCCCGAACGTATATGAAAACAAACCGGCAAACTCGCCTCAACCGCTAGTGTTAGTTGAGCGTGAAGAATGATTGCCTGATCACGTTTTGATGAGTGATTATAATGATAGTCCAGACCAACCTCTCCAATTCCAACAACTTTAGGACTACTAAGTAATGGTCGAAGTTGCTCAACAGCTTCAAGGCCCACCGAAGCATCGTGCGGATGGATTCCTACAATCGCCCACACATTATCGTGAGCCTCAGCAAATTCAACTGCTAGTTGTGAGCTTCGAACATCCGTGCCCACACAAATCATGCGGTAAACCCCTTCATCAAGTGACCGTAAGTAAATATCTTCAGCACCGTCAGGAAAAAACTCTGGATCATGAATATGGCAGTGACTATCAGTAAGAAAAAGCTGCTGCATAAACCACTAATCTACAGCTGGTAGAGCTGGCTCAGTGTTAGTTACGGTCGGTGCGGCAGGATGAAGATCTTTTTTCGGAAACAGAATTGGTATTTCTGAGCTAACCACCCCGTCCTTGAAGGTAATTCGAATTGCTTCAGCAATTTGAGGCATAAAAGGATAAATAAGATCAGCAATTTGGAGTAATGACCCAACACTATGAGTCAAGACTTCTTCTAAGTGTAATTTAGCTTCCTGATCGGTATCACGGTTTTTGGCAATCATCCAAGGTTTAACGTCTTCAAGATATTGATTTAACGAACGTACACTCGACCAAGCCTCATCTAGAGCGGCTGCAAAATTAAGTGCTTCCATGTTGTCTATATAAGCCTGAATATCATGCTCAGCACTACTAACATCGCCGACCACACCAGCTTGGTAGGTCTGAACCATCTTGGCTATACGCGATACCAGATTGCCTAAATCGTTAGCTAATTCACCATTGTAAGCCGCTTCAAACTTTTCCCAGGTAAAATCACCGTCTTCCCAGCTAGGAATATGTCTAGAGAAAAAATAACGAAACGCATCTTGACCATATTCTTCAATAATCTCAAATGGATCTATAACGTTGCCGATTGTTTTGCTCATTTTGGCACCGTTGACGGTAACGAAACCGTGCACTAACAATACTTTAGGTAGTGGTAAATCGAGAGCGATTAGCATAGCTGGCCAAATAGCCGCATGAAAACGCAATATATCTTTGCCGATTACCTGGACGTCAGCTGGCCAGTAGTTCTGCCAGTCTAAATTGTCCGGATAGCCTAATACGGTTAAATAGTTACTTAGTGCGTCCATCCAGACGTACATAACATGTGATGTATCATCCGGAACTGGCACACCCCAACTAAGACTCTTCACTGGACGCGTGAAACTAATATCTTGTAAACCGCTCTCGAGCAATTTCATTAGTTCTTTTTGACGAAATTCAGGCACGATACGAATGCGTCTATGTTCAAAAGCATCACGAATCTTGTCGGTAAATGCACTGAGTTTGAAATAATAATTTTCTTCACTTAGTCGCTGATATGGCTGATTGTGATCTGGACAAATTCCATTATTATCAGAGGCTTCTTTGTCAGCGACAAAGCTCTCACAACCCTGACAGTACCAACCCTCATAGATCCCTTTATATAGGTAAGGCTGCAACTTTTGCCAAATATATTGAACTGCTGCTTTGTGATGAATATCGGTCGTGCGCACAAAATCGGTCGAACCTGCACCAACAGCTTGCAATAACCGTTTGAAATTTACATGCATTTCGTCAACGTAAGCTTGAGGTTCCATACCGGCTTCCTGAGCTTTAGCGGCGATTTTGTTGCCGTGCTCGTCGGTACCTGCTTGAAAACGTGCGGTGTAGCCTAGTTGTTGTTTGTGTCGACTCCAAATATCTGCCAGTAAATAATCCATAGCATTGCCAATATGCGGCTTAGCGTTGGCATAGGGAATTGCAGTAGTTACGTAAAGATTTTTTTTGGTCATTAATTACTAGTATATCATCTCATAATTACTAATATACCGATGCGACTAGTAGTGTTACCTTGAAGATGCGAAAAATAGTTTTCGTCATTCATAGTATCTACATTTGAAACGTGTATATTGGATTTTTTTACGCCCTGTGATTGCATTTTGGCAGTGTTATATCCCGCCATATCTAAGTAATATCCACCGTCACGATTCTCATAAAACCCCTGCCAGGATTCATCATCTACTCGATCAAACCACTCCAAACGATATGATTGTTTCTGAGCATGTGGCCCCATCCAGACAATCAAATCTTCGGGTTTACTGCCTAGGCATGCGAAATGCTTTACAGCTTTTTCCGCCAGATTAGCATATGTCGAATGTCTACCGAGATGAAACAAACCGATCCGTTTTATTGCTGGATCGTAAATCACAGTAGCTATACAATCTGCTACTGGTAGAAAAAGGCCCACACCCAGTTGGTCGGTTATTAGACCATCAGCTACGACTTCACTAGTAAAATTTGTCGTACTACCTTGGTCAGTTTCAGCTATCAAGCAATAGCTACGACGTGTATCATATATTATTCTTTGGAATACTACATCGTTATAACTTACATCAACACGTTTACAAAACTGAATACGGTTGTTGACTATGTCGGTATTATGTAATCCAGCCGAGCGATCGAGTACTGTGCCATCTTGCTTCGATGATACACGAACTAACACATGATCGGGGAAGCAGTTTGGTTGATCGTTCAAAATCATACAGCTAGTATATCAGCCAGACGAACCCAGTCACTAATCGAAAGATCTTCGGCCCGTAAGCCAGGATCTATAACGGCGTTATGTAAAATCTGTTCAAGTTTTGATTTATCTATACTCAAGCCTCCGGAAAGACTACTGCGAAGCTTTTTACGCGGAGACGAGAAACCAATTTGAGCGATATGTAATATACGCTGTTTGTCTAATTCTGCAATATCCCTCATCTGCTTTTTTGTGCATACTAGTACCTGTGAATCAACCTTTGGTTGTGGTATAAAATACATTTTAGGAACACGTGTCGAAACATGTACATCGTAGGAAAGTTGCAGCTCAATAGCCGGCAGCGTCAGTTCGCCCTGACTAGCTGCGTATTTCTCGGCCACCTCCTGCTGCATTAGTAATACCATGTTTTCTGGACTGTTGCCTGCTCTGACTAATGATTGGATGATTTTTTTAGTAATGTAATACGGTATATTGGCCACAACCTTGTAGCCTACTGGTAAATTACCAAGATCATAAGTCAATATATCACCTGGCACTACCAGAAGATTTTTACCAGGAAACTGGCCCGGCAGCTTACGGGCAACTTCAACATCAAACTCAACCGCTACTACACTACCGGCATATTTTAATAAAACACTAGTGAGTGTGCCTAGCCCTGGACCAATCTCTAAAACAGTGTCATCTCGTGATAGATTAGCGTCTGCGACAATTAATTCAAGAATTGGCCTATCGCGGAGCCAATGTTGACCAAGAAATTTATTGGGCATTTTAGTGGCTAGCAAGTATGTTGTAAGCATACTGTATGCGTTTAGATTCGACGCAAACACTACAACGTTCGAATTGATTCTGGAAAATTATAACCGCCTGTTCAACTGTGGTTGAAGCTTTGATAGCGTCACGCACCTTTGCATAGGGTCCGTTAAGCTCACTCATCAGAAATTGCAGTTGAGTATTGATATTGTAAGGATCAGGTAGAGCCATAAGATTGGCTTTTCGTCCACCAGTCCATTGTGCCAAACCGTCGCCAGTAGTATTAAAGCCGTGTTCTTGCATAAGATTACCCATGATACCGGCAGTTTGCTCTCGAGTGAAGCCCTGCGCTATCAGGAAATCCCAAGTAATTGTTTCATTCTGCGAAGGAGTTGTATAAGCTCCTAGTACTTTGGAGCCCACAGCTACGACTTCTTTAACTGGTTCGAGTGTAGTCACGCTGGCTATCTGTTTTCTAGATATTTCTATGCCACCACGTATTTCAATCTCATATGTAACATTCTTTTTACCATCTACGCCAACCGTTCGTACCACGCGATAGCCTAAGGGTTGATCTGAGTCCTTGATTTCATCAATCGACTTAGTGATAGATTCTTCTTGAGTAATCATCTGTTTACCATCACGCCAGATACGGATTTTCATCCCTGAAGTTATAGCGGTCTTCAGAGTTGGGTCCACGCCATCTTGAGCACCCAAGACTATACCTTTTTCCACTAATAGTTCTTCAACTGTCGTAGCTTGAGTACGAGATTCATATACTTTTCCGTATTGAGAAAGATTAATTACTTCAGCACGATCTATTGTTAAGCGTAAACCGATACCAGCCCCCAGAGGATCATCGATTCTTTCAAACTTCGTTAAATCTTCGTCGTATAACGTCATACCAGCTTTTGCCGCTATCTTCTTCGGACTCTGTTCGGCTGTCATAACTCTTGTATTGAACAAACCGTCAACTACAGCTACGGGACGGGCCCGAAAAATATTCACTTGATACGATTTAGCAACGAGTTTTTCGGATACAGCAGGTTCGACTATGTCATCAACGCTGATTTCGATCTCGGCTTGTTTTATTGCGTCTTTGATTGTCAATGCGCGCGTAACGATAGACACTTCACTGCCGTTGTCATGTATTGTTACTAAACGCTGTACGTTACCTTCTTGCATATCTGAGGCACGAGCTGAAGTTACGAAAAAAGCACCAACTGCTAAAAGCAAGACGGCGCTCAACCAGCTAAACAGCCGACGCACAGAAAAAGATGAAGTCAAGTGGTGTAAATGCGAATTCATATTTGTTGTTTGTCTCTCGAACAAACTTAAATATATTGTAGCAAACATCCTAAAATAGTGCAAAAAGCTAAGCTTATATCTTTTCGATTGGAGCAAAAGCAGCATTAAGAGTTTTGACACCGCGAGAGCCAAATTTTATCTTTAGCACGGTGCCGTTGACGTCCACTACGACACCTTGTCCAAACAGTTGGTGTTTTATCATGTCACCTGGCATTATGCCGGACTCTTCATCCAAGACTACATGCGGTTCGTTAAAAGAAGTTGTCGGATAAGTCAATACCGCTTCACTAGGAGAAACTTGGGCTATCTCCATATCGTCCAAGAAACGTGAAGGTAGATAGAATTGACGACTTCCAAAAATCAATCTCGATTCGGCGGTTAGTAAATATAGTTCCTCGCGCGCCCTGGTCATACCGACATAACATAAACGACGTTCTTCTTCGAGTTCACTTTGATCATATAGGGCTCGTGTCTGTGGAAATAAGCCTTCTTCCATGCCGGCCATAAACACCACTGGAAATTCCAAACCCTTAGCACCATGAAGTGTCATGAGAGTAACAGCTGGTTGAGTAGCCGATTCGTCCTGCGACGATACTAAAGCCACTTCCTCTAGATAAGTTTGTAAATCTATATCAGGTCGCTGCTCGGCGTCTGAAACCAGTTCTTTGACGTTTTGTTGCTTTTCTTCAGCGCGAATACTACCGTCATCGATATATTCAAGATATTTAAATTTACGTATCGTTTTTTCAATCAGTTTGGATAGTGCTAAATCAGATTGCTGTTCAGAAAGTGATTTCAGGTCTTCACCAAGTCTACGCAAACTAGCACGAGATCTTGGTGTTAGCTGTGGTACCATATCACACTTCAGAAGAGCATCTATGTAATTCATACCTGACATATCTGCCCAGATCAGGAATCGTTGCACGCTAACTGAACCTAAACCACGTGCCGGAACGTTAACGATTCGCATAAAACTGGCTCTATCTGATGGTTGATATAGTAGTCGTAGATAGCTTAAGACGTCTTTTACTTCTGCGCGATCATAAAACCGCGTTCCACCAACCATTTTATAAGGAACGCTGTAACGCATCATAGCCTCTTCAATCGCTCGACTCTGAGCGTTTGTACGATAAAGCACTACGAAGTCATTGAGCGAACGTAATCGCATGTCTACCATCATCTTGACTCGACTAACTATTGATTCAGCTTCATGAGTTTCACTAGCAACATGAATAACTTGAACTGGTTTACCACCAGATTGATCGGTAACAAGTTTTTTATCAGAACGTTGTTTATTTTTTGTAATCACATTATGCGCGGCATCTAGTATTGGCTTAGTCGAACGATAGTTCTTTTCGAGCTTTATGACTGTAGCCCCCGGAAAATCCCGCTCAAAATTCAAAATATTAGTGAAATCTGCGCCTCTCCATGAGTATATGGACTGCCAATCATCTCCGACCACACAAATACTTTCGCGACTACCAGATAACAACTTAATTAGCTGGTACTGGATTTTATTAGTATCCTGATACTCGTCAACTAAAATATAGCGGAAACGTTGCTGCCAAATCGCCAATAGTTCGTCGCTAGCGCTTAGTAACCGAACAGCATCAATCAAAAGATCGTCGAAATCTAAACTCTTAGCATTTTTTTTCATACGCTCATAGCGTGGATAAACATCAGCTACGATTTTTTGCAAAGGTAGAGTAGCTGTTTCAGCATACAAACTCGGACCAACTCCTTCATTTTTAGCACTACTAATACTGCTTGCTATTGACCGTGGGGAATAATTTTTTTCAGATACACCCAGTTCTTTCATAACATGTTTTATAAAACTGAGACGATCTGATTCATCTATAATTACGAAATTTTTTGGTACTCCAATCTGTTCGCCATCAAACCTGAGCATACGTACACAAATGCTATGAAAAGTTCCCATCCAGGTCATAAACGATCGATTATCGGCTTTTTCACCTAACAATTGCGCTAAACGCTCCCGCATCTCGCGAGCAGCCTTATTTGTAAACGTTACCGCTAATATACTGGCGCTCGATACACCTTTTTCGGCAATCAAATAAGCAATTCTGTGAGTTAAAGTTTTTGTCTTACCGCTTCCAGCTCCAGCTAATAGCAAAAGAGGGCCGTCACCATGTTCCACGGCGCGTTTTTGCGCGTCATTCAATCCATCTGTAAAATTCATATCTTACTATATATTGTAACCAAAAATCGTAAGGAATTTGTTGTAGTTTAGAATAACTTTAGTCCCCAGATCAAATAACCGACTGCAGAACCCGTTGCTATTATCAATATAAATAAAATAACATAGAAAAAAGTGTGGCTTTTATTTTTAGCAGGTGGTTCAAGGGGTTGGTGATACTGCCTTGTGTCGAAAACCGCATTCTCATCGTCCGATTCATCTTCCTGATCATCTACCTGATATTGCCTTGAGATAAACTGAGTACGACCATTGTTCGACGAAGTCTCACCGTTATCAGGACTAGTCGCATCAGCTTCTACAGAAACGATTTCAGGATTTAACTCAATAGCTAATTCATCGCCCCCTAGATTAACAGGTTCTTCACTGTCGACTTTATCATCTTCTTGTGTAGAAACGGGTAGTTCAGCGCTAGTATTATTTTGATTATTATCATCTAGGTTATCGCTAAAAGCTCCTAGGGGTCTTTTCTCTAAATCGGCAGTTTCAACAAATGGGCTAGATTGAGATTGAGACTGAGATTCTTGGTAATCTTTTATTTCAGCTTCTGGGCCTGTCCAACTAGTAGCTTCTGGTGTTTCAGAGTAAGTATCAGAGCTTTCATCAGGAATCGACCCTTCGATACTATCTTTGTTTTCCGCGATATCATCAGCAACTTCACTGTTAGAATTATCAGCTATTTCGTCGGTAAATTGATCGTCATCGCCACTCAACAATAGTTCAGCTGAAGCAATCTCGGCAGCACGGTTTTCAGCATCGCTTGGTAGATTTGACTTCGGGTGTAAGTCATCTTCCTCGATATGGTCATTTACGTCAGAACGATCAACCACCGGCATATCAGTTGGCTCTTCTTCGTTGTTTTCTAATCCTTTTATAACATCTGGCGACAGAGGTTTGATCGCTGATAGTTGACGACGTATTGGGCTAGAAGCTGTTACATCACGCTTAAGATTTTGAGATGTCATATCAGAAGATGGGTGAACCATATCCATAAATTGACCACGATGTCTTTGTGGAACGATAACGGGCTTAGACTGGGTTATAATTTTCTCGTCTACAGCAGTCTCAGATTTATCGTCAGCTTCAGAGTTATCTGGATCAGTTTTTTTATCACCATTTTTTAGAATGGAATTAACTGCTTTATCTAATTCGTCAAAATTTATATCCTGCATTATGCCCTGCCTTATTTTTCTATTTTCTTTCTTCCCGGCTATCATCGAAAGCCTGGCTGACAATATCCGCAAATTCATCTGGGCGCAAGCTGGCGCCACCAACCAAAAATCCATCTATACCTTCTCCAACCAAAAAACTAGGTGCATTGGCACTCGTAACACTACCGCCGTAAATTATTCTGACTTCTTCGGCAGCTTTTTTACCAAACATAGCCGATATTTGCTTACGTATAGCTTTTTCAACCATCAATACATCTTTAGGCATAGGTGTTTTACCGCTACCGATCGCCCAAATAGGTTCATAAGAAATAGCTACGTGAGGCATCTCTTCACTCGTAACATTAGCCAGGCCGCTATATAGTTGGTCATTTATAACAGAAACAGTTTCGTTATCAGAACGCTGTTGGGCGGTCTCACCTACGCACAGTATCGGCTTCATACCGCTTCTTAGTACAGCTTGAACTTTTTGACGTATATCACGCTCTGGTTCATTGAAAATATGTCGACGTTCAGAATGACCAACAATAACATACTCGACTAATCCCTGTAACATCGCCGCTGAAATTTCTCCAGTAAAGGCCCCTTCGTCTCGCCAATAGCAGTTTTGAGCAGCTAGTTTAAACTGGCGTCGATTGACCTGCAAACTAAGTGATTGCAAAACAAGTACACTGGGTGCGAGAACAATCTCAACATCACGATGAATTTTTACTTTTTCACTAAGGGCATGTAGGAGCAAGCTGGCTTGTTGTGTATTGTTATACATCTTCCAGTTACCGACAATAAGCTTTTTTCGCATAACCTTCCTTGATAAATTATTCTTATGGTTTATTGTACTCTACCAATTATAGAAATAAAAGTTCTATGCATCTAGAAGTGCCTCAATACCCGGCATAGGATCGCCAGCCATTAGTTCCAAACTAGCACCGCCCCCTGTTGAGACATGACTAAAACTCTGACCTTTGTTAGCATCCCAATGTAATACAAAATCAGCAGTGTCCCCTCCACCAATAATCGAGTGTATTTCTGGGTGGGTAGCCAACTCAAGCGCCATCCGAGCTGAACCGTGTGTGAATTGCGGTAATTCGGTATATCCAAGTGGTCCGTTCCACACTACCGTCTGAACACCCTCGAGTTCGTGAGAATAATATTCCATGGTCTTTTGACCGATATCCAATATCAACTCGTCTGACCCAACCTGTTCACGCGCAACTTCTATGCGCCTAGCACCGGATTCGGTAGCAATTCCAACAGCCACGTCAATCGGCAACAGTAGAAAATCATCAACTTTTTCTTTACCTACTTTTTTTTCTACGGCAGAATATATAGATTGCAACACATCATCAACATCTTCTTCGATCAAGCTTTTTCCTGTTTTATAACCTCGGAAGCGCATAAATGTATTAGCCATAGCGCCACCAATAAGCATCTTGTCAGCAAGTTCAACGAATCGTTCAACAACTTTTATTTTATCGGCTATCTTGGCCCCGCCCATTATTGCTACCATTGGTCTAGAAGGATTGTTCATAGTATCAGTGATAGTCCTGTATTCACGTTCCAGAAGTAGTCCGGCTACACTGGGAACAAATTGTGCAATAGCACTTGTTGAAGCATGCGCGCGATGCACCACACCAAATCCATCCTGCACGAAATAATCTGCACCAGACGATTTGACTAGATCTTGAGCAAACTCAGGGTCGTTATTTTCTTCTCCTGGGTGAAAACGTAAATTTTCCAACAATGACACGCTTTTGTCACCGGCTTGCCTGACTGCTACTGCAGCAGTATCTCCAACACAGCTTTCAACAAAAGTCACTCTCTCACCTAGTAGCTTCTCTAGCCGACGCGCGACTGGGACGAGACTCATAGATGGTTGGATTACACCCTCTGGCCGGCCCAAATGTGACACAATGACAATTTTACAGCCACGTTCGAGCAGAAATCTTAGAGTAGGCA
>RZYF01000060.1 GCA_010014665.1 Candidatus Saccharimonadota bacterium | reverse complement strand
ACGATATTTCAAGAAGGCGGTGAAGCAGTCTTTACCGAGATTGAGCGCGTCAGTAAACCCGGTCGCCGTGTTTACGCTGGTGCAAATGAAATACCTAAAATCAAAAGCGGTCGCGGTATCGTGCTTGTCAGTACCTCAAAAGGTGTTATGACTGGCACCGAAGCTTTCAAACAGCGTTTAGGTGGCGAATTGTTACTCAAGGTATACTAAAATGACTGAGCATGAGCTACACATCAGCGGACCAAACCCACCTGGATTTGACAAGATCTTCCATGGTAACGGCCCTAGAGAAATCACCTACAGGGGTTATGTCTTCACTGTATTCCCTTCAGAGACTGAGCCTGTAGAGATCGGGGCTGAACGCGTGAGACGAAGAATCGATGCAGTCGAAGACATAGTTGAGCGTGCCGATGAGTTTGCAGCAAATTATGGTTTGTCTGTGGATGAGCTAGCCTCTGTGTTAAAGTCAGCAGCAGATAGAATAAATGATGAAGAAAGGTAAATAAATGAGTCGAATCGGAAAACTACCAATCGAGATTCCGTCCGGTGTGACAATCACGGTTGACTCTGGCGATGTGACTGTCAAAGGTCCAAAAGGTGAACTCAAGCAGTTCATTACGCCAGCAGTCGACGTAAAAGTCGAGGATGGAGTGCTCACAGTCTTGCCAAAAGACGAGAGCAAAATAGCCCGTAGCCAACATGGCCTGATGCGCAGCCTAATCAACAATATGGTCGTGGGTGTGACTAAAGGTTTTGAGAAAAAACTCGAAGTTAACGGTGTAGGCTTTCGTGTAAATGACGGTGGTCAGGGTCTAGAAATGTCACTTGGGTTTTCACATCCTGTTAAATATCAAGCACCCGCTGACATAAATCTAACTGTTAACAAAATGGAAATTACAGTATCTGGCATCGACAAACAGCGAGTCGGTCAGATTGCTGCCGAAATCCGAGCGTTGAAAAAACCCGAACCATACAAAGGTAAAGGTATTAAATATGCTGGTGAAGTTATTCTTCGCAAGGCAGGAAAGACGGGTAAATAAGCCATGAATACACTTGCAAAAAAACTACTGGGCCGAAGCTTACGCAAAGCTCGCGTTCGTTCTATAGTCCACGGCACTGCTGAGCGCCCTCGTCTAACAATATATATCTCTCATATGAATGTTTCAGCCCAATTGATTGACGACGTAGCCGGTCAAACTTTAGCCTCTGCTACTAGCGTTGGCAAAAAAGCTACAGGTTCTTTAACCGAAAAAGCAGCGATTATCGGCAAAGAAATTGCTATCAAAGCAAAGAAGAACAAAATAACTAGCGTTGTGTTTGATCGCAACGGTCGCCAGTATGCTGGTCGACTAAAGGCGCTTGCTGACGCAGCACGCAAGGAAGGATTGGAGTTCTAATATGGCCGAAGAACAAGCACAGAAAACCGCCGCTCCGGCTCAGCGTTCGGCTACAGGCGCTCGTCAGAGCAACAACCAAAGTGACAGTGGTCGCGGTGGCAACAGGCGCGGAGGTCGTGGTAATCGCGATCAAGCTCCACGTGAGGAAAAAATCTACGAAGAAAACGTTATCTCGATAGATCGCGTCGCCCGTGTCGTCAAAGGTGGTCGACGGTTCCGCTTTAAAGCACTTGTAGTAGTCGGTGATCGCAAGACCAAACTGGGCGTTGGCGTTGCAAAAGGTTCAGACGTACAACTAGCCGTCGCAAAAGCTACGGATGTCGCTAAAAAACATATGATAACTGTACCAGTTGTCAACGGTACAATCCCTCATGAAATCGAAGTTAAGCTAGATGGTGCACGTATTTTGCTCAAACCAGCCTCGGCTGGAACCGGAGTTGTCGCAGGTGGTGTGGTTCGTTCTGTAGTAAACGTGATTGGTATTACCGACCTACTGTCTAAATCATTAGGTAGCACCAACAAAGTCAATATCGCCTACGCAACTGTTGATGCATTACGAAAGTTAGTACCAAGAAGCCAATGGGTAACTACTGAAAAAGCAAAATCTCTGACTAAACCCAAGAAGGAGAAAGCATAAAATGAAATACAACGAACTACAAGTTTTATCTAATAAGCCTCGTAAACGTGTTGGTCGAGGTATTGCTGCTGGTCAGGGCAAAACCGCTGGACGTGGCACTAAAGGCCAAGGCTCACGTACTGGTAATAAATTTGGTCCAACCTTCATGGGTGGCCAAGGGGCTTTAGTTCAGCGAATTCCAAAATATCGCGGTTTTCGTAGTTTGCGCGTCAAAGCCCAGACTATCTACACTGGTCAACTAAATGACGTTAAGGGTACAACTATAGACCCAATGTCATTATACGAAGCTGGTCTAGTTGCTACCCCGTATCACACAATCAAGTTGATTGTTCGTGGTGAGTATAGCGGTAAGGCGACTGTAAAAATTCAGTCAGCCAGTAAAGGTGCTATCGACATGTTAACCAAATCAGGTGGTTCGTTCGAAGCTATTAGCGTACCGATATTACCAGCATCCAATAAAGCTCGAGCTGATAGAAAAACCGAAATTGCCGAGAAGCGGGCACAAAAATAATTCTTAGCCTTCGACTTTAAAATACCCGTTGGATAGTAACGGGTATTTTAATAGCGTGAAAAACCGTGAAAATGTAGACATTTCACGCTCAAATAACAGATTATTTCTATCTTTTAAGCCGTCATTCGTGAAAATTGTGTGAAAATAGTTAACCAATACCTGTTACTCTCTAGACAAAAGGCTATAAAAACTGTTAATCTAGAGGGAGTTAAATAGAAGGATTTTATATCGATGAATTGGCGTAACATGCTAGCCTCACTGAAAAACAAGGATATGCTTAAGCGACTAAGCATAGTTTTTGGCATACTGATAGTCTATCGATTTTTAGCACAGATACCCGTACCTCTAGCTGAGCCTACTGAACTTCGTCAGGTGCTGGAAAGCGCCCTAAACGCTAGTGATCTGGGCGGATTCATGAACCTACTGACAGGTGGTGCTCTCGGTAGTCTCAGTATCGTGCTTGTTGGGCTAAGTCCATACATTACCGCATCGGTTATTACTCAACTGCTTACAAAAGCCATACCGCAACTCGAGGAGCTCCACAAAGACGGAGAGTCCGGCCGTCGTAAGATAAACCAGTGGACTCGCATGATCACACTACCGCTAGCAGTTTTGCAGTCAGTTGCATTTATATTTATCATCCGCCAAACGGTTCTAGCTGGTAATACAGCAACTCTGACCGACACTACGCCGTTTCAGTGGGTAGTAGCCGTGACTGCTATGACGGTCGGTTCTATCGTGATGATGTGGCTGGGAGAGTTGATTACCGAGCAGGGTGTTGGTAACGGTATATCGCTACTGATCTTTGCTGGAATTGTCGCTCAGCTACCAACTACTTTTAGTACTATCTGGTCTTCGTTAGCTTATATTCCCGACGAGGCGTCAAAGCTCAACATATTCAACTGGTTTATTCTGCCAATCAACGGTATGGCTTTTTGGCTAATATTGGGTATTAGCACGATCGGTCTGATAACTTTATATATGCTTGTTAAGATTAACGAAGCTCAGCGGATTATCACGATTAATTACGCCAAGCGGGTTCATGGCAACACGGCCTATTCGGGAGTCAAAAGTATTTTGCCAGTTAAACTAATCACTGCCGGCGTGATTCCAGTTATTTTTGCAGTTGCTTTCCTGGCTCTACCAGCATTCATAGGACAACTGCTTCGCAGTATGGTTGATAACCCTGGAGCTGTAACTTGGGGAGAAAATCTAGTTAAGTGGTTCGAAACACCTAACGCTCAATCTTTTGCTGGCGCGACCGATCTAACGGTACTTATATACCCAATAGTTTATTTCACCCTTGTCGTTTTGTTTACCTATTTCTACACCAGTATTGTTTTCAACAGTAACGAAATTGCTGAGAGTTTACAAAAACAAGGCGGTTTTATCGAAGGTATCCGTCCTGGTCCACAAACCGAGAAATACCTAGCCCAAACTGTCAATCGTTTGACTTTCTTTGGTGCATTGGCTCTGGGTATAATCTCGATTATGCCATTTATATTTGAATATGTATCAGCACAAATGAATGTCAGCGTGACCAATCTAGCAATTGGTGGTACGGGACTCTTGATTGTCGTATCGGTCGCCCTTGAGACAATTCGTCAGATCAATTCACG
>RZYF01000059.1 GCA_010014665.1 Candidatus Saccharimonadota bacterium | reverse complement strand
CGGTGATTACGGAGTCTTCTGCATCTAGTATCGGTTCTACTGTAGGCTCGATAAGTCCCGCTAATGCGCCAATCGGAGCTAAAGATTTACTGTTCTCTGCCACGCGCGCCGAAACTATGACGAGCTGATTTTTTGCACGAGTTAGTGCCACGTAAAACAGTCGTAATCGTTCATCGGCGCTATCTCCGGCTGGTGACAACGGTAGATTACTTGGAAATTGTAATATTCGACTACGTGATTTGGCACCACTTCCCCATACAGATTCTTGAGCATCAATTATATATACTGTATCGAATTCGAGCCCTTTGGCTTTATGGGCACTCAAGAGTATTACAGGGTCTTGACCAGTTTCTAGTTCGTTTCTGGCTTGGATGGTTAGTCCGAGGTCGTGATGCATTTCAACAAAATTAACGAAGGCGCAGAGGTCTAGTTGCTCGTCGGGACGAAACTCACGGAGGCGTGAACGTATAGCGCGCAGAGCTGACAAATGTGCCAAATAGCGAGCTGGAGTTTGGTCGAAATCTGTCTGGTCGAAAAAATATTGATAAAGTGGCGAGACGAAATTGTCGGCTATTTTTTTGTCGCCAAATGGCTCGCTTTCGGCTTGTGTCGAATCGGGTAACTGCTCGGTTTTGATGCCAAACAAATAATCTAGCATGTATTCAAGTGGCTGATTTTTGGATAATTGAGTCGCAGTGATGAGCCATTCACCGATCTGTTCTAGGTGCTCACCACTATGATTGGCTAGCATGATTTCGAGCCATGTTTTGTGTTGGCTCTTGGCGTCTAGACTAAGTTGCCAAATATCTCGGGCTGGTATCTTCCAGGCCGGGTGGGCTAGCGTTTGTGCTAGTGATTCGTTAGCTTCTTCGAAAAGATCATGACTTAGTGAGTGTACCGTGCGAGCCACTAACTCAAGTTGCTGGACAGGTTCGGTGTCGAGTACGTTCTCGTTGCGTTCGTAGCGAATCGGTATTCCAGCCTGTTCGAGATATGGCACGAGGGCAACGAGTTGACGATGGTTGCGGGCTATGACCGCACGTGAATCGTTAGGATGTTTCGCGTAGTCGTCAGCGATTACGCGGGACAGTGCAAAATTAGATTGACTGGTTGTTTCGTAAGTTTTTGCACTCAGGAGTGGACGTTTGGCCGTATGGTGTGGTGTTAGAGTTTTGTTGACCCCCTCTAGTGTATTTTCGAGCCGTTCGCTACCTTGGACTATTACTTTGCGTGCAAGTTGTAAAATATCAGCTGTAGAGCGGTAATTGTCGGCTAGTGTTATGACCGTAACGTCACGATAGCGATTACGAAAATCGATGATATTGCTGAGTTCGGCGCCTTGAAATCGGTAGATTGCTTGGTCGTCATCGCCGACAACCATGATATTTGGGCGCCCTTCACTCGACGGATTGTTTGTTAGATTCCAGACTAGGCGCATTTGAGCATCGTTGGTATCTTGAAACTCGTCGACCAGTATGTATTGGAAAGCTTCTTGCAGATTGTAACGTAGCTCAGGAAAAATCTCCATGGCATGCACGACGCGCAGTATCATGTCGTCATAGTCATAGAGTTCGCGTTCTTGCATGGCAAGTAGGTAGCTGTTGTAGACTTTTGACAGTGCGTGAAGACGCGTAGAGCGTTTTTCGTCTTTGAGGGTATGCTCGCCTTGGGTATTTTTCTCCAGATAGCTTTTTTTCCAGGCTGAGATTGGTTTAGTTGAATTATCGGTCTCAGCCGACTCGCTAGCGGTTTGTAGGCTACTACCGATTAGTTGGTGGAGCGGTGTGTAACCGATTAGTTCCAGTGGTTCATCGCTGTAGTTGAGTATCTGGCTGGCTAGCTCAGTAATTGCGCCAAAAGATTTTTTACTTAGGTGCTCAGCGAATACCTGCTGTAACTTGGGTTGAATCCAGTCTATAAAAGCGTCGTTGCGATTTAATATCAAATCTAGTTCGTCGGGCGTTAAACCACCGCGCTTGAGTTCGGATATACTAGTTTGGATGTCGCGCATGTAAGTAAATTCGCCATTCATAGTGCTTGCTAGCGGATTGCTATGCGGCAGTTTTTCCATGATTTCGGTCAAGATCTCGTAGCTGTTTAGTTCGTTGGCTGGGCGAAAATGTGCGCCGTTGTAGAAAAATTCACTGTTTTGGTTGATAATATCGCTACCAAAACTGTGAAAAGTATGCACTGCCACCTTGTAGGCGTCAGGTCCTAGTAGGCTGGCTAGACGTTCGCGCATCGCGACCGCGCCACTGTCAGTAAACGTTAAACACAAAATGTTGCTCGGCAAAACATCGGTTTTTTGTAAAATATTCGCGACGCGTACACTGAGTAGTTCGGTCTTGCCTGTGCCTGGTCCGGCGACAACCATGACCGGTCCGTCAATAGCATCGACGGCTTCACGCTGTTTAGGGTTTAGGTTGTTGTATCTCCTAGAAAACTCGGTCATTAGTCTAGTATAACGCATGATCGGGAGAAGTCTTCTGGTATCGGTAAGCGAGTTTTTTGCATTTGAAATAAAAAAACCTACAAGTCCGTGGTTTTTTCGTGTGGCCGGAATCTCTGATGTAGAGATTCCGGCCACAAGGTGGCCTTTGTCGTTGTATATCGCTCGCCACAAGCGCAACGGGTTCTGATAACTCTTGGACGACTGTCTTCGTCCTCAATCTCTCAGCTGGATACACAGCTATTACGGTTTGCGACTTTTGGTACGCTTCTAGGTTTACCCCATGGACTTCCGTACAAGCCCGTTTTCGCGGAGTCGGGCAGTAGTCATCTCTGTCCTGGCGTCGGGTAATTCTCCCGAATGCGCGTGACTAAGTACGCACTTCCGGTAGGATTTAACGTGTCGTGTCGTTGCGATGGTGACACAATCCTCCGAAACTATTATCGCGTCATATGCACCCGAATGATTGGGCACAGAGTAGGCGTTGTCAGCACCTTGGCCAGCGTGAGCTGGAATGCGGCGACATGATCCTATCCACACCATCCTGGTACTCTCGAGACAAACTTCGTCCTCGCTGTTCCAAGATCCTTGTTGTGAAAGCCCCAAGAGGCCTTCAAGCCGAGCCTCTCGACTCGGGTTGTCGCAGTAGCTGTTTACAATCCGAAGACCTTCATCCAGCCGCGACAATTTTTAATTATAAACGGAAAAATATAAATGTCAATACGTATAAAGAAATTATGGAATTAATCATATTTAACAGATACGACAGTCGTTTTTAACCAGACACTAAACGTAAAATTACTTAGCGATATTTACTAGTTGTTCTAGACATCTTATATTTATTTATACATCTATAGATTACGCGCATTCCCTATTATCTCCTCAAGTAGTACAATATCATCATGTTAGATGAAGCTATGGGAGATATCGCAATCGAAGAGATTGTAAAAAAAGATTTTGGTTTAAGCGTGGCGGTACGTCAGGTAGTGGCACGAGAGATTCCTGTGTCGCATACGGCTGAGGCGACTGTTTTTTTGACTCCAAAGCATCAGTTGTTTGTGCTCATAAACGCTGAATCTGCCTTAACCTTAGGCGATGTTCGCAAATTAGTAAAAAAAATGGGTCTCGAAGCCGAAGGTTATTTGCCGCCAGTTCACGACAAAGACTATTTCAATGTTGTTGCCCGCGAAAAATTCCGAACAGTTTTTCCCGGTCGTCACTCTATAGACGAGTCCGAACTGCGTTATTATCGTCTACTTGCGCCGTATAACCCAGCCTTGGTCCGGATCAACGCTGTGACTGACGGTGTTATACGCCAGTTTGACTCACACCATAGTTCTGGTTGGCGTGTGGCTATCAAATTCGCATATCGGCAGATTAGGGCAGTTTGAAGCCCCGCCGTATTTCAGGCGGGGCTACGGGCTTCACCCTCTTTCGAGTTGTCGGATCTTGAAAATTGCGACTAGCAGTAACGGGGCGAAAACAATCAAGCTCCCAGCCACGCTCAGTCGCGGATCGGTTTCGTAGATTATTGCATCGTCAGGTCAACTATTTGAATTTTCGGGAAGTCTATTTCCCTAGTTTTACGGCTGGGGTTTTGTTACATTTGGGTCGTAAGTACGTGCTAACAACAAATTATTGATTATTTAAGATATACTTTGTAAATAAGTTGAGGTATTTTATGTCACACGAAGTTCAGATTCATGAAGCTCAAACCAAGATA
>RZYF01000058.1 GCA_010014665.1 Candidatus Saccharimonadota bacterium | reverse complement strand
CTTAAACAGGGAAGCAGAATCACTAAGTATTTGATTTATACTAGACCCTTTGTATGTTATATAAGAGCTAACAATAGCTATCTGCTGATTATTTTGATTTAGTAAGTCAGTGTTGCTTCGTCTTACTATCACTTCTGAAAACATAACTGACGCAAGCACACCAACTGCTATCACGAACAAACCCACTAGAATCGGCATTTTGCCGTTCTTAGTCGGGTTATAAATATCGCCTAAAGTCTCTAACAAAGTATTTCTCATATGACTATCTATAATCGTATCAACAGACACCTCAACTCTCATGTTAAATAGCTAACACTGCTGGTGTGACGTAGCTTATATCTTACGACTCTTTTTGTAGATATGATGACAGAGTACAGACATTATACGTATGAATTATTAACTCCCCCACCGATTGCGTAGGGGAATTAATAATAATCCATCTACTGTCTATTACGCGACACGGCCGCCACGAACAGCTTTAAGTATGGCTAGTAAAATGACTGACCCCAATATCGCTGTCAACAAACTCTCAAAACGAAAAGCTCCATCAACTACATCGACTCCGAACAGGCTAACAACCCATCCACCAATCAAAGCACCGACTATACCGACAGTTATATTTGCGAACGCACCCATCTGAGCGTCGGTCTTCATAATCATTGAAGCAATCCAACCTGCTAGCGCACCTACTATGATCCATACTATAAATGATGTTATCATAATTATTTTCCTCCCTTAGTATTGATACCGCCTATATATTAGCAGTGTAGTTTAGGCAATTCTGTGAACTAGTTAACACGACTTACGACTAGTTTATAAAAAACAAGGGCTATACTACGGAATTTTCACGAGCCAAGCCGAAGGTTATACTGACTAATCTAGCCCCCTAATAATCTTCTTTGTTATAGGTAAACTTTTTTTCGACAACAAAAGTTTGTCCAGCGTCGATGTAGCCGACCAAGTCCTCGAGATTACTAAAACGTCGTTCTTTTGCCAAAAACTCAACGTCACTCAGCCACTCGTTTCGCTGACCGTCTGACTGCGTTAGCATTTCGCCTTTGGGGTCAATTCCTCGTACGAAACAGAAGTATTTATCTTCGAGCAATTTGCCATCGACATCATAGTCAAGTTTGTGATAAAACCCACCAACATGTAACTCAGCCTTGAGACCAGTTTCTTCTTTCAGCTCACGCGCCGCTGCCTCGAGCATAGTTTCACCCCAGCGAATTTTGCCAGTCGGTCGCCCCCAGTACCCATAGTAGGGGTGTTTCATTCTCTCTTGATGTAAATGTCGACCGTCATGGTTAATAATGTCTAACACCACCGAAAGCTTAGGTTGTTTCTCGATAATTTGTTCGTCAGTATCCATACGATTAGCATATTCTTTATCTTTGGTAGTTAGCCTATATTGGCCGTAACTCTTCGGCAAGTGTTCAACAAAATCGTTCTCAATCAGCTTTTTTATGTGAAAATTAGCGTGATCGCTAGTCAGTCCACTCGCTCTGGTTAGTTCAGAAAATTTTGAGCTAGAACTGAGTAGTAGTTGACGAAGCAATTTCATCTGTGCGTCATGTGCATCTGCGCTATAATTTGCCATCTTTTAGTTCCTTTCGTAGTTTCACCCAGATTTTACCTAGTTCGTTACGACCTTGTCTATCTGTACCCCAGCCCCAGAACGGATCTTTGGGTGAATCTTCGACAATCAATTCATTCAACGTCTGGACAAGTTTTTCTCTAACGTACGGGTTCTGCTCTAGCTTGGCTTTACATATATCATACATGGCTGGTAACTTTTCGTTTGCCCAGTCTGGACGCTCTTTGTCGCGGTTGGCTTGCATGATACGGTAAGCTTCGTGTGCCGAACGAGCCTGAAAACATTTTTCCTCGAGCTCAGAATTTACGCCACTAAATCTAGCCGCCTGATATGCATGTTCACTAGTTGGCCACAGACGCCCACGCCAGAAAACCTGAAAACTTGAGAAGTTCGAAAAAACGAAAAATTCTCGTTCATAAAACCCCACTACACTACCATCTGTAGCTAACTGGGGATCTCGAAACTCCTTAATCTTAGTTTGCATTATATAAAATCTCCTTTACGAGCCATAGTATACAAGTCACCACTTACCATAACTAGTGAAGCCAGGTTCTGTAAAATATCATCAAGCTAACGCTTGCTATTATAGCTCAACAGAGATAGGATTGTCGTATTATGCAAAATCCTTCAGTAATTTTGAGACAACACGGAGTAAGCGACAGAATTGCCAGAAATCCACCTCTTGAGCGTAGTCCAGTCGTCGAAGCGCAATTTTCTCATTCGGGTTTTATTTTTGATACTTGGGGAGGATATGCGAGTCGACTTGTAGAATATTGGGGAGAGCATGGTGTTGACCTAACGCTCGACGATGCCTGTGATGCTTTAGTTATCGATAAGGGCATGGTTCGCAACGACTCGTCTGTTCAGTTTCGCGAAAACAATGACACAGATCGGTCTTATGACACATATAAAAACAAAATAAAAGACCAAATTATACAAAAAGCTACTGAATATTTTTGTCCCTTCGTAGATGATTTAGAGCAAAGAGTAGACAATATATTAGATGCGTTCCAGACAGATAATCCAGATGAAGTAAAATCTAGAGCAGATACGACAGACGGAGAGATAGAAGCCATTACCTCGTCGGAAGAATACAACGCTACAATATCCCGCCGAGCTATGATTCGTGGAACATACGATGACCTGTACCACAATTCAATCATGGCACCGACAGAAGATGAAAGAAAAAACGCTAAAGAAGGATTAGGGAAGTTAAAAGAAGAAACAGACGCAATCGATGACGTATATACTAGACTCAAAACCCGAATAAACTTATTGCGTACTAAACGTGATGCTGAAAAGACCGGCCTTGCCATAACTCTCGACCAGTTTATAACCGTGCTGTATGAAACCGATGTTAGCGACAGCCCGTTATCAAAAGAATGGGGCATGGCACTAGCTGATACTGTGAACGATATACTAGGCGAACTATCAAGCCTAGACCAAGATACAATTAAGGTAACTGATGTCTATGTAGGTAAAGACGCATTTGATAAATTCAAAAGTAATATTTCAGCATGGGACCAAATCCTAACTAGAGTTAAAAAACATATGTCATTCATCGAACCTGCCTTTTGGTTAAAAATTACCGTAGCTAACCACCCGCTAGTTAATGGTGTGGGTGAAAAGTAATATATCACTAACACATGTAGCGCAATTAATTTTTTAAAAATCGTACATAACCTTCACTTCGGGTATAATAATATATATATGAAAAAACTATATCGCTCCGAATCAAACCGTAAAATCGCTGGTGTTTGTGGCGGGTTAGGAGAGTATCTCGGCATTGATCCGACTATCGTACGAGTTATTTTTATATTGTTACTACTCCCGGGGGGCGTACCTGGTTTTTTGCTTTACGCTCTGCTGTGGGTATTTATACCGACTGAAAGCGTATCTGTAAAAACTAAATTATCCAACGATGCCGAATATATTCCTCCCGCCAAAAAATCCAAATAAATCATTTACTTCGGTAGATTAGTGTGTTAAAATAATTTGAAGTTATGGCAAAGAAGAATACGAAACGCAAGCTGGTTGGTTTAGTGTCTAAGGCATCGGGACACCGTACTTACTATACGACCAAAAATACTATGAACACGACCGAAAAACTCAGTCTTAAAAAATTCGATCCGATTACCCGTAGACACGAGATTTACGAAGAGACCAAAAAGAACCTAGGACGCAACGAAGTAAAAGCGCGTAAAAGCTAACAATAAACTAAGTTATAGTTAAAAAATGACGCTACAAGCGTCTTTTTTTATGAACAAGCAATCATTGAAATATTATCGAATATTATTCGTGTAGCTTTTTTCAACCTCACTAGCCAACCAGACACCAGCTTTTACCATATAATCTAGACGTTCCAACGATGGAACCTTTGCTAGATAGTAAACATATAGCGTATCGTCGAACAATTCGTAGTCAAACATCCCAAAATAATGTGCTAGCTGTTCACCGACCAATGGCGTAACTATACTCGAGAAAACCGTGGCATAGTAATTCGGCATACGCACAACGTAATTCTTGCGAAACTTTTGACTATATTCACCGATAAAGTGGGGCGGTAACTCTACCCAGCTGCGTTCTCTCATAGATAGTTCAGCGTAAAAACCCAC
>RZYF01000057.1 GCA_010014665.1 Candidatus Saccharimonadota bacterium | reverse complement strand
TCTTGAACTCCGGTACCACCTCGACCAATCACCACACCAGCTTTGCTGGTATGAATAGCTATAGTCACTAAATTAGCCGATCGCTCAATATCAATCTGGTTAATCACAGCGCGAGTCTCGAAGCGCTTTTCAACCGCTTTGCGTACGGCAATGTCTTCAGAAAGCCATTTCACGTATTCTTTTCTGGTTGTAAACCAACGCGAACGCCAGTTTTTGTGCACTTGGAGACGCATACTAATTGGGTTTACTTTTTGGCCCATTTATTTTGCCTCCTTACTTACTAGTTTAGTTGGCCTATCAGCCGGTTTCTTCTTCGGTTTCTCGGTACCGCTAACAACTAGGCGGATATTGCTAGACGCCTTAACAAACGGTAGAGCCCGGCCATGTGCAGCTGGTCGGTATCGCTTAAGACGCTCCCCAGCCGTAACCGACAGGGTAGTAATTAGCAAATCTTTTTCTTGCATACCGTGAGTCGACACAGCGTTAGCTTTAGCACTGGATATTAATTTAGCTAGTGGCTTAGCAGCACGTTTAGGTGTGTGCTCTAGAATTACTAGCGCATCGGCAACTGTCCGTCCTCTTACTAAGCCAGCTACTAAGCTAACTTTACGAGGCGCTAGACGTAAGCCGGTCAGTTTTGCGAGGGTAGTTTTCTCAGCCATATTATCTACTTAGCCCTTCCACCGTGCTTACGGAATTTACGGGTTGGTGAAAACTCACCGAGTTTGTGACCTACCATATTCTCACTTACATAGACAGGTACATGCACGCGACCATTATGAACCGCTATAGTACGTCCGACCATTTCTGGTGTAACAGTACAGGCTCTTGCCCACGTCTTAATAACTGTTCGGTCATCGGACCCAAGCGCCGCCACTTTCTTAGCGAGCTTGAAGTCTACGAATGGACCTTTTTTGAGTGATCGACTCATATCCTACCTCTTCCTCTTCGCTTCATGGCGACTTCTTACGATTAGTTTGCTTGTACTCTTACGCGTTCGAGTGCGATAACCAAGTGTCAATTGACCCCAAGGAGTTCGCGGTGCTTTACCGGTACCATGGCGTCCACCGTCACCACCACCATGTGGGTGATCGGCAGCATTCATCACGACACCTCGAACACTTGGTCGAATTCCCATACGTCGTTTACGTCCGGCGGAACCAATTTTAACATTCTGATGCTGTTCGTTGCCGACAACACCGATCGATGCCATACACTCAAGACGGAATTTGCGAACTTCACCAGAAGGCATACGAACTAGCGCATAGTCACCTTCTTTTGCCATTAGTTGGGCTTTCGTGCCGGCAGCGCGAACTGCTTGGGCACCTTTGCCAGCCTGAAGCTCAATTCCATAAATCTGTGTTCCGGTTGGAATCTTGGCTAATGGCAAGCGATTGTAAGTTTCAACTGGAACACTAGCGCCACTTTTAACCTTGGTTCCGACTGTCATACCTTTAGCCGCTACGATGTAATGATATTGACCGTGCTGATCTTTTAGACGAGCAATGCGCGCACTACGATTCGGATCGTATTCAATATGTTCAACTACACCTTCGATACCGTCTGCCAACTGATGATTGAGTAAACGGTAGAATTGCTTAACACCACCGCCACGATGGCGAGTAGTAATGCGACCCTTGTTATTGCGACCAGCATTTGATTTTTTAATTTTCAAAAGATTTTTAATCGGTTTCTTGGTCGTAATATCAGAGAAATCCTGACTCGTCATATCGCGACGGCCATTCGTAATTGGTTTGTACTGTTTAATAGCCATTACTTCTTCTCCTGTTTGGCTTCATCTTCGTTGAAGAGATTCAGTTTTTCACCTTCAGCCAAGCGAACGTAAGCTTTTTTCTTATCTGAACGATTAACGATAGCCGGTTGCGCACGCTTACCGCGACTGGAACGAATAGATTTGCCCTTGGCTACGACTAATCTTACGTCAACTACCTTGACGCCAAAATCAGCTTCAACACTAGTAGAAACCTCAGCTTTTGTGGCGCTCATCGGAACGTTAAATATGTAGGTGCCGGATTGAGCGCTATTGTAGGCTTTTTCGGACATACGTGGAGTTGCAATCATATTATTTGTCCTCCTTTTTCAGCCATTCAGCGACTACAGCTAGGGCCTTACGGCCGATAAGTATGTTGTCAGCGTTTAAGATATCGAAGACATTTAAGTACATAGCGCTAACTACCTTAATCTGGTTTAGATTATTTGTAGATCGACGAATTGCGTCGTTTTTGGCGTCCACAACTAGTAGTACTCGTGCTTCGTTATTGATTTTGTTATCAGAAAGTAACTTGATTGTATCTTTGGTTTTGCCGTTTGGTGCGAAATCGTCAATTATTACGATTTTTTTAGCGACATTTGCTAAGCTAAGTGCTTGGCGAAGTGCTACGCGTTTGGCGCCAACTGGAAGTTTCTTAGTATAATTTTGGTCACCTGTTGGTCCAAATGCTATACCGCCACCACGCCAAATAGGGTTACGGGAACTACCGAAACGTGCTCGGCCAGTGCCTTTTTGCTTCCATGGCTTTTTACCACCACCGCTGACTTCACCGCGTTTTTTAGTCTTGGCAGCCGCACTGCGCGAGTTTGCCAGATAGGTATCATACGCAACTTTTAACAGCTCATGGTTCGTTACATCAACTGCAAAAATCTCTTTAGGAAGAGTCGTTTTCGTATTTTCAGCCATATTACTTCTCCTCTCCCTTAATTGTCACGATACCTTTACGAGGTCCTGGAACTGCACCTTTGATTCCTAGGACACTTCCGGCAACGTCGATATAAGCGACAGTTAGATTACGTACAGTTACCTGTTCATGGCCCATATGTCCGGCCATTGTTTTTCCTTTGAAGATTTTTTGTGGGTACATCGAGCCGATTGAACCGACTTTCCGAGTGTTACCCTTGCCACCGTGAGTTTTACGCTGGCGATTATAGTTGTGGCGTTTAATCGTACCAGCAAAGCCTTTGCCTTTGCTCGTACCAGTTACATTGACACTGTCGCCGACTTCGAAAATACTGACGTCGAAATTATCGCCGATCTTCTGTTCACCAACTTCGTCCAGGCGAACCTCACGAATAACTTTTGGTGTTACGCCGGCTTTTTTAACGTGACCGGACACGGCATTGCTCAGGTTCTTTCCCTCTCCATACCCAATTTGCACTGCTGTGTAGCCATCGGATTCGACGGTTTTCACCTGAGTAACAGTGACTGGGCCGGCTTTGATTAGTGTTACAGGTATTGCAACACCATCCTCGCCGAGGATTTGGGTCATACCAACTTTGGTACCGAGTAGAGTTTTCATCTACGTCCCTTTCCCTATCTCGTATCTGACAAATTATGACCAGATTTCGAGCATTTAAAATACTTGGCATTCGCTGGTTTCTACCCCTGTCGGAGGACCCTGCGACGTACCAAGAACACTTAATATAACTTAAAAGTAACCTATTAAGTGTACCGGTTTTAGCCCTTGATGTCAAGATTGAGTTACGATTTATATCATGCCTGACTGTAGTCGATCAATAGATCATCAAACTACTCCAAATATACTATTGGGTAGCGTTATAGGCTTTAGTTATTTTAGCCTGCGTATCAGCTATAGTAGCCTTGAACTCAATACTATGAATACGAAAATCTTCATATGCGTTTCCTAATTCTGATTCGGTATTTTGAAAAGCAACCGTATCTTTAACGTCATAAGCCTGAGAAATCTTGGTCCATAATCCAGCAATCTTATTGCTTTGCTCAGTCAAAGAAGTATGAATTTCAATAAAACTTGTTGGCGGTATAAGATCTTCTAAACGTCCGTTAGTATTTTTCCAATTTTCCTGTTGTGACGAAATCACGGCGTATTGATCTTCATTACCGACCGCCACAGCTTCAATTATAGGCCTAAGTTTATCTAGATATGACAGCTGTGTGGCTATGTCTTGTAGCGGCGCTGTCAGATTAGCAAATTTGCGACGTACTTCCAAACATTTTTCATGAGCAGTTTTGGCGCGAGGATATAACGATGCAGCATTATCAACCATACCACCGGCACATGTCCTGTCTCGAATATTTTTTACGTCATCTGCTAACTCTTGTAGCTGATCCGGATTCAAATCATCACTTTTTTGAATTACCATTACTTTTGATAGAACTAGTTGCTCAAGATCATCAGTTGCACTTTGAGCTGAGTTATCATATGTAAAACGTAGTGCTTCACCCAAAATTATCGGTCCGCAAACTAGAAGCGCAATTAACACGACAATTGTAATTTTCTGCCAGCGTTTAAGTGGTTTTTTGACTGTTTTTTTGGTAGGTTTTTTAGATTTATC
>RZYF01000056.1 GCA_010014665.1 Candidatus Saccharimonadota bacterium | reverse complement strand
GAGGCGCTTGTCGCCGAGTAAGTAGTCAATAAGCACCAGGTGCTCTAACCATCGGATAAAGTTAAGGGTTAGAGTCGACGCCATCACTCGCACCTTCCAAAAACATACTATGGGCCAGTAGCTCAGCTGGTTAGAGCACCTGCCTCTTAAGCAGGGTGTCCGGGGTTCAAGTCCCCGCTGGCCCTCCAGAAGTAGATTTTGCATCAAGGATGCACCGAAATAGTCCGTTTACCCCTGGTAGCGGGCTATTTTTGTGGGTTTCAAAATCTAAATCTGCATAGCTTGGCATCTCGTTAAACATAATCCCGAAAAAGGCAGCTCTTCGGATCGGATTACGGAGGCCGAACATGATATCCGACAGGTGTTTCAACAGGTACCTAGCGTATTGCAACACAAGCTCGATATCGACGGAATTATCGCGTTTATTCGCAAGTTGATGATCTAACTCTTTGATTTGTTTTTCTGCACTTACAATATCTTCTTCCATGTATTTGATGGCTGTTTCGCTGGTCAATACTTTCATACGGTCTAACGTCACCCTTATTTGCGCTTCATAGGCTTGGCGTTGCTCTAATAGCTTCTGGTCATCTTGTATGGTCTGCTGTTGCTGGGCGCGCCACGATTCCGCAATCATTTCTAGCAGTGTGTCGATGTGCTCTGGGGCAATCTCTAAGTTTTTGATGACGTTTTCAATCCTTGCGTCAAACTGCGCTTGTGGCTCGCGGAAATAGTGATTCTCACGGCTGCAGTGATAGGCAGGGTAGTACTTGCCCAGCTTACCGCGTGCAGCACTACCACTTAACGGTTTTCGGCAGTCGGGGCAACTGACTACTTTCTTGAACGGAAAATCAGGATTTATAGACTGTTTCACTAGTTGCCACTCTGGTGGTTGCTTGTGGTGTAGAGTTACTTCTTTGTTGCTGCCGATTTCTATACTGAGCTTGCCGTGATTTGCGCGGTTAAACAGTTCAGTGGACACGAGGCCGTCAAACTGTGCTTTCACTGGCTTATCGTTTGTCCATTTGCCTTTAATGACACCCGCATAAATGAGACTATGAGCGATGCGGTCAATCATTTTTACATCGATTTGCCGACCGCCAACCACTCGCTTAATCTTGGAGCGGTCGTATTTATCCCGCACATAGGAGGTACGAGTTTTGAAGCCGAGCTTATTGATTTTATCGGCGATCTCTTGGCTGCTATATATTCCCTGGGCTCGCATTTCAAAGATACGGCGTATAAACGGCGCTTCTTCTGGGTGAGGCGTTAAGATAACTCGCTTGCCATGATTGGTATCAACAGTTTCGCTCGTAAAGCCGTATGGCGGCTGACGCATCCAGTAGCCAAGTTGCGTATAGCGGATTTCCGCGCCAATCATACGCGTCATAATGTCGCGTAGCTCATCTTTGGCATGCTCAGCCTCAAGTATCTCGCTTTTGAATGACGGGCTGTAGTCGCTCCAGTAATATTTAAAGCCGGTATGTTCCAGTGTGTTCACTCGTCGACTGTCGATAATACCAAACGTATCAATCAAGCTAACGTTAAGATTGTCTAGCTGTTCTTTAAGCTTGATATATGCACCCGATCCACCGCGGGTAAAGCGGTCGATTGCCTTAATCAGCACTACTTCGATTGCGGGGTTTTCTCTGCATTTTTCAACGATGGCCTGCATGGGTTGCTCTTCGTGCGAAGCTGATTCGACCAATACCACGGCGTCAACGATATGGATATTTTGGCTTAGCGCCAGGCTTTCGCCACGCTGGCGCTGTTCTTCGGGTGAGTCGCCGTCGCGTTTCTGCTTGCCAGATGACACGCGGATAGCGAGCAGGCCATGACGCTGCCTATTTTCGCTCGGTAACATCATTTGCTCCTATCCCTAAAATGTCCACTATCTTCTGGCCAAAGCTTTGGTCTTCAATAATCCTTTCAACGACAAGGTCGGCTACAATCTTCAAGCGCTGTTCAAGCGTGTATTCAAATACGCCTTCTTCAACAGGTTTCGGTTTGTTCTTTGAGCCTATAGTTCTTGCCATTTTCTACCCTCGAAGTTGGTTATGTAACTATCCCTTACAGGAATAGTATAGCACCTAAATAGGGATAGTTTCAATACCTTTCATGCCTAAAATTGCCGCATAAAATCCCCACTATGCATGTTCGGTATTTATCCTTCATTTTACCCCTGTTAGCTCTTTTCTTTTTTCTCTCCTTCCTTTATATATACATATAAGGTAAAAAGTACATGAAGCGATACGAGCCAAAGACTAGGTATAAGGTTTCCAGTAATCAAGAGTTGTTATTGTTATACATGTTGAAATACAGATTTATTAGTAGTGATTTATTAGCAGATATTATAGGTAAAGATAGATCGACAATTTATGAACGTTTAAGTGTATTAGTGGATCAAGGTTATGTAGTTAAGCTGTACGATAAGACATATCGTTTTAGGCAACGGCCAGTTATCTACTATTTAGCCCCGCTTGGCATACGGTACATGAAGCATCGGGGCTATGAACGCACGCAGTTGCATTACAAGAATAAAGACTACACTGACGAACAGATTGATGAACAAATGTTGCTTACAAGTCTTGTGCGGACGCTATTCAAATCATACACAGGAAAGTTTGAACTATGCACCAAATACTTTCAGGACGGCAACGAGTTTTGTCTGACGCCGCCACCATACGCAAAACTTGTCGGTAAAACGGATTCAATACCAGATTACTTCGTGGAATATTTTCCAGCCTACCACCAGAGCTGGAAGATACGCAAACGAGTCAACCAATACGACGACTACGCCGATGAGCATGATGATGTGACCCACCCACACCTCTTACTAGTTTGCGGTAACAACAGTACCGAAAAGCGGGTCGTGCGGTTTACGGCCAATATGCTGCCAGACTTTGAAATATTTACCACTACAACCGAGCGTCTATTAACTGGTGACAAAAAAGTATGGCTCAAGCCCTACGAAGTAGACTGGGACGATCCGTTAACGTTTCATAGTCTGCCTCTGAAGTTTGAGGAATAAACACTGATATCAGGTATAATATTGTATAACTATGAATGAATCCGACCGCACTGCTCTTGTCTTGAAATATCTAAATGAGGTACGCGAGCAGTTCGAAAGCGGTCATGCTATTGAACACGCCTACCGTCCAGCACTCAAAGCCCTTATGAGCAGTTTTGAAGACGTCGTAGCTGTTAATGACCCAAAGCACAGTGAACACGGTGCTCCTGACTTTGTATTCTTAAAGAAATCAAACAACAAAATCATCAAAGGGTACGCCGAAGCTAAAGACATTACTGTCAGCCTAGATAAAACCGAAAAATCCAACCAGATGCAGCGTTATGGTGGATACGCCAACCTGTTTTTAACAGATTATTTGGAATTCCGTTTTTCCGTAACGGCGAAAAGTACGAAACCATCAGCCTCGGCCAAGTCAAAGATGGCAAACTGATACTTACCGAGGAAAACGGCATCCGGCTTGTCCGCGAGCTAGCAGACTTTCTCGAGCAAACGCCAGAAAGCATAAAAAGCGGTAAGCGCCTGGCGGAAATCATGGGTGGCAAAGCCCGCCGCATCCGCGACAACGTCGCCGAATACCTAACCAGCGAAGACATTGACAGCTCAGAGCTTTCAAAAATCTACGACATGATGACAAAACTCCTTGTCCACGACCTTGAGCCAAAGAAATTTGCCGATATGTATGCTCAGACGCTCGTCTACGGGCTTTTTGTTGCTCGTTACGGCGACAATACGCCCGACGGCTTTACCCGCTCAGAAGCGCGAGATTTAGTACCTAAGAGTAACCCATTTTTACAGCATTTCTTCGACCACATCGTCGGGCCGAATTTCGATACGCGCCTTGGCTACATCGTCGACGAACTGTGTGAGATTTTCAGCGTCAGCAATGTACAAGAGATCGTGCACAAGCACCTCCGCATCCAGGATGTTACCAACGATGTCAAAGACCCCATCATCCACTTTTATGAAGACTTTTTGCAAGAATACGACCCGAAAGTTCGTAAAGAAATGGGCGCATACTACACACCGACACCGGTCGTAAAGTTTATCGTCCGTCACGTCGACAAGATTCTACGTGAGGATTTTAGCATCGCTAAAGGCCTTGCAAGTGACGAGACATTTACCAAGCAAGTTGATATCGGTCAGGAAGTGTCAGTTGTTAAAGAAGGCAATACTCGCGCCACAAAAACATCTATTATCGACAAAACCTTTCACCGCGTGCAGTTGCTAGACCCTGCCGTTGGTACCGCCACGTTCTTAAACGAAACGATCAAATTCATTCACGAGCAGTTCAAAGGTCAAGAAGGCCGCTGGCCAAGCTATGTCGCTGACAACCTCATCCACCGTTTACAT
>RZYF01000055.1 GCA_010014665.1 Candidatus Saccharimonadota bacterium | reverse complement strand
AGGGCATGTACGCTGGCATGAAAGATAGGGAGCTATAAGTTAGTAACTGTTGAACTGCTATGACTGGTTAATATTATATATCAGGGTGGCAGGGTAATGATTATTTAAAAATCCTATCTACTATAATTATAAGTAGACAAGCAAAGCTCATAAGAGCGCAAGTCAAAGCAAACTTTAACAAAAGGTAATGCATGAATAAGTTCTGGAAAATCCAAAACTCTGTAGAGAGTGATGGCGCAGAGCTAATCCTAGAGGGTGCTATTGCAAGCGAAACATGGTGGGGCGATGAAGTCACGCCTGCCGCGTTCCGAGCCGAGCTGAAACAGTTCGAGGGTCGTGACTTGACCGTCGTGATAAACAGCGGAGGTGGTGACGTATTCGCAGGACTAGCAATCTATGACGCTCTGACAAACTTGAATGCTAATATTACCGTAAGAATTAGCGGATTAGCTGCCTCAATCGCGAGTGTCGTTGCTATGGCTGGTGACAAGATTATCATGTCGCCCGGCTCTATGATGATGATACACAAACCTTGGGTGATGGCCGCAGGTGACGCAAACGAATTGGCAAAATCTATCGAAGTGCTGAATGGCATTGAGAAAAGCATTGTGCCGATCTATGTAAACCGTAGCGGACTCACTGAGGAACGCGTGCGAGAGCTACTAGAAGCTGAAACGTGGATGAGCGCAGATGAAGCTGTTGAGCTTGGATTCGCTGACGAAGCAGTCGAAGCAAAAACAAAACTATCTGACGCGATCAATGCCGCGTTCAATGGTAAATTGGCGTTCCAAATGGCGGTAAAGCAGCCCCTAGCTGACCTAGCAGCCAAATTGGAACAGGAAGTAGAGGCGACAGATGTTACCGATACAACCGAAAAAGCTGGTACAGATGATGTTGAGCAATCGACCTCAGATGATACCGCGCCCGAAGTCAAAGCGCAAGCTGAAACAGACGACACAACCGAAGTAGAGGAAGTGACTGAAACCGCTACAGAGGAAACTAAACAATCAGTCGAAGAGGAAACTATTATGGAAGTTACTGACATTGTAAAAGACCAGGTACAAGCTGTTGCAACCGCTCCAGTCGCGCCTGCAGTCAACGACAACTATATCAAAAGCCCTAAGGCTCTTGAGGACTTTGCAAACGTTCTGATGGCAAACGCTGGCCGCAAGCCTGCTGACGTTAAGAATGCATGGACAAAAACACTTGAAGTAAACATGGGTATCACTAACCCTGAAGTTCTGCTCCCACCTGCTGTTATTCAGGCTATCGAGGACGCATTCAAAGAAGGTGGCGAAATCTGGAACGCAGTCAACAAGACTGGCCTAGATGTCTATGCCGCTGCACGTGACACTGTAACTGGTGAAGATTCACGCGCTAAAGGCTACAACCGCGCTGAGGAAGCTACTAAGGCTCAGGAAGTTATTACTCTCCAGGCTCGAACACTCCGACCACAGTTTGTATACAAGTACCTTGTACTTCCACGCGAAGTTATCAAGGAACAGCGTTCGACTGGCGCATTGCTCCGTTACGTACTTAGCGAACTTCCTAAGCGAATTGTTCGTGAAGTTGAACGCGCAATCGTTATCGGCGATGGCCGTACTGGCGACTATGCAATCTCTAGCTTTGAAAGCATTAAGTCTGACGCAGCTGTTGGCGTATTCGCTACGACTCACGTTGGTACTGGCAATGCATACGAGGACTTACTAAAGGCTTCTGCTGCTGTTAAAGCTGACGGTTCTAAAATGCTTGTTGCTAAATCTGATTACGTTATCGACGTACTCACACAGCAAGGCGTAAACGGTGGTTACTTGTTCCAACCTGGTACAGACATTGCACGAGTCTTCGGATTTAGCGCACTTGTTACACCTGACTGGATGGAAGATGACGCAGACAATGACGCATACATCTTTACACCTGCTAACTACAAAACTGTCGGTGACAACACTATCGAGAGCTTCACTAACTTTGCCCTAAAGACTAACGAGAACGAGTTCTTGCAAGAAATCTGGGTCGGTGGTGGTTTGACTGCCCTCAAAGCAGGTGTTGCAATCTCTAACGGCGCAAGCTCTTAATCTGAAAGGGGTTAAACCAATATGACCGCTGAACAATTAGCAAGCCTACTGGGGCGACCCCTTACTACTCAAGAGAGTGCAAACTTTGAGCTGTACCTTGACATTGCAAAACAAAACCTAGAGTCGATACTTTGCACCCCTGTCTGTAAAAAATCAGAGGTGCGAGTGTTCGACGCTCGTAAAGAGTACTCGACAGTATTTACGGATATATTCACTGATGTGCATGAGGTAAAAGTTGACGGCGTTGCTGTTACTAACTACACCGCGCGTCAGTGGGATAAACGGAATGCTAACTGGTATAACTCGCTCGTGTTCGATACTACCTTTGACACAGCGTCAGAGATTACCGTCGACGCTAGTTGGGGCTTTACGCTACCGAGTGACCTAAAGCTAGTACTCGCAGGGCTGTTTAATCTTATTACTAAGAGGAACAAATTTGACCCGGCAGTAACACAGAAGCGCGTAGAGGACTTTAGCATATCGCTGGACAATAGCGTGGTACTAGACGATGAGTTTACAAAACAATTCGGCGGCATTATCGCAAAGTATAGTATGTGTGAAGTCCCATACGTATCGCACGGAGGTTGCTAGGTGGAAGACATACTTATCGGCCATGGTGTAAGAATTGGCGGGCGTGATTATCGCATAATTGGCGTGACTGGCGGCGATGTATACGCCGACGGCGGCCCTAGCGTCTTTGACGTATTTGATACCACCCCATACATATTCTTGCGCCTAGCCGATGGTGTGGCCGGTAAGACTATCACAGCGGAGTACATGGCCGATGGCGTGTATAAGCTTCGTACAGGCGTTATACGCGCTAATACGAGCGAAAACGTAGAGCAAGGCGCAACGCTACATATAAAGCCCACAGAGAGCTTCCTAGACGTTGTACCGAGCAATCGTGAACACTACACGCTGACGCTAGTTGATTCTGACTTCTCGGAGTATGTTGATGCCAGTTAAAATGACCATCAAGGCTAACTGGGACGGTATGACTGAAAAAGGCATACAAGCTGGTTTACTGGAAATGGCAACGGACATACAGAGCCGTTCGGTAGTTATAGCGCCGATAGATACTGGCGCATTGCGTAATAGCGGCAAGGTATCGCCTGTCACTGACGGATACAAGGTATCTTTTGGTGGTAGTAAAGTACCATACGCGCGTAGGCAGTACTTTGAGCATAAAGCAAAAAGTCACTGGCTAGAAAAAGCTGCGGACGGAATAGCTCGCGGCAATCTGAGTAAATACTGGAGAAACAAAGTATGATAACGCTACACATAGCTAAATGGCTAGAAGAGCAGGGCTTTGGCACGCTAGACACAGATATATTCTGGGAAGTCGCGCCACTAGGTTCTGATGGCAAGCCAAAAAACGGTATATGGGTAGTAAGTCGCGGTTCATCTGTATCGCGCCTGAATACGACCATACAAGCCTTTGACATTTACTCACGCTACACAAACAAAATCACAGGTTCACAGAAGCTAGAGGCGATACTAGAGCGTATTAAATCAGCCTATGGTGATACTTGCGAACTTCCGACCGTACCTCCTCATTCGTTAACTCAATATACACAAGTTATGCTGACACCTGTGTCTGGCGTTGAAAACGTCGGAACAGATGAGCAAGACAAAGTGGTACGAGTTATCAGTGGTGAAGTACGGTATACAATTAACTAAATAAGGAGCATAAAATTATGCAATCAAAATCTGGAAAAGTAGATGTGACTATCTACCGAGCTGGCTACGGTGGAGTTCGCATACCTGCTGAAATGTTAGCCGAAGAAGTCGCCGTCACTGGTGACGAGGGATCTGTGTCTAACCCGACATTTGCCGGTACATTCACAAAGCCTAGCGAAACGTACGATGAGCCACGAGTAGCATTCACGATGGTACTTACAAGCGCACTATTGCGCGAAGTCTACCCTGAGCTTTCAACCAATTCAACTGACCGCCCAACAGTGGCTGGACAGACGGTATTTGGTGGAAACGCTTGTGTAGTACGCGAACCTGCAAAGCTAGTTATTCACTGGACGTGTGACGGTAACAGCGACGATGACTGGTACTTCCCTAATGTTCTGTTGAGCCAAAACTTTACAGCTAGATTTACACCTGGCGAAGTCCTGACATTGCCTGTAGTTGCTCATGTACAGCCTGAAGCTGTAACTGGTGCGCTTGTCTATGTTGGCACTGGTGACCTGACAGAGTTTACTCTGTTTGACGAGACTACTGGCGAATACGAACCACTCGCAAGTTCATAGTAAAACGGTAGAGGGGGCGGAAACGCCCCTATATACCACCTAATAATGTGGAGCATTATATGACCGAAGTTAAAAAGATTGACAC
>RZYF01000054.1 GCA_010014665.1 Candidatus Saccharimonadota bacterium | reverse complement strand
ATACGTCAAGAAAAGCGCTAACTAGCATAGTAATTTTATCTAGAACGCCCATAGACCAGCTATCTAATAGAATGATAGCTGGTTTCTTGTTTGCGTTATGTTATATACAAGTAGCTTAGCTATTCATGAAATCTTATCTATAGAAAAACAGGCATGGAGCAATCTCGAAACTCTCTTATTTATGCGCTTAAGCGATCCGCTAAAATATCATTAGTGATCTGGCTGTGTTTACAGAATAGAGGTTCCTCGGAGGAGATACCATACACACCCTATGGACGCACCAAAACTTCGCGCCAAGCAAGCACTTCAAACGTATCGGTCAGAGGAAAGCTCGGCGGAGGATTATAGCGTAAGTTCTCATCGTAAGCTGTTTCGGTCCATTTGTACCCTTGCCAACATTGTGGAGAATTTTCGTTACTGCAAGAATAACCAAAGTATGACCAGGTCCACATTCCATAAACAGACACTGATCCAAAGAATCGAAATTTTTCTACACCATTCACCCAGCCTTTAGTATAAGTATTGTCTTCTCGTGATCTCTGTCGATAGACAAAATCACCCGATTTCGCTATATAAGCTCCGTGTATCTCTAAAGGTACCCCGGCGTACGGCGCTATTTCGACCGATCCTTCAGCAATACCGCCAATCGCATCATCGCCGTTGTATTGATCTGCATATGTAACACTACCAGCAAACACTATATTTGCGTCAGAATTGCCGGTAGCCGAACCAGAAAGACGTGCTGCGACTATCGTAACGCGCCCGTCAAACCCCGCGTTGCTTGATCGCCTCAACCAAACATTGTCTTCTACGAAAATAACCCCATTCGCAGGTATAGGGATGTTGTTGGCGATCAATACAGTAGTGAGGGCCTGGGCCGCAGGCCGTTTATCACGCTCGTTAGTAACTCTGCTCAGTCTATAGGTTCCGTTTGAGTTAAGTTCTATGAGATAGCCGGTATTTCTGTTGTAATTTGTCGAGATTGGTGGCACATATGATTCTGTCCTAGATGGTAGTGCATCACATGCCGATGGGCCGCTCAGGCTAGTCGCAAGCTTTTTGAGGTCACACATATCGCTAGACAAACGCACAAAGTCAAGCTTTGCTGTTGGATATAACCAGTTGGATTTATTGCGGGTATTACAGTTTACTGGACTAGTTACAGTAGGATCACACCATACACCAGGTTGTATAGTATTTCTGCCATTACCGTGGTTGGAAGGCACTAGATAACTGGTGCTTGCACTAGATACAGTACCTGTACTGGGGCCGTCCATCTTAACGCCAACATTTGAATGAACTGGGCCATTTGCAGTCTCATTATTACCAAACCACAGCGCTTGGTTACCAGCCACAGCATAGGCAGCATAAGACATTGCCCCCAAGCGAGCGTCAACCGAACGCCTAATTCCATCGACCTCGCCGATCGATCTAACTACTACTACCGAAGATCCGACTAACGTAGGTTTTATATATAGTGTATATTTACCAACTACCTTACCGGTCATGTCCCGATAATCATGCTCAAATGGCCCATACCCATCTGGTCCCAATATTGCCGAAGGATTGCCGTCTTTCAAATCTGATCCGTCGTGATTTAAGTGCCACACATAATAATTAACTCCAGCCTCAGCAATATTTAAAGCCAGAGCACTCTGTTCACTAGTTTTTACTGACGTAAATGTTGCTACTATCGCACCACCGACCGACATGCTAATTATTCCAATTACAACTATAAAAACTATCAACAGTGGGATCATTGAGCCTCTTTGATCGCGGATCATAGATGGGTCGGTGTTCATCATGTCAGAATATACCTTTCATATTCCTGAGCACTACAGAGGTTTGCAAGTTTGTGCTTTGAATATTACCGCTTGTGGTGTGTTTTTTGTGTAATGATATAGTAATTTTAGATATGTTTTTATAGCTCGCAAGACTGAACGGACCTGGTCCACCATTTTTATCATAGTACTTAAATAAATCTTCAGTCAACTCTATATTCCTCAGCAAAACTGCCGTTTTCCGATCAGCAGAATTATAAGTATAGCTAGGCGCTAAACCCGAAGCTGGTATCCATTCTACTAAAACTGTTTTAGATGCGGCATCGTATTTATATGTAACCCTTGAAGGCTTCTCGTCATTTGGCCAAAAATAGGCATGAGTAGTCAAGATACTAGGCTGAGCGTTTAATATATTGGCACTACCCCTCAGGACTTGCGCTATCCTATCAAGCACTCTAACTTGCTCGACTGTTACAAAATTTGTTGCCTGAATTTTATAAAAATCATTTACAGTTTTCGGAAAAAAAGATAAAACGATGGTAGATATAATCAAGAATATTGTCATAACGATAATAACTTCTAAGAGTGTCATACCTCTCTGGTTTTCCGTATCATGGCCCAACATAGAAAGCTCCTTTATTGTCTGGTGCTAGCGAGTCCTGAATCGTTGACTGGCCTGAAGACGTTACCCTCAGCTGACAAGCTCCTACATTGGCTGTAGGTAAATCAAAAGTACGAGATATGGTAGTGTTTATGTCGACGCTATACGGTGTTAATATACCCGTATAAGTATTCGTCCCACACACTAAGTCTGCCGTAGCGCCAGATAAATTGCGCCCCTCAATCAAAATTGCAATATCGTCCAAACCCCCTGAAGCCAAAGAAATTGAATTCGGAGTTATACGATGAATAGCAGCTTGAGTGGAATTTGAGCTAATATACACCTTTATATCCTGCATAACGCTCATACCAGATAGCGGTGAGTCACCTGGTGGTATATAGAAGGGATAAAATTTATCACCAGATACGGCCGAATGAGCTGCTACCACATACCCGTCGGCTGAGTCAACATAGTAACTGCCGGGTTGCAAGCCACCTACAACTACCACCCCACTAGAGTCGGTCGTGACGGTTTTCGATGAATAAAATTGTCTATCCGCCTGATCTGTAAACATCTTCTGGCCACCTTTTAGGGTAATGGTCTTGCCCACAAGAGGCTGGCCATTTGAATCTACTGCCGTGACTCGAACACTACGACTAGGCGACACGGGATCTATCACCAACGATACCCTACTAACGCTCTGTAGTATAGCTGTTGTATTACCATAGATTGGAATCAACTCACCAGATTCTGCGATTGTAGTCAAGCTACTGTAGCCTGGCTTTGTTACGCTGACAACGTAGTTTGGAGCTGCGCTTGCCGGCGCGTCCATGAACAAAGCTGAACCAAACGCGTCAGTCGTTATGGACTGATCGATGCTAGGAGACATGGCGTTGTTTTGTAGTCTAACCACCGCTCCTTCTACTTTGTTTCCACCCGAGTCAGTCACCATGACATCAATCATGCTAGCGTCACTCGGCACCTCAGCGACCTTTGCGACAAACCTAGAAGACAAAGTGGCCAGCATGCGATTATTCGTATCGTAAACTCTTACTTGGGCTAGCTTATAATCTCTGGGATTATTGTCTATAGGCTTACCGGTGGCTGGCGGCCCATTGACGCAGCGCGTCGTCATCTGTTCTGGTGAATAACTATAGCAACCATCAAATGCGTCGTCACTATAATTAATCTCCGTCTTGACTGTGTATTTTTTACTTGACCGCTCAACCGTCTCGCTAGCGGGCAATGAAGTGCCACTAATAACTATCGCCCCGCCCTCAACCGCTAGTTCGTTATAGGATAACTGTTGTAGATTCTCTATTTTCTGAGTAGCAATCGAAATAGCAGCTGATTTCGACTGAGCATAACCCGAAATCGATATGTAACTTATCAAAAGGGTTATTATCGAAGCCGATACTATGACAAACACAACTATAGAAATAAGAAGTTCAACAATAGTAAACCCAGCTTCGTTGTTTTTCATTTCCACACCACCATATGATGAAATTATAGCAAACAATCACATACATTACCACTATTGTGATATAATCATTCTGAAATAGTGGGCATCAAATAAATGAGTAAATATTTTCACAAAGACAGACCAATCATCGGCTTAGATATCTCGGCCACGAGCTTGAAACTGATGTCAGTCGACACCAAAAAATGGACCGTTCTAGGCTACGGTTCTATCGATGTCGATCCACAAAAATTATCGACTAGCCTAGATGGTGACGGTGCCTACCTATCCGAACAACTCAAAAAGCTTACCGAGAGCAAAACCCTAGGGTCTTTCAACAGCGACCATGTTGTCATAGGCATACCGACATCTAGAACATATTCTCGCAGCATAACCGTTAGCGAAACAGCCGAGAGCTCGCTCGAAGAATCCGTCCGCTCCGAAGCTGGCCAGTACGTCCCGATACCTGTTGGCCAGCTATATATCGACTACGAAGTCACCAACAAAACCAAAGAGTCAACCACCGCGCTCATGTGCGCTGTTCCCCAGAAGATCGTCGACAATTGCGTAGTAGCAGCAACCTCGGCCGGACTGAAAGTCTTGGCCGTCGAGCCAGGCATGCTCGCTGTCGCGCGAATTTTGCGCTACACAGAAGACGGCAGCCTGCCAACCGTCGT
>RZYF01000053.1 GCA_010014665.1 Candidatus Saccharimonadota bacterium | reverse complement strand
CAATATCAGTAGCCGAACCAGTGAAAAGTAGATTTTAGATTTTCGAATCAGAAAGCTTATTGCTTTAACTAGACGAGTCGCAAGGCAGGTATCTATAACAGAAATTTGTTATTCCATAAACTCTGATCTGTTATTTTGTAAAACCTCTAACTCTTCGACATTTCTTCTTTAAGTTTCTCGATCAGAGGTACGGGAGCTGGGTCAACCCCGTTCAGTATTCCGAGATATGTGCTTGTATAGTCTGCCAGTAGAATACCCCATACCATCTGTTCAATCACGCTATCTCCTTGAAGCTCGATAATGGTCGATTTGGGTCGTTTGCCACTGAGTAGGCGGTCGGATAGTTCGAAGCGCTTAGCAATTCGCGGGTGATCAAACGAAGACCGAATATCGAAAACGGCGTAAGGCTTCTCAATTGGATGCGAAGTCCAGCCTATAAATTCGTTGTGATTCGCCTCAGGGTATTCGTTGCAAAAAGCTATATTTTTGCCAGACTCGTTGAAAGAAATTTTCCACTTATAAGCAATCGAACGAAATAATATACCTGCGTAGACTACCTGGGTTTTACCGGTTGCTTGCCAAGCTAGTTGCTTAGCTAGATTGTCGGCAAAAAGAGTGCGTGGCCCCCATTGCTCATCTACATCCGATAGCTTATTGCAAATTTGTTGCAATTCGTCTAAAGCCGAGTTTTGTACAATCTTATAAGCAACGAATATCTCCATAAAAGCCCGTAGGTTCTCTAGTACAAACATACGTGGCGTAGTGCCGTCATAGGTCATGACAACGTAGGGATGGTTGTTTTGCTGGGCAAGTTCTAGAAGCTTGCCTTTGCCAGCAGCTATAACAATATGAGCACCTCTAGATTTTGCATCGTCATAAGCCCACAAGGTTTCTTCAGTGTTGCCCGAGAAGCTACAGGCAATCAACAAAGTGTGTTCGTCGACGTAGGCTGGAAGCTCATAGTTTTTTACGACCATAAAAGGAACAGGTAAATTTAACCAATCCTTAGCAATTTCTGCTGCCAGTGCGGAACCGCCCATGCCAGCAACTACTATTTTGTTAATTGTTGGTATACTAGTTGTGTTTTCTACAACTATCTTATAACACAACTGTTTTGGCTCGTTTGCAGCAATACCAAGCGCGTTTTTAGTATCTCTCTGCTCTATAGAAGGAAGTGAATCAAGTATATCCATGCATCTTATAATAACATTACGCTGTCCAATTCTTCACAAGCATTAGCTCTATGTGCTATTCTATTTATAAGAGAAATAATAAGTTTACAGTAGGGGTGGGTATGGATAAATCAACAGTTCCTGTGACCGATGACGCTGAACTAGCTAAAGTATTGGAAGATATGAATTATAATATGAGCGCAGCAGCGGCCGGCCAAAGTCCAGACGTTACGTCACCCGTTGCCCCAGAGCCTCCTACTACAGTACCTGACAGCTCAACAGTAGCTACTGTTGTTGCTCCAGATCAACCGGTAATCGATATTGACAGCATAAAACCCGAGTCTTTTGTCGATTCGACAACTAACCTCAATTTCGAAGAAGCTACTCCTTCAGCTTCACCAGCTACTTTATCGCCTCTATCAGGACCTTTATCGAGCGACAGTGGCAATTTAGAAAGCATCAAAAAAGACGCCCTAACCGAGCTGCGCCCGCTGATAGACAAATTGTCACTGCCGGCAGAAGAAAAGTTTGATACCTTGTTGCTAATAATCCGTTCAACTGACGATCGAAGTCTGATACCTGCTATACATGAGGCTGCAAAATCGATCGAGGACGATTCGAAACGCGCTCAAGCTCTACTCGATGTAATCAAAGAAATCGACTTCTTTTCAAAACCAGCTAGCTAGCGGTTTCCGACATTAAATACAGCTATTAGGAAATAGAAGTTGACTACCGTATTGGTTTTCTATTTCTTAGTTTTGAATTTGCTACTCTTTTGAATCCACTAATTCTATCTCCGAATTCGCGTTTTTCCAGGCGCTCTCAAATAATGTGTTTTATTTTCCAAGGAACATCCTTGGAATCACTCGTCTTAATATCACTTGTCATATCTTGAAAAACACCCTACTTCAAGGATGTTTCTTGGAGTAGATTCTTGAAATAGGTTATTTAGACAGAGTTTGTTTGCAAAAAAGGCTGCGAGGGCAGCCTTTTTTCGTGAGTTTTAATTAGTGATTTATCCTGGGATTAATAACGGGGCTAAGATTACTAGTACATCCCCATTCCACCGCCACCACCAGGTGCGGCAGGAGCTTCTGGTTCGGGTAGATCGACTACAAGTGCACCCATAGTCATGGCTGTAGCAGCTATTGACACGGCGTTTTGCAAAGCTTGTTTGGTGACCATGACTGGGTCAATCACACCGCTAGCAGTCATATCGACAATTTCGTCTGGTTTGTTGACGTTGATGCCCTGCCCTGGTTTGGCAGTTTGAACTTTAGCCAACAAGGCTTCGGCGTTTAGGCCAGCGTTTTGCATGAGTTGACGGAATGGTTGGTATAGAGCTTCGCGTAGTAAGCTAGTGCCGGCATCGGAACCTTTTAGTTCGTCAGCTAGATTTACCAGTGTGACACCACCACCAGCGACAATACCTTCAGCCAATGCAGCTTTGGTAGCAGCCACAGCGTCATCGACGCGGAATTTCTTTTCGTCGATTTCGGTCTCGGTTGCACCGCCAACCTTGATAACGGCGACTTTACCTGACAATGCGGCGGCGCGTTTCTGGTAGTTTTCTTTGTCGTATTCGCTCGATGCGGCTTCGGCTTGAGCAAGAATCTGAGATATACGATCTTTCACTTCTGCTGTGGCGCCTACTCCTTCGATAATAGTCGTTTCGTCTTTGTTGACGATAACTTTTCGGGCCGAGCCGACTACTTCTAGGCCAGCGTTTTCAAACGTGATATTGCGGTCGCCCGATATAACAGTTGCGCCTGTGAGTATGGCAATATCTTCGAGTGTTTCTTTGCGGCGATCACCAAAACTTGGGGCTTTGACTGCCACGGTGTTGAACACACCCTTGAGTTTGTTTAGAATCAAAACACCGAGCGCTTCACCCTCGACATCGTCGGCGATTAGCACAACGTCTTTTTTTCCAGCTTGGGCGAGCTTCTCGAGGATTGGTAGGAATTCTTGAACTGAGCTAATCTTGCCGTCGGTTATAACGATGGCTGGCTTTTCGTATGCAGCCTCCATGCGAGTAGTGTCGGTAGTCATGTACGGGCTGACATAGCCTTTGTCAAACGTGAAACCTTCGACTACTTCAGCTTCCATGCTGAGACCTCTACCAGCTTCGACGGTAACAACACCTTCTTTGCCGACTTTTTCGATCACACCAGCGATAAGCTTGCCGATTTCAGTGTCGCCAGCCGAAATTGAAGCGACTTCAGCAACTTGTTGACCGGCTACTGGCTTAGCTTTTTTCTCTAGGCTAGCCATCACCTTGTCACTAGCAGCTTCAACTTCTTTGCGTAGCTCCATCGGGTTGTGGCCAGCGGCAATTAGCCGATTAGCTTCTTTTAGAATGTTGTAGGTCAAGACTGTAACCGTAGTGGTGCCGTCTCCGGCTGTTTTATTCATCTTGGTAGCAGCTTGTTTGATTAGTTCGGCACCGACTTTGTGTCCCAGAGTTGCTTCGTCATCATCTGGCAAATCTATACCTTCAGCAACTGTTACGCCGTCATGAGTGACTGTAGGGCCCCCATAACCTTTTTGGATAACTACGTTACGTCCCTTGGGGCCCAAGGTAACTTTGACAGCATCGTACAGAGCTTGTGCCCCGCCGAGCACGCGTTGCCTTGCTTCGTCATCATAAAATACTTTTTTAGCCATTTGTTAACTCCTTTGGAGAGTAGATTTTGGATTATGGATTTTGGATTTTAGGAAATCGCAAAATCAGCGTCCAATTGCTACTGTCTGTTAAACTTCTATAATCTAATTTCTATTACGCGATTGTCGCTAGTACGTCTTCTTCTTTGAGTACCAGATATTCAACATCGTTGACCTTGAGCTCGGTGGTTGAATATTCTTTAAAAACTATTTTGTCACCTACTTTTATGTCTTTGACTTTTGGTCCAACCGCCTTTACAAGAGCGTATGTCGGTTTTTCTTTGGCGCCTTCTGGTAGGTATAGCCCGCTAGCGGTTTTGGATTCTTTTTGCTCACGGACAGCGACTACACGGTCAGCCAGTGGTTTGAGTGGTGTACTCATTATTTTGCCTCCTTTGTTCATTTGTGAATCTAGTGTATCGACAAAATTAGCACTCGTCAAGTGTGAGTGCCAGAAACAAGAGCATTAAGTAGAAGATAGATTATAGAAGAAATGCAGCGACCAGAAAGTAGAGTATATCGATAGTAGAAGGATTGAATATTGGATACAAGAATGGCTTGTCTAGGTGTGTTTAAGTGTTCCATATCTTTATAAATACTGTTTTATTCCCAAAATCTAAAATCTTCTATCAAGAGTCTATTTTGAAATTCGATATTCTGATTACTTCTTTGTTCTTCTTCTATAATCCATAATCTATAATCTA
>RZYF01000052.1 GCA_010014665.1 Candidatus Saccharimonadota bacterium | reverse complement strand
CGTCGAGCGCGTAAATACTATCTTGGCGTATCAATAATCTCGCAACAAGCCAATGACTTCTTAAAGAGCGACTACGGTCGGGCAATCGCATCACAGTCGGCACTACGAATATTGATGCGGCAAGACACCACGACCATCAAGGGCGTGGTCAGTGAATTTAATCTTAGTGAATACGAACAAAGCTTTCTATTGACTTGCGAGCGCGGAGACGCCCTGATTGTCGCTGACCAAAACCACGTCGCAGTCCAGGTTGTTGCTTCAGACAAAGAGCATCCTCTAATTACTACCAACCCAGCGGAGTTATACGCGTGAGAGATGCTCTCGCAATTATTGCAATAGGCTTCAAAGTGAAGCGTCTATTAGCACTTATCGTTGTAACGCTGTTTATCGTTCTGACCCTGCCGGTCGTGGCTGTATTTTCACTCGGCATGCCAACAGTCAACTGGCTAGCCAACACGCCGAGCGCCGAGGCGGCCGAAACGATGGGCTTTTACATAGGGCCTCCGATGCCAGATAATACTTACGCGTGGGGTAACTGCACCTGGTGGTCGTACGCCATGCGCAAGTGGGCAGGTAGTCCGATTCCGACCAGCTGGGGTAATGCGAACACCTGGGACGATTATGCTAAACGAGATGGTTACGTCGTCAATAGCACACCGGCAGTCGGAGCGGTCTACCAGACGGATACCGGCAAGTATGGCCACGTCGCCTACGTAATCGCTGTCAACGAGGCAACCGGCGAATGGAAGGTATCTGAAATGAATGCCCCTAAACTTAATGTTGTTTCAACTCGTACTTTTAGTAAAGAAGCTGCCGCACGCTACAGTTTCATACATAGTAAACCAGGAGATGACGTATGGGTTCCGAAACCTCTCTCGCCGACACCGCCTTACAGTATTGGCCAATAGTTGCTATTTCACTTGCGTCGCTCGTCAGTGTCCTGTTTGCACTATTGCTACTCCAGGTGATCGTAAATCGTCGCCACTTGCGCAGCAGAGAGATGACCTGGCTAGAAATTACACCACCATCCAGCATCGCCAAAACACCCGAAGCTACCGAACAGTTATTTTCAGTCATCCATGGCACGCGTGCCGCCAGGCCACTGAAAGATAAATTCTTAGGACGCTCACCGACCTACAGCTTTGAGATTGTATCGACTAGAAAAGAAGGTATCCGCTATCTACTTCAACTAGAGAAGTCCCGGTCGAAAAGCATCCAAAAGGCCATTACCTCATACATTCCAGATTCAAAAGTAAAAGAGATTGACTACCATGGTACAGATGCAGATAAAGTCATTGAATTCAAAGAAAATGGCCACTATGTCTTACCGCTGACACTAACATCGGTCTTCGAGCAACACGATCCACTCGGTTATGTGACTGGTGCGATGACACATTTATCTGACGATGAGCAGATTACTCTGCAACTCGTCGCAACACCGGTGCGAATGCGCGAGGCAGAAATATTATCGCATAAGATTCTAAGCAATGAGAATATCTTGCAGCAAGTTGGCAGTAAACAGTTTGCTGGGGCGGGAAGAATCTTGAATGTATTTGGCAAAGCCTCGTCAGGATTGACCGATCTAGCTAGTGAAATATATGTCGGCACTACATCCAACTACGCCGACTATTACCGCTCTCGAAGCCGAACTGTACAACAACAGTCTGAAGTAATGCGAACCGATCGGCCGGCTAGATCCCTTAGTGCCTTCGAGCAAGAGCTAATGGAAACCATGCACCGCAAAGTCACGCAGCCACTATTCCAGGTCAACCTCCGTATTTTAGTAAAAAGCTCGGAAGCAAGCAGGCATATCACGGCTATGAAATCGGTGCTTGATGGTTACAGCGTGCCGCCGTATCAGTCATTGAAGACAAAAACACGCATACCACTGCTAGATGCACGACGACATAAACTGGCGGTCAGTAGACTACCGTCAATCACGAGACGATCGAGTATTATCCTCGCTGCATCAGAGCTTGCGAGTTTGTATCACTTTCCATCAAGTAATGTCAGCAAAACAGACAATCTCATTACATCGCTTAGTCGAACATTGCCCGCGCCAGTGTCGCTAAAACAGGGTCAGCAATTTGATGTGGTTATTGGCCAGAATATTCATCACAACACAGTAACACCTATCGGATTAACCGAACAGGAGCGCGAAAGACACAAATACGTCATTGGAGGCACTGGTAGCGGTAAGACAACCATGCTGCAATACGAGATTGTGCAAGACATTAGAAATGGCAAAGGCGTAGCGGTCGTAGATCCGCACGGGGATATGGCAGAGACTATTCTGCAATATGTACCCGAAGACCGCATTGATGATGTAGTGTATTTCAACCCAGATGATCTTGCATATCCAATCGGTTTTAACTTACTAGAGATTGACGAAAAGCTAGAAGGCGACGAGCTGCTACGCGAAAAAGACATCATCACCGAAGCCATTGTATCGATATTTCGAAAGATATTTTCAGACGACGATTCAGGCGGTCATCGTATTGAATATATGCTGCGTAACGCTGTGCAAACCGCATTAACGCAAAAGAATGCTACGCTATTTACGGTTTATGATTTAATCAACGACCCGACATATCGCAAGAAAGTCGTCGCTGTACTAGAAGACGAAAACCTAAAGCGCTTTTGGCGTAATGAGTTCGGTAAGGCTGGTGGTATGCAACAAGTCAAGATGGCGGCTGGTATAACGGCAAAAATTGGGCGATTTCTATTTTCGGCTAGTGCAAAGCGTATTATTGAGCAGGAAAAATCAACGATTGATTTTGACGACATCATGAACAACCGAAAAATATTGATTTGTAACTTCTCAAAAGGTCTACTCGGTGAGGATACTTCTGAGCTGCTCGGTACGATGGTGATCGCTAAGCTGCAACTTGCATCACTCCGCCGTGCTCGTATAAGACAACAGGATCGAGCGCCATTCTACCTGTATGTCGATGAGTTTCAAAACTTTGCCACTATGTCATTTGTCCAGATGCTCTCGGAGAGTAGGAAGTATAGACTTTTCCTCACCATGGCCGAGCAATCTACCTCACAGCAAGATGATCAACGGATGGTCAATGTAATTTTAGCGAATGTCGGAACTGTGGTGTGCTTTAGGACGGGAAACCCTGCTGACGAACAGGCTTTGTTGCAAATGTTTTCTCCACACATTGAACAGGGAGAGATAGCTAACTTACCGGCTTTTAACTACTACATACGCATCGCTGCCATCAGGTCGCAAGAGCCGCTCTCTGGTGAAACGCTAGTAATAGAAGATGCGGGAGACTCGGGTGTTAAAACTCGACAAACAATCATAGATAACTCACGAAAGAAGTACGCGGTAAAATACGAGGCAGAAAAGAGTAAAGGTAAAGATGTAAAACGCTCACCGGTTAAGCCCAAGAAGTCTGCTGATAAAAAGGCCGCCTCATCTCGTCATCGCCGAAAGCTGCCAGGTGAATAGTAATCGCCCAAAAATGATATACTTAAGACAGTATGAGCGACAATTCACTACATATTATTGGCCGTAAATTGCGAGAGGTGCGCGAGAAGCAACACCTTACTCAGTCTGATGTCGCCGAAAAAGCTGACATAAGTACGAATCACTACGCACAAATTGAACGTGGAGAAGCAAATCCGTCTATCGAAACACTAGAGTCTATCCTCAAGGCTCTTAATATAAAATCGTCAAAGGTATTACCGTTCTAGAGCCTCGTACTGACGAGATGCGTTAGCCGCTAATTGACAGAACTCGAGTGCCGGCATCAGAATAAGATACGTAGTATATAATATAAAAAGGAAATACCTATCATCTATAAAGCTGAGATCGGAAAGGTGTGATTTATGGATCAAGAAAAGAAAATGTCGCCTAGAAAGAGAGGGCTCATCGTATCGATTATTGTATTGGTATTGATAGCTATCATTTTTGCACTCTATCAATCTGAGAACCGTCAAACCGCCGAAGAGGAGCAGCCTATAAGTATAGATACTAGCTCCGTCGTGCTGGCTGAAGCTCGCCTTGCTTCTGCGAAAAATGCCCTAGACGGGTCTGGGGATTTTACCGAGGCTCTTTGCGAAGAGTTGAAAGAGATTGCACTCAGGTATGATTCTTCGTCCGACTTTGTATCGTGCGCCTATCCCGGTAGGCTTTACTTAGACACGCCAGATACAAGCAATTCGGAGATTTTAACTATATCTGACGACACTTATACCTCTAAGTTTGTAGTCGACATAGACTCCAGTCAGCTAAAGGGGTATGAATTTACTCAATCGACATCACCAGGCTTCAATAGCTATGGTGGCCGTAATTAGCGATAACCATAGTCTAGTCTGGACATTCAATTACTCTGAGTCAGTCTTGGTAAATTCTTTATAGAACTCATCGAGATCCGTCTCAAGGGGACTGTTGACATCACGCTCACGTAGGCTTTTCTTCCACGTTACCAAAAAGCGTATCGCCCTTTCTGGCGTAGCGTTCTCAGGATCGTTCAACTTCATATAACGCAAGACTGCATCGATATCCTGCTCGTTGAGATCGTAACCGATTTGCTCATCAACTTTCTTCATTACTTTGATTATATCACTTTTCATCTGTTACCTCCTTTGGTGCCATTACTTCGTTATCAACATACCGAAAGCCAAGACCTTCGAGTTTGTCGGTTAAATTGATTAAATAGGGTAGAAAAGAGTTCCAGGTAATATCCACGTGGGTCACCAC